>JBNKJW010000138.1:0-24675 GCA_050291445.1 Bacteroidales bacterium | reverse complement strand
AAAGTAAAATCGGTATTACTCTGTTACTAAACCAGAACTGTAGAGGAAGTTTATTTATAAGAGGCACATCATCTACTTCATTAGCTTCAGCTCGAAGTATTCATATACATCTTCGCTTTGCTAATTTTTCTCCCTTTGGTCGAAGATATCGCTTCGCTAAGTTGTAGCTAATGTACCTCTGACTTTTTCAGCAGGCCCTTGTTAGAGCTCGAATGAAGTAAGTATTACTGAAATAATGGATGCTGTTGTTTTTTCTAGTCCTTCGAGCTTTTCAAAAAGCTTTAAATCGGTTTTTAATGTTTCGCCAAGTATACTAAGCCAGTTTGAAATATTGTAAATTGAAATTTTACAATGGCTTTGTATATGCCGATCGACTGGCAGTTTTGGTTTGCAGGCTTGTGAAGCAAACCAATTTATAATTTTAGCAAAAAATAGCTTTCTTTGCAAGCTATTAAAAAAAAATTAAATCATGAATACAAAAGTTCTAATAATTTATTTTTCGTTGTTTTTTACTTTTCTGGCTTGCAATAAAACAACTAATACAGGATCAACATCCACACCAAAAACTGAAAAGGAACAGCTTTTTGAAGATTTTGCAAAACACTTGGAAACTTCGATAAAAGAAGGTGATTACAAATTTTTAAACACTTCTTGGGATATTGACCTGTTTAAAGCAAAAATTTTTTCATACGGAAAAGTAAAAACCAATGTGCTGGAAGGTGGCGAAAAATACTACCGAAAAGTCATCTTTAAAAGTAATAACGATATGGTTGATGAAGTAAAACAGTATGGAAAAGTGTACCTAAGCCGTTTTCATATTGAAGATGGCACACCCAAAGCTTTTTATACTTATCGAACAGATCAGGGTATTAACTTTATTGAATTTGTTTTTACGCAAAAGGAAAATGAAATAAAAATTACCGACTATTTCAACTTTCAAATGGGCGAGTATTATAGCAAATCGGTATATAAAATGACCAAAAACATAACCAAGTATGGTGGAAACGAAGGAGCTTATGCCAATGCAAGACGTCTGGTAAATATTGCCATTACCCAATTGAATGATAATAACAGCAAAGAGGCCTGGAAAATAATCAACAAAATTGAACCTTACCTACTGAATGACAACTATTTTCAGACCAAGAGAATTTCAATTGCAAATGCTTATTCGGGTAAGTTCTATAGCGAGGCCATTAAAGATTTTATTGCAAAGAATAACGAAAACGAAAAGCTAAAACTCTATTATAAAGCCATTCTATACAAACGAACAGGGGACAAAAGAAAGTTTAATGCAGCTGCAGCAGAATTTGAAAAACTTGTTGGCTCAAGTAAGCTGTTTTCGAAATGGAAAAAGAGTCTTTAAACCAAAACTTTGAAATTAGAAGCTAGAACTTAGAAACAGCAATATTCTGATTCCAAGTCAGCTAATTTCTAAAAATATTCTCCAAATATTTCTACTTTTGTACTTCTTCAAAGGGAATTATTTCTTTTAAGAACACTCAAATATATTCTTAACTAAAACTTATAATCAATGAATAGCGAAGTAATAGCTGCTTATTTAAAGCATGTAGAAGAAAGAAAAGAACTAGGTATTCCTCCATTACCGTTAAATACAATCCAAACTGCCGAAGTTTGTAAATTATTGGAAAAACCTGAAGGAAATGAAGATTTTTTGCTGGATTTATTAAAAAACAGAATTGCCCCTGGCGTTGATCCTTCAGCTGAAATTAAAGCTGATTTTTTGAATAAAATTTTAAAAGATGAAGTAAAATGCACAGTAATTAACAAAAAAGAGGCAATTTTCATTTTAGGAACCATGATTGGTGGTTACAATGTTTTGCATTTAGTTGAAGCGTTAAAAAATAATGAAATTGCTAGTGATGCTGCTGAAGCATTAAAAGGTATCACCCTTGTCTATGATGCTTTTGAAACAGTTTTTGAGCTTTCCAAAACAAATGAAGCAGCTAAGTCAGTAATTGAATCGTGGGCAAATGCTGAGTGGTTTACCTCAAAACCAGAATTGCCAGCAGAAATTAAAGTAAAAGCTTATAAAGTTGATGGTGAGATAAATACAGACGATTTTTCACCAGCTTCAGAAGCCGCAACCCGTCCGGATATTCCTATGCATGCCCTTTCGATGGGTCAAAGTTTGTTTCCTGAGGGCAATAAAACTATTGCCGAATGGAGAGAACAAGGCCATATGGTTGCTTTTGTCGGTGATGTGGTTGGAACAGGTTCATCCAGAAAATCAGCGACGAACTCAGTTTTGTGGCACATTGGTAACGACATCCCATTTGTTCCAAACAAGCGTCGCGAAGGAGTTGTTTTAGGTGGCGCTATCGCCCCTATTTTCTTTAATACAGTTGAAGACTCGGGTGGCTTGCCAATTATGTGTGATGTGACCAAAATTAATAGTGGCGATGAACTAACAATTTTCACAAAAAATGGCGAGGTTAAAAATCAAAACGGCGAAATAATTTCAACTTTTAAATTAAAGCCTAATACTTTGGCTGATGAATACCGTGCCGGAGGTAGAATTCCATTAATTATTGGTCGTTCATTAACCGAAAAAACAAGAAAAGCCTTAGGTTTAGAAGAGGCTGATGTATTTGCCAAACCAGATCAACCGGTGCATAAAGAAAACCAGGCCTATACCCTGGCTCAAAAAATGGTTGGAAAAGCCAGCGGAAAAGCCGGTGTTTTGCCTGGTGAATCGGTAGAACCAATTATGACTACAGTGGGCTCGCAAGACACCACCGGGCCAATGACTGCTGACGAATTGACTGAACTGGCATGTTTAAAATTCCAGACACCAATGTACATGCAATCGTTCTGTCACACAGCAGCTTACCCAAAAGAAGCAGATGTAAAAACACACAAAAAACTGCCCCAATTTACCATCGAACGTGGAGGTCTTTCGCTGCTTCCGGGTGATGGGGTAATTCATACCTGGTTAAACCGCTTATTAGTTCCTGATACTGTGGGTACTGGTGGCGATTCGCATACGCGTTTCCCACTAGGTATTTCTTTCCCTGCCGGATCAGGTTTAGTTGCTTTTGCGGGGGCTTTGGGGTTCATGCCATTAGATATGCCTGAATCCGTACTGGTTAAATTCAAGGGCAAATTAAAGCAAGGAATTACTTTGCGCGATGTAGTAAATGCCATCCCTTATTTTGCTATTAAAGAAGGTATGCTAACAGTTCCGAAAAAAGGAAAAATCAATGTATTTAATGGCCGTATTTTAGAAATGGAAGGCTTACCAAACATCACCGTTGAACAGGCATTTGAATTGACCGATGCCGCTGCTGAACGTAGCGCAGCTGCTGCCACCATAAAACTTTCGGAAAAAACCATTTCAGATTATGTTCGATCAAATATTGCGCTGATGGAACGAATGCTAAAAGACGGCTACAAAGCTGAGGAAGCTATAAAAAACCGTATTGCAGCCTTAAAAGAATGGTTAAAAGATCCAAAATTAATGGAACGCGATGAAAATGCAGAATACGCCGCGGTACTTGAAATTGATTTAGCTGAAATTAATGAACCCATTTTGGCTTGTCCAAACGATCCGGATGATGTAAAAGTGCTATCGGATGTGGCTGGAACCAAAATTGACGATGTTTTTATTGGGTCTTGTATGACAAACATTGGCCATTTTAGGGCAGCAGGCGAAATTTGGAAAAAGAAAAAACAAAACCCGGACGTAAGAACTTACATTGTTCCGCCAACAAGAATGGATTCAGCAAAATTAAAAGACGAAGCTTATTATTCTACTTTTAGCAGAGTAGGTAGCCGGATTGAAATGCCGGGCTGCTCCATCTGTATGGGGAATCAACTTAGGGTACCAGATGGTGCTACCGTTTTCTCCACCTCTACCCGAAACTTTAACAACCGGATGGGAAAAGGTGCCAACGTTTATTTAGGTTCGGCAGAATTAGCGGCAATTGTTTCAATTTCGAACAAAATTCCAACGGCAGAAGAATATTTCGAAATCTACAATTCAACTATTTCGCCAAAAGAGAACGAAATATATGAATACCTACAGTTTGATGAATTAGTTGATAATGAAGCGGTTCATCAGAAAAGGGATTTTTAATATATAGTAAGAAGCAATAAAGTAAAAGGTAGGATGTCTTGAATGACTTTCTACCTTTTTTTATTACAAAATATTTATTTCATTTGTCGGCAAATTTATACCTATGTCCACTGAAAAGGAGTTGCTACAACTTATTAAAAATTCAGATAAAAAAGCTTTCGAGCTTATTTTCAGGCTTTATTACCAACCATTAAAGCAGTTTGCAAGCAAGATACTTAATGATACTGAACTTGCGGAGGATATTGTACAGGAGGTATTTGTACAATTTTGGGAAACACGCACCAATATGAGTATTGTTTCACTAAAATCCTACTTGTACACTATTGTAAAAAATAAGTGTCTGAATCAACTAAGACATTTAAAGGTAAGAAAAATACATCATGAAGAAATCATATATACAACCGAGAAGTTTTTTGATAATGATGAAAAGGATAGTAGCTTAAAAATCAAACTACTAACCAGCATTGATAAGTTACCTGCACAATGCAAAAAAATCTTCATCATGAGTCGAATGCATAGACTTAAACACAAAGAAATTGCCGAAGAACTTGGTATTTCAGTAAAAACAGTAAAGAATCAGGTTGGAAAAGCACTTAAACTACTTCGCGAAGATCTTACTGGTATTAATACTGCACTAATTATCAGCATTATAAAACTTTTTTAGAAAAAAACTTCAAATTGAATAGGCCCTTTTTAATTTAAAGGTGTTTTAATATTGTAAGCAAATGAAAGAAGAAAAATTAAATATTGATTGGGATTTAATATCAAGTATTCTTGATAATTCAGCTAACGATGAAGAGCAGTTGCTGTTTAAAAATTGGCTTAACAATGATACCAATAAACAATATTTTAATGAAATAAAAGCAAATTGGGAAATTACAGGTGATTTGTCTTATTGCTATGATAATGAAACCAATGAAGTTTGGGAAAAAGTAGCTCGCCAAACTGTTACAAAACCTCAAAAGGTAAGAAAAATAAATGTTAGAATGTTGCAAATAGCTGCTACTATATTGGTTTTGGTTACTGTTGGAGTTTATTTATTCTCAGAAAATAGGCAAAAGCTGGTTAGCAATAACTCAATAATTGAGAACTATTTACTGCCTGACAATAGTACTGTAAGTTTAAATAAAAACAGTAAGTTATTGTATGCCAAAGAATTTGAAGGAAAAAAAAGAGAAGTATGGCTTGAAGGAGAAGCGTTTTTTAGTGTAAAAAGAGACACCTCAAAACCTTTTATAGTTAATGTAGGAAATAGCTTAGTTCAAGTACTTGGTACCTCCTTTAATATTAACGAATGTAATAAGCAGTTTATAGAACTAACTGTAAAAGAGGGGAAAGTGAAATTTGAAGTACTTGATTTAAATAAAAGCGTAATTGTTGAAAAAGGACAGTCTGCTAAATATGATATTAAACGAAGAGAAATAATTCGCTTGGATGCAATAAATGTAAATTATTTAGCCTGGAAAACAAAAGTACTCAAGTTTAAGAAAACGCCTTTAACCGAAGTTGTTTTGTGTTTAAACAAAGTGTATGGAAAAGAAATAACAATAAAAAATGATGCTTTAAAAGAGCTTAAATTCTCAGCTAGCTTTAATAATCAATCATTAAACAAAATATTAAAAGTGTTAGCGCTGACTTTTGATATTGAAATTAAAGAAGTAAAACAAACAATAGAATTGCACCAGCAAGAAAAGTAATTTTTCTTTTTCGGACTTTTCTATTGTCATAAAAACAAGCTATAAAATGATTAAGAAAATTTCGAAAAACAAGTTATTAACCCCTAATTTACTAATTGGCTTTGCCGTTAGCATTTATTGTCTCCTGCTCTCAATAGAGGCTAAAGCATTGCAAGATGGTATTACTATTACTTTTAAAAATGAGTTGTTAACTGATGCCCTCCAAAAACTTGAAAAGGCATCTGGCTACACTTTTGCTTATCAATCCGATATACTTCCATCAAACTATAAAATTACCAGGTCATATAAAAACAATAGTATTAACAAAATCTTATCAGATTTACTGAAAGGTACTGGTATCGAATTTCAAATTATTGATAAGCACATTGTTTTAAAAAAGAAAGTAAAACGAAAAAAATATACCCTCAGTGGTTATATTAATGATGCTAAAACAGGGCAAAAGCTCATAAATGTTAATGTTTATGATAAAGAAAGTCACCTTGGAACAATCAGCGACGATTTTGGCTATTTCAATTTATCACTTGAGGAGGGAGTTTACACCCTTGTTTTTTCATACATTGGAATGGAGAAGAAAGAACAGATGGTTGTTTTTGACAAAGACCAGGAGTTAGAAATAGAGTTGGCAG
Source organism: Bacteroidales bacterium (assembly GCA_050291445.1). Taxonomy (GTDB): domain Bacteria; phylum Bacteroidota; class Bacteroidia; order Bacteroidales; family NBLH01; genus NBLH01. The sequence continues at coordinate 18,256 of JBNKJW010000138.1, read as the reverse complement.
CAAACCTTGAACTTTCAGAAATTTTAATAGCAGAAAGACAAAAGGAACCATTGATTAACGGACAAGAACCAATCGGGAAAATGCAAATATCTCCGGTTAAAATGGCTAAATTCCCTATTATGATGGCCGAACCGGATATTGTTAAATTTGCACAACTTCTACCTGGCGTGCAATCTGGCATGGAAGCAAATGGTGCAGTGTATGTGAGGGGTGGAAACTCTTCACATAATTTGTTTTTAATGGACAATGTTCCTCTTTACAATTGTTTTCATTTGCTGGGGTTGTTTTCAGTTTTCAACACCAACATGGTAAGCTCTACCGATATTTATAAAGGGGCTTTTCCGGCCAGTTATGGAGGGCGATTATCATCAGTGATGGATATTAAAATAAAAGAAGGGAATTTTAAAGAAATAAAAGGAAAAGCTTCGCTTGGCATGATAGCTTCTAAGTTTTTTCTTGAAGGCCCTATAGTAGAGGATAAAACAAGTTTTTCCTTGTCAGGCAGATTTGGGTATTATCATATTTATGGCATATTTATCCCCTCGCAACTAACAGATGGAAATGACCTGAACGACTACTATTTTTATGATATCAATGCCAAAATAACGCACAGGCTTTCGAAAAACAGTATAATCTATGCAACTTTTTATAACGGAAAAGATTTTGGTGAAACAATTGGAACAATTTCAGAAGGTTATTTTTACAACAGATTTGTTGATGGTCAAAATTGGGATAACCTGTTAGGAACAGTAGCCTGGAAATGGAAAATTACCAATTGGTTGTTTTCTGATATCCAAATAGCATTGAGTAACTACAATTATAGGGGATATCAAAATGATTCAAGTTATTTTCAGTCACAAACTCTTATCACTTCAAACTTTAATGAAAGTTCCATTGAGAACAATGTATTAAATCAATCCATTATTTCAAATTTTCAGCTAAACATAACACCTCAAATAAATGCAAACTTGGGCTATAAATACACATTACTAGACCTCACATCTCAAAACGGGGAAAAAGATCATTTTTATACAAATAATGAAAATCAAAGACCTTATTACAATGACACCACTTTTAATTATTACAAACATAACACTGAAGAGCAAACTGCCTATATCGACTTTAATTTTTCACCGTTCAAAAAACTTAAAATCTCAGTAGGCCTGCATGCCTCATTATATGAAACAACGGATTATAATAACCTAAGTTTTCAACCAAGGGCACATACCAGCTGGGAGTTTGCCCGGGGGCTTATTCTAAAAGGGGCATACAGTCAAATGGTACAACACTTACATCTACTGGAGGCGACCAAAATAAAACGTGCCTCAGACTTGCTTGTTGCAGCAATTGAGGGTGCACCTTCCGAAACCGCTGAACATTTTTCAGGTGGTTTAAGTATTTTAAAACCCAAAAACTTCAATTTTCATATCGAGTTCTACTACAAAAAAATGAACAACCTAGTTAATTTCAAAGAAGGTGCCTCCTATTTTTCGAAAAGTAATACCTGGGTTGAAAAAATTATAACCGGGGACGGAGATTCGAAAGGAATTGAACTTCTTATTGAAAAACCATATGGTAAATTTACTGGGTGGTTAGGTTACACTATTTCCAAAACCAACAGGCAATTCGAAGAAATTAACATGAGTAGGCCTTTCCCTTTCAGGTTTGAACACAGGCACCATTTAAACCTTGTGTTAAATTACAAGCTTTCCGAAAAATGGAGCCTTGCAGCCAACTGGTTATTCCACACCGGCAACAAGGAAACTATACCAAATGTATTTTATTGGGATACTAATGCCTCATTTGATAAAAAAATGACCGGGGTAGGATTTTATCAACCCACCAAGGTACTTTATAATCAAAAAAACGGGTATATCAACCCTAATTATCATCGACTGGATTTATCTGTTAATTACTTCAGAAAAAACAGATTGGGGGATGGAACATGGTGCCTTTCAATTTATAATGTCTACAACAGGAAAAATGTTTACGCTTCTTCGTATAATGAAGGTTGGGCAAATGTTCTTGGCAATATTTATTACAACCTTCGCCTAATAAATCAACATAGATTATTTGGTATTATACCTTCGATAAGCTACACATTAAGTTTTTAAATAATTACTCAATATTAGAAAAAGATGAAAAAAAATAAATTTTTACTACTAATAACATTTGCTGTTCTAACTCTGTCCTGCGAAAAACAAGCCCCCCCTCTGCAAAAAACAGACTACATGCTCCATTGCCTGATGATAGAAGGAGAAAACCCTAAAATAAAAGTCTGGAGAACCTTGCAGGCATTTCCTGAATATGCATTTGATATTTTATACTATGCTCAGTTACAGTACAGTGAAGAAAATGAGTACACCGATTTTCGTATAAATATTACAGGTAACAATACCGTTTTTAACAAATTTGAAGAAGTAGTAATTGATAATGAGCAACCTTCATTTTTGATAAATGAAGTGCCAAATGGCAACTTTCAGGAAAGTTATTTAACTAGCGATGAAATAACAATTAAACCAGGCAACACCTATGAAATACAAATCGACATATTTAACAATGATTATGAAAACAAGGAAGTTATTGAATGCCTTAAAGCAAAAACAACAATACCTGAAAAAGTTGAAATAGGTGTTTCTCAACTACCAAACTCGATTGAAACAAATGGAGCTTATGCTGATACCAATTTAGTTTATGAAATTTCATTTAATGATCCGCCCATAAACAACAACTTCTACTATTTACTTGTGTACTCAATTGCCCCAAAAACATCTGATATAGAAAACATAAACCTTGATTCATTATGGTTAGCCTATGGAGCCTTTCAAAGTTTTGATGCCGACAAGCCAAACCTGAATGCTTTACTCAGTAATATGGCCAATATTAATATTTTTGGTCTTGAACAAGACATGCCTTTGCAATTCGTTGGGTTCTTGTTTAGTGATGAACAATTTGATGGTTTAAATAAAGTGATTAGGTTAGAAATGGACAGCCATCAGTTTAATATGTCGGAATATTTATTTATTGATTTGCTAACCATTAACGAGGAATACTACAAGTACTATTATGCTATTGATAAACAAAATCAATTGCAAGAAGAAAACTTGTATACAGAACCTGTACAATTATATACTAATATAGAAAATGGACTGGGGGTGTTTGCCGGAGCATCTATATCAAGACAGGTTTTAAAAATTGAGTCGAAACCCTAAGTAAGAAAGGTTCGCAAACATAAATATTATAGCATTGACTTACAAACATTACATTTTTAGTATCTTTGTTGATATTTTAGTAATTTAGCTAACTAAAACAAAGATTAAAGATGATGAACAAGTTAATCATAGGCCTGGTATTTTCGTTTTTTGCTATTTCGGGAATACAAGACGATCAGGTTTGGATAAAAGCCAACATTCCGTATAATGTACACGCTGGTGACCGGTTTACCGTTGAAATAACTGTAAACAAACTTGATTTACAGCACTTTGCCGAACTAAAACAAAAGCTACCTAAAGGATTTAGGGCAGTTGAAGGACAATCAGGAGCTGCCAATTTTAGTTTTTCCAATCAAATGGTAAAATTTACATGGGTTCGTTTACCTCGTGCAGCGAAAATTACACTTACCTATGACATTCTTGTTGATAGAAATTTAAAAGGTGAATTTAATTTGCCCGCCCAGTTCACTTATATTTATAAAAACCAGCGGGGCTCAACCCATCTAAAAGATGACAGGATAATAGTTTACGCACCCGGCGAAGTATTCAGTTACACCCCTAGACCAGATGAAGATAAAAATTTGAACAGCGGCTTAAGCTTTCCGCCTAAAAACCCAATGCAGGTGCAATGCCTGAGGATTAAGCCTGCTTTTTCAAAACAACAAAACGGCCTGATTGTAAGGCTATTAGTTAGTCGTGGAACCATACAAAGTGCTGCAAAAATAGAAGAAACCATTCCTTTTGGCTATAATGCAAAGGTAATTGACAGCAAAGGGGCTACTTTTGCTTTTGACAACAATAAAGCAGAGTTTATCTGGAAAAAAATGCCCAAAGCCAAAAACTTTGAAATATCTTATCGCTTAACACCAAAAAGTGTAAATGTACAACCTCTGGCTATTTCGGGCCGATTTGTTTATTTAATTGGTGGCTCTTTACAAAACACCCCTATACAGCAAGTTAACAACAACCTGAAAAAAGAAGTAAGCAATGATGTAAACAAAAGTGAGGTAATGGAATTTTTTAATGATTAATGAGGCATTGGTCATTACATTAGATATTAATGCCAATTTTGGTTTGGATTATTTTTTGATTCTATTAAAATGAGTTGGTTGACCATAGAGAGGTCATATGTTGTAGAGAATATTATTTGCAATTACATGTCCAGCCCTGATCGGGTCGAATTTCAAATTTTCACAAATCTGCTCCTAATTCGCATAACTAATAAAATTCAACAAAATTATTGCGGCTTAAATGATTTTAAGTATTCCATCTGCCATCCTGAAAAGAGGATATTATCTACCCAAACGGAAAGTTGAGTATTGAACTGGTATTGATAAATGGTCTTTTGATTTATACCGAACCGCTGTTAGTACTTGCTTTGCTACATTAAACACTTTGGTATTCTTTAAAAAAAATTGCATTTTTCAGGACTATGCGAAATAATTTATAACTGAAAGGAATATTTTTCTTTACCTACAAACTAAAATTACAGAGATTTAAATGAACTATAAGAAAAAAATAATTGGAATTTGCGGAAGTGCGAGTCAAAAATCGGGGAATTTGTCAATTCTAAAATTTATTGCGGAATCAGAAAAAACTGAATTCGATTTTGAGATAATCGATGATTTAACAGTTTTACCGCACTTCAAAACTGAGCTAACAGATGTAAATGTACCTGAAAAGATTGTTGATTTCAGGAATAAAGTGGGTAACGCAGATGGAGTAATAATCTGTACTCCTGAATATGTTTTCAGTATTCCAAGTGGACTAAAAAATGTAATTGAATGGTGTGTATCAACAATCGTATTTACAGATAAACCAACTGGACTTATCACAGCATCGGCAAATGGCGAAAAAGGACACAAAGAATTACAATTAATTATGAAAACCATACAAAGCAAATTTACAGATGAAACAACACTTCTTATTCAGGGAATAAAAAGTAAAGTTTCCAAAGAAGGAAAGATAATTGACGAAAAAACTGAAAACGACCTAAGAAAATTTATCCAATCGTTTAAAGAACTGACAAAAAAGCCAGAAGGTAATTAAGTAGGCGATTGCCAAGCAAAAAACCTGACGGAGAGCCTCTCTTAATTAAGATTCCCAAATATGGAAAACTCTAAAAGGGCCCCAGAAACAACTTGATTTAAGAACATACAAACCAAATACTTTTGGAAAAGCAGAACAACCATAGTACTTTTGGCAAATTAATTTTAGAAAACCTTTAATAGATACCCTATCATGTCAGAAGAAATGAAACCGTGCCCACAGTGCGAATCACCGTATGGATATTCAACAGGAAATGGATTGTTTGCCTGTCCGGAATGCAGTTATGAATGGAACCCCGATGAGTTGGTCGATGAGGATGCATTAGTTGTGAAAGATGCCAATGGAAACCAGTTACAGGATGGTGACTCTGTAATAGTCATTAAAGATTTACCTGTTAAAGGAGCAAAAGGCCCTGTAAAAGCAGGCACTAAAGTAAAAAGCATTCGTTTAGCAGAGGGTGACCACAACATTGATTGCAAAATTGATGGTTTTGGCGCGATGGCTTTAAAATCAGAGTTTGTTAGAAAAGCTTAGGTTCGGGGCTGTATCAACAGCGAAGCCCTCACCGTAGGTAAAAATTGCTTATTTGATGGACATTGAGCACTTCAACTAGCTCAGTGTACCACCTGACCTTTGGAGTGGCAATTGTTTTTTTTATCGGCTAATACAGTGTTTCTATGTATTTCCCCTTAAGGCAGGCCCTATATAATTAATCAAATAAGAAGTAAAACAATGTTGAAATGGAAAATCGATCTCCTGCTCATTCAACCAAAAATTGTGTATTTTATGGTCTATCAAAAATTTTTGGACTAAAAAATAAATGACTTTTTGTTCAACTGAGGCTCTTGCTTCAATTTAAGAAAAATTATTACTCAAATTCAAATAAAAGAATCTCGCATGCTTGATTGCTTCAATAGGCAACTCAAACACAGCATAAATATCGGAACTTCGAACTTTGGCTGCTACCCACAAAGTTCAAAGTTCCAATTTCAAAATTCGACTATATCTTCGAAAGTGCCTGTTCCAAATCCGCCTTTAAATCATCAATATGCTCAATACCAGCAGATATCCTTAACAAATTAGGTGTAACGCCCGATTTTAACTGTGCCTCTTCGCTCAACTGCTGATGCGTTGTTGCTGCAGGCTGAATAATTAAGGTTTTTGCATCTCCCACATTTGCCAAATGACTGATTAGTTGCAAATTATCAACCAACTCAGTTGTAGAAGATTTGCTTCCTTTAGTTGTAAACGAAAGCACCCCACCAAAGCCATTTTTTAGGTACTTTTTAGCCAATGTATGATATTTACTCGATTCGAGCCCGGGGTAATTTACTTTTTCAACTTTTGGGTGTTCCTCTAACCATTTGGCTAATGCCAGAGCATTTTCGCAGGTTCGCTCTACTCTAAGTGATAAAGTTTCAAGCCCTTGCAAGAAAAGGAAGGAGTTAAAAGGGCTTATAGCTGGACCAAAATCCCTTAAACCTTCAACCCTGGCTCTGATGATAAAAGCAATATTTCCAAAAGGACCATCCACACCAAACACTTCCCCAAATTTCAACCCATGATACCCTTCTGATGGCTCCGAGAACTGAGGAAATTTCCCATTGTTCCAATTATAGTTTCCTGCATCCACAATCACACCACCTATGCTGGTACCATGTCCACCAATCCATTTTGTTGCTGACTCAACCACTATATTTGCACCATAATTAATTGGTTGGCACAAATAACCACCTGCACCAAAAGTGTTATCCACAATTAAAGGAATATCGTTGCTTCTTGCCAAAGCTGCTAGTTTTTCAAAATCAGGCACACTAAAACCAGGATTTCCAATGGTTTCAACATACAAAGCTTTGGTTTTATTATCAATTAAAGGTTCTAAGCTTTCTACAGTATCATCTTTTGCAAAGCGTGCATCAATACCCAGGTTTTTAAAGCTTACCTTAAACTGGTTGTAGGTTCCACCATATAAAAATGGAGAAGTTACGATATTATCTCCTTGTTTAAGGATGTTGTTTAATGCAATAAACTGTGCCGCATGCCCCGAGGCCACTGCTAAAGCAGCAACACCACCTTCTAAAGCTGCAATCCGCTTCTCAAACACATCGGAGGTTGGATTCATTAAACGGGTATAAATGTTCCCAAACTCTTTCAATGCAAACAAGTTAGCCCCATGTTCTGAGTTTTTAAACACATACGATGATGTTTGGTACAAAGGAACCGCTCTTGAAAAGGTATCCTGGTCAATTTCATGTCCTGCATGCAACTGTAATGTTTCAAATTTGTAATTTTTGCTCATTGTTTTAAAAGTTAATGAATAATTAGTTAAAAAATGACAGCATTATAGCAGATGATAAAAACCACCTGCATACCTAAAAGCCTAACAAACTAACAGGTAATTAGCTAAGTTACTTAAATCTACAACAACTTTCTTTCATTCATTTAAAGTTAAGTTCTGTTGTTAAATTTTTATGCATATTTTCTTCATTAAGAAGAATTATGGTTTTAGTAAATCCCTCTATGAGGGGTCATGGTTACAAAGTGTTTTAAATTTATAATTTCCTGTACTCAGGATTAGGTATTGGCACCTTGCCTAAAGCGGGTAGGTTGCCAGAGTTTCACAGAGCCTAATCTCTCCACTCTTCTGTATAAATCAAACACCCTTTTTATAGAAAGGTGTATTTGAATACTTGGTCACAAAACTATTTTAAACTTCAATTTTATCCAAATATTTTTTGAATTATTTTTCAGCAACACAAACAAAAACACTGATTATCAACACATTAAAACACAAAAATAAAAGACAACTTTATCTTAATTACGTTCATGTAAACAAAATTTCAGGTAAAATTATCCTTAAAAAAACAAAAATTAGAAGTAATTTTACATCATAAAACTTAAAACAAACCAGCCATATGAAATTTGGAAAAGTTGACAATCCAGAAATAATTGATTTTACATTACCTCAAGATCACCCACAAACAGCAGATGTACTAAAAAAGTATGGGAATAAGAAAAAACCTGAAATTTATGTGGGGTGTGCAAAATGGAACAAAACCGATTTAAAAAACTTTTACCCACGAGGTACTAAAGATGAGCTAAGCTACTATTCTACCCAATTTAATTCTATTGAGCTAAATGCTACTTTTTACCGGATTTTTCCGCCAGAACAATTTGCAAAATGGAAAGAAAAAACCCCTGAAAACTTTCGGTTTTTCCCTAAAATATCGCAAGATATCAGTCATTTAAGAAGGCTTAATAATGTAGAGGATATTGTAGAAAGGTACCTGGATGCCGCCAGTAACTTAGAAGACCGTTTGGGGATGATTTTTCTGCAAATGCACAACAATTTTGCCCCAAAAGACATTGACAGGGTGGCCCGATTTGTTGAATATTGGCCTAAAGAAATACCTCTGGCCATTGAATTCAGGCACACCAACTGGTACAATGATGAAGAAACAGCCACTGAGCTTTATAATTTGTTGGAAAAAAACCAGGTTACCAACATCATTGTTGATACAGCTGGCAGAAGAGATTTGATGCACATGAGATTAGCCAGTCCAAGTGCGTTTGTGCGTTATGTAGGCGCCAATCACCAAAGTGACTATACAAGACTTGATGACTGGTTTGAAAGGATAAAAAACTGGATTGATTTAGGAATAAATAACATCTACTTTTTTGTGCACCAAAACCTTGAAAAGGAGTCCCCATTTCTTTCGGCACATTTAATTAAAAGGCTGAACAATGAATTAGGTTATCATCTGCCAGTTCCTAAGCTATCCGAAGTAATCTAATTTTAGTATTTTCATGCCTTGTAGTTACCGCATAAAGGCAGTCAGCTACCTACCTTTACGCAGCAATGTTAGCTAATTACCAGTTATTCCGAAAACACAACCAGTTATTAACTAATTCCTGCCATTGGCAACCTAATTCCTGCCATTGGTATTTTTCCCTTGTAAGATAATTAAAGCTATTATACATTTGTCAACAACAAACTCCAACTAAAAACATCTCATAACAAACCAAAAGAGTTCTCTCAAAACTAAGTTTTGGATATTGAACCTGCTGAAGTAGGTATTGCTTTTTGGCAACCTAAACATTTCTGCTGGGGAATTACCTCCAATTTACCAACTTTTGAAGAGTCCTTGTCAAACAACTAAACTACTTGTCAAACTGTTATAATTATAATATTAATAAGTATAATTTATAATATTATTATGAAAGAGGAATATCTTGTTAAGTACACAAAAAAGGAAAACCGTGGAAGATTACTAATTGAATCGTTAACTTTTGATGATATTGTAGAGTTTTTTGGCAATGATCAACAAATGAAAATCGAAAAACTATACCTTTTTCAAGCTTTAGCTGATAATTTCTGTTACAATGAAGATTTTTTTAGCGGACGATATTTGACATTAGAAATGTTTCAACGCTTTCTTCAATCATTAGACAATTATGAAATTTTATGTTTAGCGTTTGAAATTGATAATGGAATTTATTTCAAAATTGAAGAAAACCAGGTTACTATTTTAGTAAAAAGTACAAATGAAGAACTAATCAACCAGCTTTTGTCTACCTACTCAACAAAAACCAGAAGTACTGATTATTTGAAACTAATTACCACTTCTAAAAAATATGTTTACTATAAAAAAACACCTGAAGTTCAAATTATATCGAATAATAAACTATGGAATAATTTTGATCGTTCTGTTAATTAATTCAGCAGTCAGACCAGATACCAATTTCTCATAAAACTGGCCAAGGGGTAAAAATCACAACTAATAGGGATTGCCTACTCAAACAGCTACATCTAATTTTGCATCAGTACTAATTTAAATATTGATACAAAATGAAGTTGGGTAGATACACCGTTTTCACTTGTCTGTTAACTTTAACTTACCACTTATGTGTTTTTTCGCAAGAACAAGATAAAAATGCATTTAGTTATGAGTTAAACTATACAGGCGACATTTTAGCAAATTTGAATGGTGGGATAACTACTGGGCACACTTATTTGGGCATGGCCAACCTTTCAATTAGCTTCAACACCAAAAAAGCCGGACTATGGAAAGGAGGTGAATTTTTTATCAATGGGGCCAACACCCATGGTGGAGAGCCATCGGCCAATATAATTGGTGATTTTCAAACAGTTTCTAATATTGAGGCAGGAGAACTAACCTACCTGCATGAGTTCTGGTTTAAACAAACTTTTGGACAACACAGCGTTACAATAGGGCTTCAAGATTTAAATGCCAATTTTGCGGCAAGTGGTTTTGGAGGAATGTTTATTAATAGTTCTTTTGGCATCCATTCCACTATTGCTGATAACGTTCCTTCCCCAATCTTTCCGCTTACCAGGCCCGGATTGGAAATTCAACTTGGGCTTAGCGAATCATTCCGTTTAAAAGCTGCTGTATTTGACGGTTTATTATCTGATTATCAGAACAATGAATACAACACTAATTGGAGTTTAAAAACTGCAGATGGCATCTTATTTATAAGCGAAATAGAATTTTCTACCTCATTAAAAAATAATCCGGGAAGCTATAAAATAGGTTATTACCAACATGAAAATGCAATCAATAGTAACGAACAAACATCTGACAACCTTATCAATAGGGGATTTTACCTGGTTGCAGATCAACTTTTAACCAAACACATCACCCGCGATGGCGGGTTAGGTTTCTTTGGACAGGTTAGCTATAGCAACCCTAACAAAAATAACCATTTTGCCTACTTTGGCGTTGGATTGCATTATTGTGGAATTTCAAATAACAGATGCAACGATGAAGTTGGTATTGGCCTGGCTCACAGCAGGTTTAAATCAAGTTTTAATGGAAACGAAACAGCTATTGAGTTGAGTTATAAAGCACAATTAGGAGAACATTTTTTTATACAACCTGATTTGCAATACATCATAAACCCCGCAGGAACAGAGGAAGTTATAGCAAACGCTTTTGTTGGAATTTTAAGATTTGGGTTGAATTTTTAATTAGAATCATTCTAAATAAATCGCATTTAATTCAATAATATAATTTATTTTTGTCAAGTTTTAATATTTAGGTAACAAATGGATACCAACATTCTTAAAGAAACACGCTTAGCGGATTTAAAGACAGGTGAAGAAGGAGTTATTATAAAAGTATTAGGTCATGGCGCTTTCAGGAAACGAATCACAGAAATGGGATTTGTAAAAGGGAAAAAAGTCAAGGTTATAAAAAACGCCCCTCTGCAAGACCCCGTTGAATATGAAGTAATGGATTACAAAGTTTCTCTTAGAAGAAGCGAAGCAAACCTAATTGAAATGATTTCACTTGAAGATGCTTATCAACTTAAAGAAGTTGAATTTGAAGGTACTTTAGATGAAGACATTTTGAAGAAATCGTTGAAAGAAAAGGGCTCTAAAATAAACATTGCCCTGGTTGGTAACCCTAATTGCGGAAAAACCACTCTTTTTAATTATGCCTCGGGCTCGCATGAACGTGTTGGAAATTACGGTGGGGTCACCATTGATGCTAAAGAAGCAAAATTTAAACAGAACGGATATACTTTTAACATCTCTGATTTACCAGGCACCTACTCAATCACAGAATACTCGCCCGAAGAGCTTTATGTTAGAATGCACATTACCGAAAAAATGCCGGATGTTGTGGTAAATGTAATTGATGCCTCAAACCTTGAGCGCAACCTTTATTTAACTACCCAATTAATTGATATGAATATTAAAGTAGTGATTGCTTTAAACATGTATGATGAGTTGGAAAAAAAAGGTGCCCGCTTTAATTACCAGGCCTTTTCGCGAATGATTGGAGTACCAATTATACCAACTGTTGCAGCAAAAGGCAAAGGAATTGAGCAATTGTTTGCTAAAATAATTGATGTGTATGAAGAAAAAGAGCCTACTGTAAGAAATATACATATCAATTATGGCAAAACAATTGAAAACTCAATTACAACAATCCAGAACAAAATTAACCTCAACCAGGCAATTACTGACAGGTTTTCATCAAGATACCTGGCAATAAAATTACTTGAAGAAGATCAAACCACCCAACTTCAATTAACTGTTTGTGATAACCTGAAAGACATTGTAGATACCAGCAAAAAGGAAATAAAAAAGCTAGAAAAAGAATATGGCGAAAAATCGGAAACAATAATTACTGATGCAAAATATGGATTTATAGCCGGAGCATTAAAAGAAACGTATATACCTAGTATTGAGGTACGCAGAAGAAAAACCGACATGGTGGACAACCTGATTACGCACAAGGTATTTGGTTTTCCAATATTTATCTTTTTTATGTGGCTGATGTTTCAGGCCACTTTTACGCTTGGCAATATTCCAATGGATTGGATTGACTTTGGCGTTGGTTCACTTTCATCTTTTGTTTCGGAAACTATGCCTGATGGTGTGTTAAAAGATTTACTGGTAGATGGGATAATAGGAGGAGTTGGAGGGGTTATTATCTTTTTACCTAATATTTTAATTCTGTTTTTCTTTATTTCGTTAATGGAAGATACTGGCTACATGGCAAGAGCATCGTTTATTATGGATAAACTAATGCATAAAATTGGGTTGCACGGTAAATCTTTCATCCCTTTGGTAATGGGCTTTGGTTGCAATGTGCCTGCAGTAATGGCTACCAGAACACTTGAAAATCAAAAAGACAGGATTTTGACCATGATTATCACCCCGTTTATGTCATGCAGTGCCCGTTTACCAGTTTATATTCTGCTCATTTCTGCTTTTTTTCCTGAAAACCCCGGAACTGTCCTGTTTTCTGTTTATTTTATTGGAATTGCTTTGGCTGTATTAGTTGGTTTAGCAATGAAAAATACATTTTTCAGTAAAAAAGATGTCCCCTTTGTTATGGAGTTGCCCCCCTACAGGATACCAACTTTGCGAAACACATCCATTCACATGTGGAACAAAGGAGTACAATACCTAAAAAAAATGGGTGGAGTAATTCTGGTAGCCTCTATTTTAATATGGGCACTTGGCTATTATCCAAGAGGTGTAGAATTTACAACTGACTATGATGCACAAATAGAGCAAATTGAAATTAATAAAACTTTATCAGAAAAGGAAAAAGAAGAAAATATTGCCAAAATTGAATTGGCCAAAGAAAGCGAACGGCAGGCCAATTCATACATAGGCCGAATGGGAAAAGCAATAGAACCGGCCATTCAACCTTTAGGTTTTGATTGGAAAATTGGTGTAAGCATTATTACCGGACTAGCAGCAAAAGAAATTGTAGTAAGTACCATGGGGGTACTTTACCAGGCTGAATTTGATGCGGATGAAAATTCTGAAAGCCTTACAGATAAATTAATTCAGCAGGAATATACAAATGGACCTAAAAAAGGGCAAAAAGTGTTTTCGCCCCTTGTTGCCTATTCTCTTATGCTGTTTATATTGATTTATTTTCCGTGTGTTGCAGTAATTGCTGCCATAAAAAAAGAAGGAAACTGGAAATGGGCCTTATTTACGATGTTTTATACTACATTAATTGCCTATGTTGCTTCTTTGTTAACCTATCAAATAGGTAGTTTATTTGTTTAAAATATTGAATTATGGGACAAGAAATTATAGCTTTAACAATTGTTTTTTTTGCCGCAGTGTACGCGGTTTATTCAACAATAAAAACCATTCGGGTTAAAAGTAGCGGTTCATGTAGTGATTCATGCAGTTGCGGTGCAAAAAAAGACATCAGCAAGATGTTAAAAAAAAGTAAGGATTTTAAGGGAAGACAATTTACAATTGAAACCTTGCATAGTAATTGATTTTTATACTAAACCAGGTTGGATTTTGTAAAATAGAATTCCAAGATGGCTTTGTATCCAGATTCTCCAGATTCTAGTGTCAGGTCAAGGATAGTTTGTCAGGTGACAACACCTGACAAGTGCACCAGAACTGCGCAATATTTGTAGAAAACATAGATATAGCAAAAGGTACGGCGCACCTTAATATTAGAAATATTCTAACCCGATTGCTCTTCTAGGGTCTTGATTTTTAGCAACACACTTGCAAAAACACAAAACCCTTCAAGAACAATTTTCAAGAAGGATTTTGTGTTATAATAATTTTTTAGGCCTATTTTGTAGCAGCCCACTTACGAATTTCAGTCCTGAACCACTCATTCGCTTCTTCAGTCCATTTGTAATTATCTCTAATGTAGGCCATTGTATCTTTTTCAATGTCGGTATACGAATTACCGTCTTTAACTTTTGCAAAAAGACCTTCAGCATCTTTTAAAGAAATTCGGCCATCACCTGCTCCAGCAACAGCTGCATCAGCAAATTCTAATAATTCACCATCGTATTTTTTTCCATCAATAGTCGTGTAGTAACCCATAATTCATAATTTAAAGTTAGTAATTATAACAAATTTAATGATTTTATTAAGTTTTCGCAAAATAAGATTTACAAATAACAAACAAATGTTTGCGGGTGCTTTCAACCTGTTTAATCATAAGTTGATTTTCAGCTTTTGGCTATGGGGCTCCATTTCCTTTCTCTAAATCATCAAGAATTTCTTTCTGAAGGCTTCCAATCTGGTTGGCCTTGTCTTTTATTTTTGCTTCGAGGCGTGCATTAAGGGTCCGTAATTTCACTCTTTCAATTTTCAGCAATTGATTGGTAAAATAATCTCTGCGCGCATAAATTTCAAGATAGCGGGCAATGTAAAAGCCCACCATGTTAACTGCAGCTAAGAAAAAACTATTAACAATAGCCTGAAGGAAAGGTGTTTCAATAAAAGTAAAAGCTCCAACAATATAAACAAGAGAGGAAATAAAACCAGCCCCAACAGCCCAGATAAATCGTTGTTTCAAAAAACCGTAGTTCATTATAAGAATTAATATCATCCCTGTAAAATAATATCCACCCAGGTTTTCAGGTGCCAGCATTACCATGCCTATTACACCAAAACACGAAGACATAACCACACAAGCAGAAACAAACTGCAACTTTTTTTTATATAGTTTTGTAAAACTAAATGCCAATACGCCCAAAAGCATCGGAATTACAATTAAATATCTAATAATCAGAGACTTGTGTTTAAAATCAGGAATCAATGCAGCATCAATTATTCCAAAAAGAGAATAAATAATAATAGCCATAAAAATGGCAAATCTTACCTGGTTAAGTGATTTATTATAAAAATCAACCAGAAAATGAGTTTCCAACTCTTTATTTTCCTTGGTAAATGCCAGTGTAATAAAGTTCAAAGCAAATTTTCTTAGAACCCGCTTATCGTCTTTTATTTCATGTTCTTGAGTAATGAGTGCCATTATCAATTAAATATGGTCGCTAAAATCCTCAGTTTAACCCAGATTATGCATTTGACAATAGTCAAATTGCATAAACGATTAAGATTCACTACTCAAAGAGGTTTACACACTCACCTCTTTTGTGTTCATCTAAGTTTAGTAAATACACTATTTCAACGCTATCGCGTTTTCTATTACATACTCGGGTTTAATAAAGCTTTACAATATACAAACAAAATTTATTTTTATACAAACAAAAAGTTGAATATCAGATGATAAGTGATGCAATTTTAGCCATTAACTCGCTCATATTGTATGGTTTATTGATAAAATCGTTGCACCCGGCCTCAAAGCTTTTATGTTGTTCGCCTGGCATAGCATAGGCAGTAACAGCAATTATAGGAATATTCTTTTCTGCTTTAATTTTTCTACTTGCTTCATAGCCATTCATTTTTGGCAATTGTATGTCCATTAAAATAAGGCTAATATGCTCATTTGTAACTGCAATTTGAACGGCTTCAATACCACTTTCGGCCCTTATTAGCTGTACACCGGTTTTGCTAAGCAAAGTTTTAACCACGCGGTAATTCATATCATCATCTTCAACAATTAAAATTACCTTATCAGACCAATCGTAATCAATTGCTATTGATTTTGAAACATCACTTTTTATCAAACTTGCAGTATCATATTTTACAGGAATCTTAAAGAAAAAAGTAGCACCTTTTTCTTCCATCGATTCAAACCATATCTCTCCATCTAATAAATCAATGATGCTTTTTGAAATAGCCAACCCCAGACCGGTTCCTGATGTGTTTCTGGTATAAGTATCTTCTACCTGGCCAAAGCGCTTAAAAACCAGCTCTTTGTCTTTCTCCGAGATGCCAATCCCTGAATCTTTGGTGTAAAAAAGCAACTGATTATCAGGCAGTTTCTCATATCCAAACTCAATAAAGCCTTTCTCGGTAAACTTTACTGCATTGCTTATAAAATTTGTCAGCACCTGTTTAATTCTTAGTTCATCCGAAATAATTTGCACCGTTTGTTCACCATCAGGAATATTTAAATGAATGGAAACCTTAGCACTTTTCACTTTGTCATACCCTGCCTGAACCGAAATGTGTAGTTTTTCAAGCATTTTAGTAAGATCAAAACTTTCTTTGCGTATTTTTAGCTGACCAGCTTCTATTTTTGCAATATCAATAATATCATCCACCAATTGTATTAGGTTAGCTCCGCTTTGTTTTATATAACCCATGTATTGAACTACTTCGGCATTTAAATCAAACGAATCCGTAATAATATTGCTAAAACCAATAATGGCATTCATTGGCGAGCGGATTTCGTGCGACATATTTGCCAAAAAAGAAGATTTCAAGTGATCTGCTTCTTCTGCCTTTTCTTTTTGAATTTTTAATTCGTGGTTTGATTTTTTCCTGCGCCTGCTTTGTTTAAAAACAATCACAATAATAACAACAACCAACAAAACAGCAATGGCACTAATAATCAACATATACCGCTGATTTTCAATCGCTTCTCTTTGATAGTAAGAGATGTTTTTTAATTCCTCAATGGTTTCACTTTTTTCAGCATTTTCGAGTTTTAACTTTAGCTCGGTTATTTTATGAAATCGTTTTTCAGAGAAAAGGCTATCTTTCATGGTGGTGTGCAATTTGAAATATTTTATTGCATCTTCATAAAGCTTTTCCTTCTCGTAAAACATCGAAAGGTTCTTGTAAATTTCAGTCAGCAATTCTCCTGAGTTAATGTAATCGGCCACAATAAGCGCTTCGTTCAGATATTCCCTGGCTTTATCAAGCTCATCTCCCGAAAGGGAATAACGACCAAGTTGATTAAGTGCTTTTGCCATGCCATACCTATCGCTTATTGGCTTGTACAAGGATAATGACTTCTGATAATAAGACCCAGCCATTATAAATTCACCCATTAGCTCATAGATTTGACCTGTTTGAAAAAAAGAATTCGCCAGTCCCTTTTCATAGCTTATCGATTCGGCCAAAGAAATTGAATTTTTGAGCGCCTGCAACGATTCGTCCATCTTTCCCTGCTGTTTATAAAGTTCTGCCATGTTAAAATAGGCTTCTGAAAGTTGAAGGGTGTCTTCCAGCTCTTCCCAAATATTAATTGCTTGTACAAAAAGGTCTTTTGTATCCTGAAATTGTTCCAACGCCATAAAAACAAGCCCCAGGTCAATCATAATCTCAGCTTCCATCTCTTCTTCTTCATTTTCAGTTGCAATTTCCAGGGCATCCATGAATGAACTTAATGCTTCGTCGAAATCTGAAAACTCAATATAAAGTAGTCCTTGTAATTTTTTAACCCGCGCAAGGCCCAACTCATCCCCTACCTCCTGATAAATTAAAATGGCTTTTTGCAACCAGATATAGGCTTCATCCAGATTCTTCTTTTCCATGTAAATTTCAATCAGTTGCTCATAAAACAGGGCTAAATGAATATCATCGTTTATCTTTAAAGGAACACTGGTAACAGGTCTAAATAAATTGGTATCGCTACTTAATTTAACATGAATCATTGCTAATTCAAAAATAATCTCCTCTTTTATTTCATCAGTACTGTTGCTCAATGCCAGTATCAGACTATCAATAGGTTCTTGCGCCTGTGTGCCGGGAGGTAGAAGGACTGAAGCAGAAAACGATAATAAACTTATTATTAAAACCTTAGCAAAGTTTTTTTTCATATATT
>JBNKJW010000137.1:0-20331 GCA_050291445.1 Bacteroidales bacterium | reverse complement strand
TAGGTCTGTTAACAACTTCATTTCTAACACAATATCTGCCTTAATTGCCTATTCTTTCTTTCCAAAGAAACCTTCAATTAAATATGAAGAAGTAAAATCTAATCAATTAGCGCTATTTTAAAATCGAACTCAGGTTAATATTATCAGTTATACCGGCAATCAATCGTTGCCTGCTTTCAAGCGAGGCCCAGGCCATGTGGGGTGTAATTAACAAGTTAGGCAATTCTGGTAGTTTGCTTCCGGAGTTAATTGGTTCATTTTCAACTACATCAATTGCAGCTGCACGGATTGTGTTATTTTTTAGTGCCTTATATAGATCCTCTTCATTTACAATTCCACCTCGTGCAGTGTTAATCAATATAGCCGAGGTTTTCATCTGTTTAAATTCCTTTTCACCAAATAAGTTTAGCGTATTATCCGAAAGTGGTGTATGAATGGTAATAATATCAGATTGTGTTAGGATGTAATCAAAATCAACCCGCTTTTTTTCATTGTATTCAACACCCGGGCGTTTGCCAATTAATACTTGCATGCCAAAGGCCTTTGCAATTTCAGCTACACGTTTACCAATGGTTCCGTAACCAATTATTCCCAGTTTTTTCCCGGTCATTTCATAAAAAGGATGGTTTAGCATGGTAAATACCGGTGATTTGCTCCAGTTTCCATTTCGGGTTTCGCCTATGTAATCAACCAGCGAATTTTGCAAAGCCAAAATTAAGCTAAAGGTGTGCTGCGCGACCGATTCGGTTGAATAATTTTTTACATTGGCTACAACTACTCCGTTTTCTTTTGCTGCTTCTATATCAATGTTGTTATAACCAGTAGCTGCTACACAAATAAGTTTAAGTTGAGGAGCAGCTGCTAATTCCTTTTTGCCAATTTTAACTTTATTAGAAATAATTACCTCAGAGTCTATAATTCTTTTAATAACTTCATCCTGGTTAGTGGTTGAGTAAACTTTCGTTTTTCCAAATTGATTAAAAATTGATAAGTCGATATCCGGGCCAAAAGTTAATGCATCAAGAATTGTGATCTCATGAAAGTGGTTATTGTTAAATTTTGCCATTTTTTTATCATTTTTCAACAAAAGTAGCCATGTTTTGGCTAAAAATAGCCCAAAAGACAGAAAAACCGATAAAAAAGCAAAATATGTTGTAAAACCTGTTTTTAAAATTAGTTGATTGATTAGCAGGTTTTTAAATTAAAAAACACAGAATTTTGCGAACATGCTTAAAAACATAAAGCTAAATATTTATGAATCTAGTGTTTATATTTGTACGCCTAAAAGATTACCGTTCCAGGTGCATATGAATTATAGCCTAATTATTATATGTTTTTTTAAGTTTTTGAATCTACAAATTTAATTTTTTATAAAATGAAACCATCTCATATCGAACACATTGGTATTGCAGTAAAAAGTATTGACGAAGCAAAAAAATATTACGAAGAAGTATTAGGGCTTGAATGCTATGCTGTTGAAGAAGTAGCCGACCAAAAAGTAAAAACAGCTTTTTTTATGGTAGGACAAACTAAAATTGAGTTACTCGAAGCCACAGATCCAGAGAGCCCGGTAGCAAAATTTATTGAAAAAAGAGGACAAGGAATCCATCACATGGCGTTTGTTGTTGAAAATACAGACGAGGCCTTAAAACAAGCTGAGGAAAAAGGTGTGCAGTTAATTGACAAAAAAGCACGCAAAGGCGCCGAAGGATTAAAAATTGGATTCTTGCATCCAAAATCAACAATTGGGGTTTTAACGGAGTTTTGTAGTAAATAAGTAGTTAATGGTAAGTTGATAGTAATCAGTATCACCAACCAGCAGTCAGAAAAAAAATAAACGAAAAATATGGATAGCCAGGAAAAAATTAAACAATTAATTGATTATCGTAACGAGGCTCGTTTGGGAGGAGGACAGGCCAGAATCGATAAACAGCATGAACAGGGGAAGTTTACTGCCAGGGAGCGAATTGAAATGTTGCTTGATGAAGGCAGTTTTGAAGAAATGGACATGTTTGTCACGCATCGTTGCACAAACTTTGGAATGGAAAAAAACAAGTTTATGGGCGATGGTGTTGTTACCGGTCATGGAACAATTGATGGACGCGTTGTATACCTTTTCGCACAAGACTTTACAGTTTTTGGCGGCTCATTATCAGAGACTTATGCTATGAAAATATGCAAGGTAATGGATCAGGCAATGAAAGTAGGTGCTCCAATAATTGGCATCAATGATAGTGGTGGGGCACGTATTCAGGAAGGAGTTAACAGTTTGGCCGGTTATGCTGAAATTTTCCAGCGAAATATTTTGGCATCTGGTGTTGTTCCTCAAATCTCAGCCATTTTTGGTCCATGTGCAGGAGGGGCTGTATATTCGCCCGCGTTAACCGATGTGGTTGTAATGAGTGACAAAACAAGTTATATGTTTGTTACCGGTCCAAAAGTTACCAAAACAGTTACTGGCGAAAATATTAGCACCGAGGATTTAGGTGGAGCAACAATACATTCCACAAAATCAGGTGTTTCGCATTTTAAAGCCGAAAACGAAGAGGAAGGCATTATGCTCATTCGTAAAATGCTTGAGTTTTTCCCACAAAATAACCTCGAAGATCCAATTGTCTCACCATGTGAGGATCCAATAGATCGTTTGGATGATCATTTGAATGAGATTATTCCGGAAAAAGCAAATCAGGCATACAATGTAAAAGATATTATTTATTCGATAGTCGATAATGATGACTTTTTAGAATTCCACCGTCATTATGCAAAAAACATCGTGGTTGGTTTTGCCAAGTTTAATGGCCGCCCTGTAGGAATTGTGGCCAATCAACCTAATTATCTTGCAGGTGTATTAGATATTGAGGCATCCAGAAAAGCTGCACGATTTGTAAGAATGTGTGATGCTTTTAATATCCCATTAGTTACCTTGGTTGATGTTCCTGGATTTTTACCTGGTAGTGCACAAGAATATGGTGGTATCATTACCCACGGAGCAAAACTATTATTTGCTTATGGCGAAGCTACGGTGCCAAAGGTGACAGTTACTTTAAGAAAATCATATGGTGGCGCACATGATGTAATGAGCTCTAAACAACTAAGAGGTGATATCAATTATGCATGGCCATCAGCAGAAATTGCTGTAATGGGAGCCAAAGGTGCTATTGAAATTCTTGAAGGCCGAAAAATTAGGGGCATCGAGGATCCTGAAGAAAAAGCAAAATATATTGCTGAAAAAGAACAGGAATATACCGACCAATTTGCGAATCCATACAATGCCGCAAAATTTGGATACATTGATGATGTTATTGAGCCACGAAATACAAGGTTTCGAATTATTCGTGCATTGCAAACCCTTGCAACTAAAAAGGATGTGAATCCTCCAAAAAAACACTCAAATTTACCATTGTAAAAAAAAGATGTTGTTATGAATATGATTTTATTAAATATTGCAGATTTAAATGCAGATAATCTAATGATTGCATTGGTTGGTTATCTCATTGTTTTTGCTGCCTTGGTACTTCTTACTTTAGTCTTTGCTAATATTCCAAAAATCCTTGAATGGCAAGCCCGGTTAAGGTTGAAACAAAAGGGCAAGTTGGAAGGTGCAGGAGAAAAAAAGGAAATCTTACTTCCTGGAGGAGTAAATGCAGCTATTAGTACTGCCTTGTTTTTGTATTTTAACGAAATGCATGATGAAGAACAAACAGTTATTACGATCAAAAAAGTTTCAAAAACTTATTCGCCCTGGAGTTCTAAAATTTACAATATGAGATGGCCTTTGCGTTAGAATTAATATCATAAACAGATTCTAGATTACAGGAAATAAAAAATATAAATATGAAAAAATACAAATTCACAATACAGGGAATAGACTACGATGTTGATATTCTAAACTTTGAGGATAATGTTGTGGAAATTGAAGTAAACGGAACAAACTATTCAGTTGAAGTCCATAAGGACGTAAAAAAGACAAAAACACCAAAATTGGTCCGTGCCTCAGTTCCTCAGCCAAAAAGAAGTGAAAGTAAACCCAAGAAAAATATTAGTTCTGCTGGAACTGCTGTAAAAGCACCTTTGCCTGGTTCAATATTTAAGCTTTTGGTAAAAGAAGGCGATGAAGTGAAAACTGGCGATGTCTTATTAATTATGGAAGCCATGAAAATGGAAAACAATGTACTTGCAGAAAAAGATGGCAGGGTTATAAATGTGAAAATAGCTGAAGGCGATGCTGTATTGCAAAATGATGTTTTACTAGAAATCCAATAAGGACAAATAGAGGCGTATGAAAAAATTAATAACTGTATTATCGATAATTGCTCTATTGGCATTTTTGCAAACCATCCTGTTTCAGGACAATACTGCTAGTGCCAATCCGAGCCAAAATAATGAACTGGTCACCCAGAACAATACACCACATTCCGGAAGTAGCGCCCTTGAAGGCCTAAAAACTTTTTTAAGTTATACGGGTTTTGCAAATGCAACATGGGGACACCTGATTATGATTCTGGTTGGTTTATTTTTTATTTTTCTGGCAATAAAATATGATTATGAACCCCTTTTGTTAATACCTATAGGAACAGGTATACTAATTGGTAATATTCCATTTTTGCAAAATGCAAATTTACAATTAGGTATTTATGAGCAAGGTAGTGTAATGAACTATCTTTATTTTGGGGTTGTTAAAGGTGTTTATCCACCGCTAATTTTCCTTGGTATTGGTGCCATGACAGACTTTTCATCTTTGATTTCAAACCCCAAATTAATGTTATTAGGTGCCGCTGCTCAAATAGGGATCTTTTTAACTTTTATTGGAGCCTTAGCGTTTGGTTTTGCTGCACCTGAAGCCGGAGCAATTGGTATTATTGGCGGAGCCGATGGTCCAACTGCAATTTTCTTGTCATCAAAACTTGCGAATGGTATAAATATATTGGCTGATGGAACCACTGTTAAAAACCTTATTGGTCCGATTGCAATTGCTGCATATTCATATATGGCATTAGTTCCAGTTATTCAGCCACCAATTATGAAGCTATTAACAAGCAAAAGGGAACGTTTAATAAGAATGAAGCCACCCAGGGCAGTTACCAAATTAGAAAAAATAATATTTCCTATACTTGGGCTATTACTTACCTGCTTTATTTCACCAAGTGCATTACCTTTGCTGGGAATGCTGTTCTTTGGTAACTTGTTGAAAGAATCTGGTGTAACAAAGCGTTTGGCTGATACGGCAAGAAACTCGTTGATTGACATTGTGACTATTCTATTAGGGATTACTGTAGGGGCATCAACCCAGGCAGATGTATTCTTAACACCAGAATCTATATTTATTTTTATTTTAGGAGCAGTTTCATTTGTTATAGCTACTGCAGGGGGCTTACTTTTTGCTAAGTTTATGAACTTATTCCTGAAAGGCGATAATAAATTAAACCCATTAGTTGGTGCGGCCGGAGTTTCAGCTGTGCCTGATAGTGCACGAGTGGTTCAAAGTGTTGGTTTAAAAGAAGATCCAAACAACCACTTATTGATGCATGCAATGGCTCCAAACGTTGCTGGGGTTATTGGGTCAGCAGTTGCAGCAGGTATTTTATTAAGCTTTTTATTATAAAGTATATCTTCGTTACTAATAGAAAAGGGAGCCCCAAACAGGCTCCTTTTTTATTGTTATACCAAGCCGCTATGAGGATAATTAGGGCCTGCTGAAAAAGTCAGAGGTGCATTAGCTACAACTTAGTAAAGCGAAGATGTATAAGAATACCTCGAGCTGAAGCTAATGAAGTAGATGATGTGCCTCTGGCTAGCATAATAATCATTAGTTTTTTGTTACTTGAAGATAAAGTTAATGCAAGGAAAAATTACTACTTTTTTAAAACTCTTTGCACTTTTTCATAACTTTTTTCATGTAATACCAAACCGCTATCAAGATAGTGAAAAAAGGTTTTGGTGTAACTTAGAGAACGAAGTGAACGTTCTCATGACCAAAGGGAATAATACCGAAGGATTAGCATGTTAGGGAATTTCAATTTCCGTTACATGATAACCATTCGGTATAAATATTAATTTTAATAGGCTTAGGCGTTTTTCAGCAAGCCTAATTAAAAAGGTTTTGGTATAACTAAGCGAATATAGAGAGCGATCTCATTGTGGAGGTCTGTTTTTCTCAGATTACTGATCTAAATTTTGTTAATTCTTTTTGATAGCTCCTTCCTACAGGCAATTTCATGTTTTCAACTTTTACCTCTGTTGCTGTATAGGATTTTATCCTTCCAGAAGGCACAATGAAGGATCGATGAATTCTAAGAAAAGAGAACGATTTTAACCGTTTTTCAAAATAGCTCAGACTTTGCCTTGTTTTGTAAATTTTATCATGCGTTGCAATTTTAACATACTCCCTGCTACTTTCAAGATATAAGATTTTGTTTAGAGGAATTTGTACCATCTGATAATTTTGCTTTACATATAGAACATTGGTTTGATGGATTCTTTCAGCCAGTTCTATATTACTTTTTGAGAGCATATACCCTTTTTTTTCTTTAAATCGGTTGATTGATTTAGAAAAACGCTCTTTGGTAATAGGTTTTAAAAGGTAGTCAATCACATTATATTCATAACTTTGAAGGGCATAATCACCACTTCCGGTAGTTAAAATAATATTAAACCCAGGCCCAAGTTTTTCAATTATTTCCAGGCCATTTAATTTGGGCATATGCACATCCAGGAAAATTAATTCTGGTTTTAGTTTTGGCAATGCTTCAAGTGCTTTCACTGGGCAAACAAAAACCCCTTTTTTTCTGAATTGTTGATGATCTTCTAAGTATTTACTAATTAGAAGAACTGAGTAAGGATCATCATCAATGATAACGCAGTTAATCTTTTTCATTAATAAGTAATAGCGGTTAACAATAAAACATAAATATTTAATGCCACCTGGCTGTGGTTTTAACCACACAGGAGGAATCTAATTTTTGTGAAATCTATTGTTACTGCTTTAAAGTGGCAAAAATGTCAGAGTGATTTTCTTTTTCATAACAGCCTCTTTTTGTAAAACAGTTAAAACTCTGTTTTGGTTTCATAATTTAGGTTTGTCAAAAATATTGATATTCTTTTAAAAATCATAACTATTTTTTAGAAAGTTCACCCCTTTTATTTTATAATTGGTTAATGTAGAATGCTAACTATTTAGAGTAAAGTGGTCTTAAATTTTAGCTTTACCGCAAAAAAAAAGTCTTTTTTGTCTAAATAGCATTAATTTATAATCAATAAAATTGATTGGTGATAGAACAATAATACCTGTTGGTGATTTAAAACCTGGTGCTTATTTGCTAAAAGTTATCAGCAATGAAGGGGCAACTGAGGAACGGTTTATAAAAGAATAATTAAGTTTTCTTTTTTTTGAAAAAGGGCCGCTTCTGAAGTTGCCCTTTTTGTTTTGCAAAAGTTATTCTATGTTTTTTGTAGATGAAAATATGTTGTTTGTATACACTTTTATAAGTTTCTGAATAAAAGCTTTGAAAACAGCTTCATTTCTGATAATTTGCAGAATTCCTATTTTAATTATTAACAAAATTATCTAAGGGGTTGCTACTAATTAAAATACCCAATACTTTACTCGATATTTATACTAGGCCAGTTTGAAATATTGTAAATTAAAATTTTAAAATGGCTTTGTATATGCCGATCGACTGGCAGTTTTGGTTTGCAAGCTTGTGAGGCAAACCAATTACTAATAGCGGTTCGGTATAAAAAGTACGAGATTCTAAATGAAAAGTGAGTTAAAGAAATATGCTTAATATATTGCATTGTTGTTACTAATTTAAAACTAAATTTGTTATGAGAAAAAAAATTACTTTTCTTAGGCATTTTATTGCCTTTTTATTAACTGTCCTGTTTATCAATGCTTCGGCACAGGACTGGGTTACCCAAAGTTCAAAACTTTATTATTTTGGTTCAAAAGGTAAAGTACAACTTGAACCAGATTTTAATGCTATGGCTGTTTATTTCGAAGATGATGAAGTTTCACAAGAGGCCAGTCAAAAGTTTAAAGCAAAATTATCTTTTAAAAGTACTGGAGTAAAAGATTTTGAGGTAATGGATCGTAAAGGTATTATCAGGATAAAATCTGCTTCATCCTTACAATCGATAAAAACTCCAAAGGAAAGAGCAGATTTTCTAAAATCTGAAAACCTTTTAAGTTTGGGTGCCTACGAGGTATTGCCTGCTTTTAAGGTCGGAGGTAAACAGGTCTGGTTTACTAAACGTGTTACTATTCGCCTAAAAGAAGGGGTATCTTTAGAAGACATTTCAGCTATACTTGAAAAGTATGATGCTGTTTTCATCAAAAACATTACAAATGCAAACACCTATCTTTTAAAAGTAAACAAGATTCAAAACCAGTTACCATTTATTCAGGAACTTGGGGGTGAAGGTGTACTAAAATGGGGGGAACCTGATTTTAAAGTTGATTTGGTTCGTTCAACAAATGATCCTATGTATGGTGATTCGTGGCACCTAAACAACACAGGTGGCTCAATTGATGGCAAAGCTTTAGTAGCCGACATTGATGTAAATGCTCCGGAAGCCTGGAATATTACCACAGGGGTTTCAAGTGTAGTGGTTGCTGTTATTGATGATGGTCTGGAAGCTCATGAAGATATGGCTACTCTTTTGACAGGTTACACCCCCGCTAACGGGGGCAACGGAACCCCTTCGCTTAGTGATGATGGTCATGGTCAGCAGGTTGCAGGCCTAATTGGTGCACAACACAACAACATTGGTGCTGCTGGTATTGCTCCCGGAGTCAGTATTTTTAGTGTTAATATTTTTAGTCCTAACACAACAAATGCCGACGTAGCAGATGGAATTACATGGGCGGTTAATAATGGTGCCGATGTTCTTTCAAATTCCTGGGGCTTTGGCTCTTGTACCTATAATGATGCTTCCATTACAGATGCTTTTGCCTACGCAGCTACCAATGGACGTAATGGTTTAGGTTGTATCATCCTTATAGCTTCCGGTAACGATTTTCAAACTTGCGTAAGTTATCCTGCAAATCTTTCAAATGTTACAGCTGTTGGTGGAATCTCTGGCGATGGTGCAAGAAGTATGTACAGTAACTATGGCCCTGCCCTTGATATTGTTGCTCCAAGTGATGATGATTGGGTACAACAAGGTGGCCAGTGGTATTCTACAGGTACGCACGGATTAAGGACCACTGACAGAATGGGAAGTGCCGGTTGGTATAGTGGTAACTACAGCGAAGCAATGGGTGGAACCTCAGGAGCTACTCCACAAGTATCTGCTGTTGCTGCACTTGTTCTTTCCGTAAATCCAAATCTTACAAAAAGCGAAGTAGAAAACATACTGTACACAACAGCTAAAGACATGGGAAATGCCAATGAGTTAGGTGCAGGTATTGTTGATGCGCATGGTGCTGTACTAGCAGCTGGTGGAACTTCTGACAATGAAGATCCAACTGTACCGACAGGTCTTGCTTCCTCCAATATTGGTACAACATCTTTTGATATTAGCTGGAACGCATCATCAGATAATGTAGCTGTTACCGGATATGAAGTTTATGTAGGTGGTTCATTAGATGGAACTACAGCATCTACTTCCTACAATGTTTCAGGACTTACAGCAAGCACTGTTTATTCAATAGGAGTATTAGCGAAAGATGCTGCTGGCAATAGCTCATCTCAGGCTACAATTAATGTTACTACATTAGATCCTGTTGGTGGAGGATGTGAAGGTGGAATTACAGCCTATCCATATTCACAAGGATTTGAAGGAAGTATTGGTGACTGGACACAGGATGCAAATGATGATTTAGATTGGACTGTTGATGCAAATGGAACGCCTTCAAGTAGTACTGGCCCATCATCAGCAACTGAAGGGACTTATTACATTTATGTTGAATCTTCAACAAATGGCACTGGATATCCTAATAAAGTTGCTATTATAAACAGCCCTTGTTTTGACTTAACCGCTGAAACAGCTGCAAGTTTCAATTTCTCATACCATATGTATGGCTCTACCATGGGAACACTTGAATTGCAAGCTAGTACAGATGGAACAAACTGGACTAATTTATGGTCGCTTTCTGGAAACCAGGGAAATGCATGGAATGATGTTGCTGTGGACCTGACTGACTATACAGGTGCATCAGTGCAATTACGATATGTAGGTACAACTAGTACTAGTTACACAAGCGATATGGCAATAGATGATATTAGCTTAACAACCGGGTCAACACCAACTCTAACGGATTTATCACTTACCATCACTTTCGATAATTACCCTGAAGAAACAAGTTGGACCCTTGTAAATAGTGGTGGAACCACAGTTGCATCAGGCGGAACTTATGGTTCACAAGCTGATGGTTCAACTTTAGTTATCCCAATTAATGGTCTTCCTAACGACTGTTATGACTTTACTATTCTTGATAGTTATGGTGATGGTATTTGCTGTGCTTATGGAAATGGATCGTATACTCTTGAAACTACAGGAGGAACACTTCTGGCCTCAGGTGGCTCCTTTGCAGACTCACAGTTAACAAATTTCTGTTTAAATGGTCCTGGCATTAATGCTTACATGTCTGTTCAAGAAAAAAATACAGATGAAACTATTCAAAAGTCGTTTAATGTTTATCCAAATCCGGCAAAAGAAGTATTAAATATAACAGCTGTTAATTTTGATAAAAATGCGGTTATTCGTATTACAGATGTTACAGGTTCAGTAAAATATATGATCTCATTAAAAGAAATGGATTCAAGAAGTTTAGATATTTCTAAATTTGAACCAGGGCTATATTTTATTTCAATTTTAGGTGATAATGATTCAAATAAAAACAGATTAAAGTTTATTAAGCAATAATATTTTAAGATCAATAAAAGAACCTGGTAGTATTACCAGGTTCTTTTTGATATGGATGAAGGCTTGAATGTATTCCCAAGTCAGGTAAAGGCTGCTAACAGTTAAATTTGAGGCAATGGGAAACACAAAAGTGAAAATTTATAACCTAAACAGAGCTTTAATAAAATCACTAAAATTATTTGATGATAGAATAACAATACCTGTTGATGATTAAAACCTGGTGCTTGTTTACTGAAAGTTATCAGCATTGAAAGGGGGAGAAAAACAATTTTTTAAAGAATAAATCTTAGCTTATTCCAAACCGCTTCATAAGAAAATTTGTGCTCTGTTACATGATAACCATCCGGTATTAGTTGCAAAAAGAATTTTTTGTAATCAAAAGAGGGAGTCCACAATGACCTACCCCTTATTTTAGTAGGTGATTCTGTGCCAGCTTACACCAAATGCAAATCAACTTCTTTATTTATCTTTCTTGGTAATTCAATTTAAATAGGCCCAACCTCTTGATATTAGTGCAGTTTTAGGTTTTATTTTGCTACAGACCTGATAGAGGTATACACAAAAAGGAGTGTCGGTTGCTTTTATATTGTAATAAAAAATAAAATGTTGTGCAACATTTAAATGGTTGAAATACAATTTGTTAGTCTGTACATGTCTGATCGAATAATAACTTGACTAATATTTTGTTGCGCAAATTAATGGAATTTAATACTTGTTTTGCATTGATTTTAAATCAAATTTTTAATTTTGCTTTGAAATAATTAAAGATTAGGATGTCGCAAAAAAAAGTTTCATTAAGAGATTTGGCCTATGAACTGAAAGTGTCAGTTTCAACAGTTTCGCGAGCTTTAAAGGATCATCCTGACATAAGTAAAGAGTTAAAGGCCAGGATTTTTGATTATGCAAAAAAGATGAACTATGCTGGCATTGGCACTTCTCAAGAGAAAAAGAGTTCCGCAACAAAAACTATTGGAGTAATTGTTCCAAATATGGAGAAGTATTTTTATGCCTCCACAATCACTGGTATTGAAAGTTATGCAAAAAATAAAGGTTACTTTATAATTATCGCAAACTCAAATGAATCATACGCTAATGAAATTGAGTGTGTGAACAATCTTATTAAACTAAATGTTGAGGGATTAATAGTCTGTTTAAGCCAGGAAACAATTGACTCATCACACTTTGACAAGGCCTGGATGAAAAATATTCCGGTAGTTTTTTTTGACAGGGTTTGCAGAACCAATGAGTTTTCATCAGTGGTTGCTGATAACACTGATGCTGCGCAGGCTATCACAAACCATTTGATTAATTGTGGGGCCAAGAAAATTGCTCATATTGCGGGCCCTGAAAAATTATCCATAACAAAAGAACGTATTGCTGGTTATTTTAAGGCACTTGAAGAAAACAAACTTAAATTCAATGACGAGTACCTGGAGTATTGTAACTTAAGCCCTGAAGATAGCGCTAGGGCAGTAAACAGACTTTTAAAAGTTGCTAATGTTCCGGATGCTATTTTCTGTGTGAATGATACAGTAGCATATGTAGCAATGAAAGAAATTAAAAGAAGGGGATTGAAAATCCCTGAAGACATTGCGCTAACTGGTTTTAATAACGAGTTTCATTCAACAATTGTAGAACCCAGCTTAACAACCATCTCTCATCCAACAATTGAGTTAGGAGAAGAAACAGCACGCTTGTTAATTCGGCAATTAAAATCAGAACATCCTCATGCCCCAAGGCAAATAGTAATGAAAACAAAACTTGTAGTTCGAGAGTCATCCATAAAAAATAAGTAGAATCAACTTTAAAAATGATAAGTATGAAATTAAGCAGAACCAGTCAAAATCATAAGAAAAGTCAGGAAAGAATTATTCAGTTTGGAGAAGGCAATTTTTTACGTGCATTTGTTGACTGGATGGTTGAAGAATTAAATAACAAAGCTGATTTTAATAGCAGTGTAGTTGTTGTTCAACCAATAAACAGTGGAATGGTTGATAAATTAAATGAGCAAGATGGTCTTTACACCTTGATTTCAAAAGGGATTAAAAACGGTAAGGCTATAAAAGAATCGCAACTGATAAATTCTGTATCAAGAGGAATTGATCCCTACAAAGAATATAGTAAATACATGAAGTTGGCTGAAAATCCAAACATGCGATTCATTGTTTCGAATACAACTGAGGCAGGTATTGCATTTAACGAAAATGACACGCTTGATATGCAACCAGCCAGCTCTTTTCCAGCAAAGTTAACTGCGTTGCTTTATCATCGGTTTAAAATATTTAACGGTGATAAAAACATAGGTTTTATTATTCTTCCGTGTGAATTGATTGACCGAAATGGCGACAAACTTAAAAAATGTGTTTTGAAATATTGTGACCTTTGGAAACTGGAGAATGAATTCCATAGTTGGCTTGAAAATGCAAATGTATTTACCAATACTTTGGTTGACCGCATTGTGCCTGGATACAGTCCTGAGTCAGCAAAAGAAGTTTATAAAAACGAGGGGTATGAAGACAATCTTGTGGTTGATTGTGAACAATTTCACCTTTGGGTAATTGAAGGACCTGAGTGGATTAAAGATGAATTCCCAGTTGAAAAGGTTGGTCTTAACGTGAAGTTTGTTGATGATGTTACACCTTATAGAACAAGAAAAGTTCGTTTATTAAATGGTCCGCATACCATTATGGCTCCGGTTGCTTATTTAAGTGGGATTGAATATGTTGGTGATGCTGTTGATCATGAAATAGTTGGCCTATTTATAAAACAAACAGTTGATAATGAGATTATTCCGGTGTTGGATATGCCAAGAGATGAGCTGGAGAAATTTGCAGAAGAAGTTATGGACAGGTTCCGTAACCCATTCGTAAAACATGCATTAATAAGTATTTCATTAAATTCAGTTTCAAAATTCAAAGCGCGTGTGCTGGATACACTCAAAGAATATCTTGCCAAAGAAAATATTCTTCCAAATAATATTGTTTTGTCCTTAGCTGCTTTGATTGCTTTTTACAGAGGGGCATTCAATGATAAGAAAATTAACCTGAAGGATGAAGATTATATTTTAGGTTTTTTCAGCACCAATTGGGAAAAATTTGATAAGAATGAATTGGATTTAAACGAATTTGTAAAGCAACTACTATGCAATGAAATGATTTGGGATGAAGATCTCACAAAAATCAAGGGATTAGTTGAAAAAACAGCTAATTATTTGGATATGATTTTAAGCAAAGGAATGTTAGAAGTATTGCAATCAGTTACGATTTAAGCATAAAAACTGATAGGGTTTTATTTACTTGTCTGAGTTTTCCGTGCTAAACTAATATTAAAGATTGGTAATTATACACAAAAAATAATGTCGAAATATATATTAATTGATAGGGGTGACAATGTTGCTGTTGCTTTAACTGATTTGAGTAAAGGTTTAACATTAAGTGTTGATGGGAGAAATATCGAATTAAAAAAGGACATTTCGCGAGCTCATAAATTTGCAATTTGTCAGATTAAGCAAGGTAAACATGTGATAAAGTATGGATATCCAATTGGGCATGCATTAGTAGATATTGAACAGGGAGAGCTTGTTGATGAAAAAAACATTAAGACAAACCTCGAAGGTACTCTTGAATACCGTTTTAAGCAACAACTAACTGAAGTTGAATACCCAAATAGAGACCTCAGTTTTAAGGGCTACAGGAGGAAGAATGGCGAGGTTGGAATTAGAAATGAAATTTGGATTGTTCCAACCGTAGGTTGCGTAAATGGTGTTGGTGAAAGAATGTTGAATGCTTTGAAAGAAGAAATTAATCATTCAAAACTTGATGGAATTGAAATTTTTAAGCATAATTACGGATGTTCGCAATTAGGCGATGATCATGAAAATACAAGAAAAATCCTTCGCGACATTGTGCTGCACCCTAATGCAGGTGGTGTTTTAGTACTTGGACTGGGTTGTGAGAACAATCAGCCTGATGATTTTAAAAAATATTTGGGTGATTATGATGAAGAACGCATTAAGTTTCTGGTTACACAAAATGTTCAGGATGAGCACGAAGAAGGAATGAACTTACTTAGGGAACTCTATGAAAAAGCGAGTAAAGATGTTCGGGAGTCAGTCCCCGTTTCTGAACTGAAAATTGGCTTAAAATGTGGTGGTTCGGATGGAATGTCGGGAATTACTGCTAATCCGTTATTAGGTAAACTCACTGATATTTTAGTAAGCCAAGGAGCCAGTTCGTTATTAACAGAAGTACCTGAAATGTTTGGTGCAGAAACTATTTTAATGAGTAGGGCAAAAGATGCAACCACCTTTGAGAAAACGGTTCATTTAATCAATGACTTCAAAGAGTTTTTTATAGAAAGCAAACAACCCATTTACGAAAATCCCTCGCCAGGCAATAAAGCAGGAGGAATCTCAACATTGGAGGAAAAGTCTTTAGGTTGTACTCAGAAATGTGGAAAAGCAACTGTGAATGATGTGTTGATGTATGGTGATAGAATTAGCACTAAAGGGCTAAACCTTCTTAGTTCTCCTGGTAATGATTTGGTCGCTTCTACCGCATTGGGGGCTTCGGGCTGCCATTTAGTTTTGTTTACTACAGGCAGGGGGACACCGTTTGGAAGCTTTGTACCTACCATGAAAATATCCTCAAATACACCTTTGGCACAGAATAAACCGCACTGGATAGATTTTAATGCTGGTACGATTGCTGATGGAGATGTGTCGCTTGACGCAATGGCCGAGGAACTGTTGAAGTATGTCTTAGAAGTGGCAGACGGCAAAAAAGTAAATAACGAAAAATCAGGATACCGCGAAATTGCAATCTTTAAATCTGGCGTAACCTTATAATAAATAGATAGTTAGTGATTTCTTTAAGGCTCTGTAAGTTTTGCAGGGCCTTTTTTCGTATACATTTTGATCGCCCAGATATATCTGCCTGAATTATACTTAGCCAGTTTGAAATATTGTAAATTGAAATTTAAAAATGGCTTTGTATATGCCGATCGACTGGCAGTTTTGGTTTGCAAGTTTGCGAAGTAAACCAATTACTAACAGCGGTTCGGTATAACAAGCGACTATTCTTTTTATCGAATTATGCAATTGTATAATGAGGAATAAAGGAACTGTACAAAAACCCAATGTCTAGAAAACTTTAGGCTTTATATACAGTTCCTTGCCCAATTTAAAATATCTTTACCTTTCCGGGTTCCCTACTTTACCAATAAATAATATTGTGCCAGTAACCTGTTCTCTAATTACAAATAAAAATGGCTTGTTAAATACAATACCACCTCCTCCAATAGAAGTAAGTTCCATTCCAACAGAAGTAACTGCAGCTGCCTCAGTTCCCTGTTCATTTACTTCAATAAAAGTTTTGTGTTTTACTTCTGAAATTTGCAAACCTCCTGTTCCATTAATTTTCGAAAAATCTGCCTGATCTGAAAATGCAACTCCCATTCCCATAGATGCCAGCATGCCATTTAAAGTTTCTTCATATTCAAATTTAAAGGGAGGAAAGGTAAGAGTTGTTTCAACTGGCTCGCTTAAATTATTTACCCAAGTTTCCCATTTATCTTTTGTTAAGCTAAGTATTAACTGGTTGGTTGATAGATCTGATGCAGGCAACATCAAATCCATTACCCAGTTTCCTTGGCCATAGGGTAGTTCCACCATGGTGATTTCTTCATCTCTGTAATTTCTTAAATCTGTAGTTTGGGTCATCATTTCAATGCTTTCGGTGTAATCGGCATAATTAGTAAAAGGAAGTTGTACATTTTCCGATTCATCAAATGTATATTTCCAAGCTCCCTTAAAATAAATAGCATTGATTAAAAACATAACTGTTCCAGGATCTATCTGGTCAACAATACTTTCAATTTTGTCATTTGTATTTTCAGCTACCCAGTTATTAATAATATCCTTTGCACCATTAGCATCACTAAAGTCAAGTGCGTTTACCTCGGCATTGTAATACTGCTGGTTGGTAGTAATAAAATCCTGTAAAACTGTAAATGTATTTCTATACCAAATAGAGTTGGCAATGGAAATATCCACATTGTTGTCCACATCGAGCAAGAGTTCGGATAGCTGCTTATAACCAGCATTAATTTCTTCGGTGGTAAGGCCATTTAGCCTAAGTGTATTTTCCATGTCCAATTTAGTATCTTCATTGGCACCATTATAAGTCATGGCAAGTGCAAAAGAAACACTTAAGGGGGAAATCATCCAGTTTACACGGAGTTTTTCTGTGTTTTCAATGGCTTTAAAAAGTTCAATACCAAAATCAGAAGAGTTTTGTACTAATTTTTCTGACTTTTCGCTCAATTGAATAGCTACAGGTTCTTTTTTTGGATTGGCGTTATCGCTTTTATTACATGATTGTGCAAAAGCAAAAAATGCAATTGCGAATGTTAAAATTAATGTCTTTTTCATACTATTTGTTTTATGATGTTTAAACCAATACGGAGTTGTTAAAAGAAACGTTGCAACATTTGAATAGAATCTTACCAATAAACTAAACATGCCGATTGACAAATAATTGGCATGTTATTCCTAAAAATGAATTATTTTCTGAAACTTATGCCTCGGTTTAATTTTGTGTTATATTGGCAAGAAAATTTAGCCACAAAATCAATAAATATCACAACAAAATTTGATTTAGATTCGCTATGTTTGCAATGCTGTTGAGAAACTACCAAAAAAAGACTGAAAAAGATTAGATAGTAAATGATACAATCCAGAAAAGACTTTATTTATATTTTGCTTGCCGGTTTTTTCATTACCAACGCTATTATGGGCGAAATGATTGGTGGAAAACTGATACAAATTGGCCCGTTTACTCTAAGCATTGGAATTATTCCCTGGCCTGTTGTTTTTTTGACTACCGATTTAATAAACGAATATTATGGACGTAAAGGAGTCAGGCGTTTAACTTTTTTAACAGCTGGATTAATTGTTTATGCATTTATTTTATTGTACCTGAGTATGCAAACCAATGCAGCCTCTTTTTCCCCGGTTAATAATGAAGCATTTAACAGAGTATTTGGCCAAAGCATGTGGATAATTGTTGGAAGTATTTCGGCATTTTTATGTTCACAACTACTTGATGTAATTGTGTTTTTGGCCATAAAAAAAAGAACTGGCTCTAAAATGCTGTGGCTAAGGGCAACCGGATCTACTGTAATTTCACAATTGATCGATACTTTTATTGTGGCAGGGATTGCCTTTTGGTTGCCAGGCAAATTAACATTTATGGAATATATAAATACTTCAGCCTCAGGATATATTGCTAAATTATTAATAGCAATTGCAATTACCCCTTTGATTTACCTTGGGCATTACTTTATTGACAGGTATTTAAGGCCAATTGAAAATAAATAGTTTTGGTATCTCTATTGTGCTGGCAACGTGCGTTTTAGTGACGATCACGCTTTGACTTATTTATCCCCTCCTGATTAATCATTATTGTAATACAATAGTTTGGAAATATGGATATTGTAGGTTAACTTGGCTCTAGTTTAATTTTGCGTTTTATTTCTTTGTGTTTTGGTGCCTTAGTGGCAAGAAACTATAGCCACAAAGCCACTAAATCACTAAGTTTTACAAAGGTATAATAAGCAACGCTTTTCTAAACTAGTGCCGTTAACTTTAACACATGATTAACCCTAAATTGATAAGTAAATTATTTTTGATTGTTACTTTTTGCCACTTAATTATAGTTAAGTCAGGCGGAAGATTGGAAATAGTGGTGCTTTTCTTTTTGGGAATTTGGACTTTATATTGATTAAAAGTACTAAAATATGCCACTATGACTTTAAGTAAAAAGCTTTTAGCACTAATAAGTATACCTGTTATATTGTGCACGGCCATTGCCGTAATTATTTCAGCTGTGAAAATACAAAACCAGGGAATTGACAACCTTGTTGATAAAAGCAAAGCCGTTCTCGCCTTGCATATCGAAGAATATGTTGTAACCCACCGGATTGATGAGAGCGTTTTTGAGCAGGATAACAGTGCTTACATTGATAAAAGGGATGATGAAGCTACCCTTAATTACGAGTTTAGGATAGCCTCACCAGAACCTAAAGAGGAAAACCATCATAAGTCGTTGCCTAAAGATCAGGTATTTATAGACCGATTTAAAAAAGAAAAACTGAAAGAAATTGTCACTCTTAATGAAAAGAAAGATTCCTTGTATGTTATGGAACCTATTTATTTAGACGAATCCAAGGGGTGCCTTGATTGTCATGCAATTAATTCCAACAAATCGAATGGGGATCATGAAGTTAGAGGGATTTTTATCATGAGTTCGTCAATGGCTAAAACAAGAAAGCAGGTTATTTCTTCTATCACCCAAATTGGACTTATTGGTGTTGTAATAGCTATTATAGCAATAGTTTTAGGTTACTTTTTTGGGGCAAAAATCATATCCACATTAAGGCAAATAAATTCAGTAAGCAGAAAAGTGGCTGAAGGGGATTTGGCTCAAAAGGTCGTATACAATACAAACGATGAGTTGGGCGAGTTAGGGAAATATATCAATTTTATGATTAGCGAGTTTAAAAAAATCATTCTTGGGGTGCATGGGGCTGCCTCAAATTTCGATTTATCATTGCAGGAGATTGCTACCACTACTTCCTCTATTTCTCAAGGGGCCAATGAATCAGCTGCTTCTATTGAG
The DNA here is from genome assembly GCA_050291445.1 of Bacteroidales bacterium. Classification (GTDB taxonomy): domain Bacteria; phylum Bacteroidota; class Bacteroidia; order Bacteroidales; family NBLH01; genus NBLH01. The sequence continues at coordinate 787 of JBNKJW010000137.1, read as the reverse complement.
GAAGTTTCGGCCTCAATGGAACAAATGACCTCGAATATTGAAATGAATAGCAAAAATGCTTCCGATTCTGAAAAAATTTCGCTTTCTGTTAACAAGGGAATTAAAGAAGTAGCCGAGCGTTCTCAAAAAGTGACCCAGGCAAATCGTTCCATTGCTGAAACCATTCAGGTAATTAATGATATTGCTTTTCAAACAAATATTTTAGCACTCAATGCTGCAGTTGAAGCTGCCCGGGCAGGAGAGGAAGGAAAAGGATTTGCTGTAGTGGCAGCCGAAGTAAGAAAATTGGCTGAAAGAAGTAAAATTGCTGCTGATGAGATAGTTAATCTCACCTCTGAAAGTTTTGAGTTAGCTGATGATGCACAGAAAAAAATGCTTGAGATGTTACCAGAATTGGATAAAACAACTTTAATGGTGCAGGATGTTGCGCAAGCAAGTTCAGAACAAATACTGGGTGTTTCGCAAATAAATAATTCAATTCAACAACTTAATGCCGTTACACAACAAAGTGCTTCAACAAGCGAAGAGCTTTCATCAAGAACGGCTGAATTAGTAAGTCAGGCTCAGCAGCTAAAGCAACTGATATCGTTTTTTAAAGTTGATGCATAAATTATAACAAAAAACAGCTAGTGTTAAGTCAAATTTGATATTTCTGGTAATTAGCCAAGTGACAACACCTGGCTGGTGCACTTGTCATGTGTTATTACCTGACAAATTAGCCTTGACATGACACTAGTGTTAAGTCAAATTTGATATTTCTGGTAATTAGCCAGGTGACAACACCTGG
>JBNKJW010000136.1:0-7659 GCA_050291445.1 Bacteroidales bacterium | reverse complement strand
AATGAGGCTTTGCCAAAATTGGACTATTTTGAAAGTAAAATCGGTATTACGGTGCTCTGCACCTTAAATCGCTTATCAATTAATAAGCTACAAATATTGCGCAGCTCCTCCTTCATAGTATTACAAAGAAGGGGCTCTGCTACTTTTTATATTGAACCTGTTTTTTTAATAGGTGCAGAGCACCGAAAATATTTGTAGCTTAAATGTTTGCGTGATTTGAAAAGGTACGGAGTACCGCAATATTTAGATTTAGTGGTAAACAAGTATCTAAACATTAAATAAAATTAGTTAACCACAAATAGTAAAACAGATGAAAAACTTATATTTATTACTGGCATTAGGTGTTTTTTTCTTGGTAAGTAGTTGTAAAACCGACAAATCTTACACACTTACCTATGTTTATGATTACGAAAATATATTAAGCGATGAGGAAAAACTGCAACTGGATCAACTTTTTGTAGAACATGAGCAAAAAACAACCAATGAAATTGTATTGGTCACGGTTGGCGACTATGCAGAATCAGAAAATATTGATTTATACACCGAAGATTTTAGAGCCAAACACTTAATTGGCAAGGCTGAAAAAAACAATGGTGTTTTGATAGTATTTAGCAGCAAAAACAGCGAAGTAAGGATAACTCCAGGTACAGGATTATTAAAAATGGACGAAGAGGGTATGACAAAACACCTTATTGACGAGGTGATGATACCCCGGTTTGAAGAAGAAGCGTATTTTCAGGGTTTGCTGGAGGGTAGCCAGGAGATGATTGAGTACCTGGAAAAATAAAAAATGAGGCTGTCTCAACGGCGAAGCCCTCACCGTAGGTAAAATGCATAAAATTATTGGACATTGAGCACTTCGACTAGCTCAGTGTGCCACCTGTCGAAATGTTTAACTTCCTATTGATCAATGTACGCTTCAACAGGCTCAGCGTCCAAAACTTTGTTTTGAGACAGCCACTTTTATGTGAAATAATTATTCCACAATTACTTTATAGTTTTTGTTTCCAGCAGAAACAATATACAAACCTTTATTGAGGTTTTTCTGTGTAAACGATTTTGCTTTAAGTGCAAAGTAATCAATATTTTGGCCCAGCGAATTTGTGATATTAATGTTGATAGCTTTGCTCCCTTTGTTTTTAATAGTAAGTAACCCATCCGTAGGATTTGGGAACAGTTTTATACTTTCCAGTTCAATATCGGCTAGCCTGTCTGTGGTTGTTCCTGCTTCCACTCCAAATGGGTAGCCAACATTTTCCTGGTCTTTCATATAAGTTTTTAACCAGGTCATTGCAGATCTTTCTGTTCCATTACTGTTTAATATTCCGGTTCCAGGCTCCCAGGTTTGTCCTTCAATGTATCCCCATAAGGTGACTCCTGCAACAGCCGGATGTTCCCAATATACTGGAAAAACATTTTGGTAACTTGCCAGTTGACTGGATTCACTTTTACTTTCGCCTATTAAATCCAACTCTGTAACATAAATTGGGACTCCTGAAGTGGCCATCAAATCCAGATTTGCTTCTAATGCTGCAGGAGACGAAGAAAATTGATCTACATTAAAATAGTGCGATTGGGTGCCAAAACCATCAATTAAAGCACTATCCCTTAAAATAGCAACAAGGTTAAGTTGTTGATTAATGGCGTTAGCATCGTTTGCCAGTCCATAATCATTTAATACCAGTTTTGCATTAGGAAAATATTCCCTAGCTTTTTTAAATAACCAAATTTGCCAGTCGTAACCAGTAACACCTGTTCCTCCAAGTCCGTCCCTGAAATATTTTGTCCCTTCAGCATGGGTTCCAAGTTGTTCGTTTAACACATCAATTTGATCAATGTAAGGGTAACGAGCTGCCACAGCGGCTATGTATTCTTCCATTTCAGCCTGAAATTCAGCTGGTGTAAGCGACGTAATCCAATCCGGATACTGGTTGCCCCAGGCAAAAGCATGGTACCTGAATGGCAGGTGGTTATCTTTTGCGTAATTATATGCCAAATCAGCATTAGTCCAGTTCATTTGATCCCTGGTGCCTTCCACACTGCCCCACTTGCAACTGTTCTCGGCGGTTACCCCGTTCCAGTAATCCATAAAACCATCGTTTATATGCCAAGAGATAATATTGGCCAGGTATTTCCCTTTATTGGTACTTAAACCTATTGCAGCAGCAGGCTCGGTTCCAACCTGGATGATTACACCAGCCGATGTAAATACAACATCCAGGTTGTCGGTGGCCTTAGCGGTAATGGTGTAGGTTCCTTCCTGAGCATCCTCCCATACAAATGTGAACGTGTTATTTGTAGCACTTGTTGATTCTCCAATTTTAGTGTCGCCATTAAAAAACTCAACTTTCGAAACTGTTCCTTCGGGTCCGTTTGCACCAAAATCAGCAGAGTAGGCATTAATGGTAATGTCGGTGCCTGATTGAAAATAAGCATTCATATGTGGAGCTGTTAATACACAACTTGGTGGTGCATTATCGGTTGAGGGTGGCACTGCAACTATTTGTATATCATCAATATAAAATATGCCAGTCTGAAAATAGTGAAATTTTAGTTGTAAAGAAGCCTCAGTTGGGGTAAATTCCCAGCTATACATTGTCCAGGTGTCGGTGATGGTATAATCCTGGGCGCTATAACTTGAGTTTTGTAATACAGTACGCAATTGTTGTCCTGCCACATTGGTCTTTGCATAAAAGGTGAGTTTATATTTCTCACCTGGGGTAGTTGTAAATGTAGATGACATTGATTGCACACTCCAATCATTAGTACCCAGTGTTTGTAAATCGCAACTAAGGTGGTTCGTTCCTTCTTGTGATCCTGTTGTTAAAACAGAAAAAGTAGCACTACTACCGCCTTCGGAAAGGTTTTCCCAGCCGTTTGTCCCATCTTCAAAACCTCCATTTGTAACCAGGTTTTGTGAATTAATGTTTTCAATATTAAATAAAGCAAATACAGCCAGTAAACTGACCATGTAGTAAATAAATTTTGACTCTCTCATTAAAAAGGAATTTAAGTTGATAATTTCAGTTATGGGTTTTGGTGTTTACGGCATATGGTGTACTGCAAAAGTAGCTATTCTTTTCAAGGTAATAAAAATTAAGCTATGGTTTTTAAATTACTATTACCTACTAACCATGTTATTTTTTTACGCATTTATATTTATGCAAAAGTAAAATTTGTATTCTTTTATAAATCAATAGCAAATTGTATTTTATAATTTCCTAACTTTAGTCAAACCAATATAAAAATTTAAAAACCTATAGCTATGAAAAATTATTCTTTACTATTTGCATTAGTGCTTACAATTGTTTCTTGTGATTTTAATAAATCTGTAAAAAAAGATTTGATGACCGGTCTTACCACCAAAGGTGATGGATTATCGTGCAACGATGTTTATCTTTCTGATGGAACAAATAAAATATCAAGGAACGAGTTTGTTTATGGTGAAACGTTTTACATGAAATTTAATGACATCAAAGGCTTTGCAAAAGAAGGAACTGTTGTTTTTCCCGGAATGCAGCTGATAGTGGTAAATGAGCAAAATGATACTATCATGCTCGAAAATGATTTGTTTGAAGATCAAACCCAGGGAACCGATCTTCAACCTTTGTTGTTAACCACTAAGCTTACTGTTGAAAAACCTATTCATTCTGGCAAAGAATATACTTTTTTGGTAAATATCTGGGATAAAAAAGGGGATGGTACCTTTAAAGCCAAAATGAAATTTTCTGTTGAACCAAATGAAAAGTTGGTTATTGAAAACAATAATTTAACTTATAGCGAAATTTACCTCTATTCTAAGAAACAAGAGAAGGTTGTGGCAGATAATAACGCTATCCAAAATGAAAAGCTCTATTTAATATTCGAAGGCCTTGAAGGTTTTAACCTTGAAGACGGAAACGTATTTTTCGGTATGCAGGTAAAGGCAAAAGACAGTAGTGGCAACGTTTTGATTGACGAGAATGATTTGTTTGAAGACAAAGGTTACGATCCTACTGAGTTAAAGAAAATGCTTTCGGCGGATGTTGTTTTTACTGACGAAAACATTAGTAGTCCTATTAATTGCGAATTTTTGGTCTGGGATAAAAAAGGGGAGAATAAAATTAAGGTAACTACAGATTTGAATTTGAAATAGTATTTCTTTAACCCAGGTTATGCAATAGAAAACGTGATGGCGTTGAACTATTGCATTTACCATGGGTTACCTAAACATAGATGAATACCAAAAAGGTGAGTAGGTGAAATCTTTTTGAGTAGTAATCCTAATAGAATATGAATTAAACCTTTGTCACTGGGTTAAACAGTTATACAAAAGCACCTGGCTAGACAGCGTGCGCCTTTCAACCGACACATTTTTAGGCTGCAAATAGCCATTTTTTTAATTTTGTTTTAACTTCAAATACATAAAAGCCAAAATAACAATTTGGCGGTGTTTTGTAATGCTGTGAGCCTTCTATCTTGTTGGTAACCAGTGTGATGTTTTGTTGAATCGGTTTTATTATTCGCAACAATATAATCAGGAACATTAATTCCTACTTGTTTAGCTTGTTCTAGTACGGTTAGTTTATTAACTATAACAGTTTTTGGATTTGGAATCCATACTGTCTTTTGTAGATTATTGAATAGAAGTTTTTTGATCTCCTACATCTCATATGCAAGGTTTCTATTTAAAGTTTTGTTTAACTTTAAATCATTTGTTATTAACAGTTCATCTTCTGTGATTCACCGTCTGTAATAAACTGTAGAAATAGATTTTGAGAGGTTGATACCATCATAAAACACATTCCCATTTTGTATAGTGAAATTAGAAGTCTCCCTAAGAATATTTTCCCCTGATATTATTTTATAATTGGCACCCAGGTGGCTTAGCCAGTCAATTATTTTTATATGGGAGAAGTCGCCTGCTTCTGTGGTTAAAATTAGTATCATTTAATAATTTCTTTTTCATCACAACTTGTAGAGAATAATGAGTCTGGTAATATCTCCAAACCTATTTCTAATCTTGCTTTGTTGGTTTTTTTTTTGTGTTGAATACAGGGTTTTCCAAATTGACTGCCATACAATACATCTTTTCCATGGCTCTTTGCCCAATAATATTTATCTAATATTGTTGCAAAAGACTTTCTATTTAAATTTCCTTTGTTTACCTGGTCAAGAAATAAATTAAAATACGCTTCATTATTTATAAGCATATGTGGATTATGTAACAATATGGGATATGCTGCAGATACGCATTCGTGTTTGTAATTTCTTTCACCTAATAACTTCTTATTTGGGAAACCATATGTTTTTACAAATTTTACTAATTTAAAAAAGTTAAGAGAATCAAGTCTTTGCATTATTTTCACAACATCTCTACCTCCATTCACACTTCTGATAGTTTGATCTGAACCCCACATTTGACAAAGTTCAAAAGCCAAACTATCTTTGATACTATCCATATCGACATCTTTCTTAGTATTTTTTACACTAACACAAGAAATAGTAAATATAATTATTGTTATAATTGATATTTTTATCTTCATTCTATAACTGATTTTAAATAAAGAAACTATCAATTAATAAAACTAATAGTTTCTTTAGTGAAAAATTGATGTTTTTATATAGGCATATCAATTAAAAAAGGTTTACCTATTGGCTTTCTATCTTTATCAACTTCCTGTTCTGTCTCCATGACACCTGTTTGAGTAAATTCTGTAGTAGAGGTTCCACCTTTAACTTTTGACATCTCTGCTTTTTCAATTTTGCTCTCTTCAATGTTTAATTATTCTAATTTCATGCTATAATTATTTAAAATCAACTTTAAGGTCAGGCGTTGGATAGCCCTGTAAAACTATATTATTTTAGGGGCAAGTATAAGACCTTTTGGTGACAAAATTTGTCACTGGAAATATTTTTTCTCGAAAAGCCACCTTTTATCTCTGTAAGCTCCTGTTTTTCAACTTTATCAAACTTAATTATTAATTCCCCTTCGTATTTATAACAATAACTATTTCGTTCCTTAGAAAAATATATTGGACAGCCTATTTTTTTTAATTCATTAATAATTCTATAAATAGTTCTTTTGTTTGTGTCTAATTTATCAGACAATTCTTCTGGGTTTCCTGTAGCTTTTAACCTTATTAGTTGATCTAACCTCTCTAATTTACTTTTGTTTCTAATAATATTCATTACTCTATAATTGGGTTTTTAAAAAGTTTTATTCGAAATTAAAAACCACGTTCTCTGAACGTGGTCAGAGTCGTTTTACGGGTTTGCCTGTTAAAAAACTCATGACTATTTTTCAAAAGTTGTCCCCACAACTAAAGAAAGGAATAATCATGAGTAGATATAAGAAAATGTCTCATTCAATTTGGCATTGTGCATACCATATTGTATGGACGCCTAAATATAGGTATAGAATTTTAAAAGGAGAAATAAAAAATGAAGTTGAACATTGCATTCGTAGTTTTTCAAAACAAAAGGGATGCCTTGTTGAAGAGTTAAATATTCAAATAGACCATGTCCATTTTATGATAATGATTCCACCAAAAATTTCAATTTCTGACATGATGGGAATCATAAAAGGAAGGACCGCAATTCGAGTATTTGGCAAATTCAAACATTTGAAACAAAAAACCTATTGGGGTAATTATTTTGGGTCTAAAGGCTATTGTGTTGATACTGTTGGGTTAAATGAAGAAATGATAAGAAAGTATATAAAATACCAAGAAGATCAAGACAAAAGAGACGAGCAAAAATAATTAATCCGGGGACAACATTTATTCTTTGCCTTCTTTGAGGGCAAAGGCATTTTCATCCCCTTCTACGGGTTATCCCAATGCCACATCCTCTGGGTGTGGATTTTTACTGATTTTTGATTACCATGTCGTACTCGGTAATTTAATTATTGTATAATATCTTTAATATTCATTCCACTGGCAACCATAATAATTATTACACCAAGGCCAATTATCATAAGAAAGATCGTAAAAAGCAAATAACCACCTATAAAGATAACTACAGAACCCAGAACTGACTTAAAAGTAGTGCTTTTAAATGTGCTTTTTAGGGCATAACTATAGTAAACCAAAAAAATAATGACTCCAATGGGCGAATAATAACCAGCAAGCGGTGGGAAAATTACAAAAATTGGAAGCGTTATGATTGAAATTACGCTGGATTGGCCAAATAAAAAGCTGTTCATGATCAAATGTTCACCGTAGTATAACTTTTTTTTATGGAAATACCATTTCGAAAACAAGCTCATAAAAGGCAGCATGAACAAGGTGATGATGTTTATGTATTGCTTCATTTGATTCATCATTCCTTGCTGAAAGTCTTTTTGCTCAGGTCTGACAAGGCCCAGAGTTTCGTTGGTGCTTTGCACACTAGCATCAAATATTCCCAGCCAGACCATAAGAGCTGTAGCTATACCTGTGAGGAGTAAGATGTAATTAAGCGGGTTGTAATAACTTTTGGTTTTACCTGCCAGGTAATTATTAATTAATTCGCCCGGGTTGACAAAAAGCATCTTTATGGAGAGTGTAAAATAAACTCTGTCTAAAAAATGAAATTTTAAATTTGCAATTTTTTATGACAGAAAAGAAGAAAGAGTCCCCTGAATACATTGCGCTTAGGGACTTGGCGCTAGAGCAGTTAAAAAGTGGAAAATCACTT
>JBNKJW010000135.1:0-13456 GCA_050291445.1 Bacteroidales bacterium | reverse complement strand
TATTTTTCTTTGCACTTACATTTTATGGCCTAATAAAATCTCGTCAGAAACTTTGACTAGCCAGAAGCACATCATCTACTTCATTAGCTTCAGCTCGAAGTATTAATATACGACTTCGCTTTGCTAATTTTTCTCCCTTTGGTCAAAGATATCGCTTCGCTAAGTTGTATCTAATGTACTTCTGACTTTTTCAGCAGACCCTATTTACTAAAAGTTCATTCGGAACAATAGTTTTATTTTCTCAACCAACTTTCAGTGGGCAGTTGCTGTTACAGAGTTTGGTTTGTTACTTCGTAACTCTGAATTCAAAGGCAAAGCAAGTTTCGAAAACGTAATTGCTACTGCTAAAGAAGCTAAAGGAACCGATCTGGAAGGCTACAGGGCTGAGTTTATTAAATTAGCAGAGGTTGCTGAACTTTTAGAAAAATAAATTTAGTAAAAGAAGCTATTGAAAAAACGGGGTTGTATCAACGGCGAAGCCCTCACAGTAGGTAAAAGTCTTACAAGTGAGTGTCATTGAGCACTTCGGCAGGTGGTATACTGAGCTTGCCGAAGTACTCAGCATACCACCTGTCGAAATGCACCAACCAAAAGTTAGTTTTAACAGCCCCTTTGTTACTCTTCCGATAAAAATGGTATTGATTTAGGTTAATATAATACCTGAAGCAAACCTTCCTGAATCGCCTTTTCTTGCCGAAAAAAAGGCCCTATTGTTTTCAAAAGTACAAATTCCGGAAATTTCAATGTTCTTTTCAGTAAGCCCAGCTTTGATTAGCTGAATTTTATTGGCTTTCCATAAATCCAACTGGTATTTTCCTGGTTGTTTACCCTCGGTAAATAATTGAGGGCTATATTTAAAGTTTTTACTGAATGCATTGTAAACAACATCGTCCACTTCATAGTTTTGCGGGCCAATGGAGGGACCAATTCCGGCAAGAATATTTTCAGGCATACAACCATATTCATTTTGCATGGTTTGAATGGTGGTAGCCGAAATATTTCGAACAGTTCCACGCCAGCCGGCATGGGCCGCGCCAATTACTTTTTTAACAGGGTCGAACAAAAGAACAGGCACACAATCTGCCCCCATTATCATCAAACATAGGTTTTTCTCAGCAGTTATCATGGCATCATTATCGGCAAGACCCTCATGATGATAAAAAAATCCTTTTCCTCGATGTTCATTTTTGACAACTTTCACATTTTTAGTGTGTTCTTGTTGCTGAAAAACAAAATTTTCGGGCTTTAAGTTTAGTGCATCAGCCAGTAACTGCCTGTTTTCAATAACCGGAACCGGATTTTTTACTGATGAAAGGCTCATGCTAAACTGGTTTTCACCAACATTGTTTTTGCAGGTGACAAAATGCTGGATGTTACTAAACTCGGAAAGTTTAGTAAAGGAATACACAAAAATTTTGTTCAAGGCTATTTTTTGCATGCTAGTCAGTCTCAGCTATCAGTTCTTCAACTATTGAAATTACTAAAGAAGCCTCATATCCCCTGCCATGGGCAAAGCGCAAAACTTTATCTTTCAACTTTCGTGCATCCTCTTCATTAACTGTTTTTATTTTTCTGATAATAAGGTCTTTGCAGGCTTCGCTGTAATCTTTTGCATTAATTTTTTCAAGGTGTTTTTGAATCAACTCCTGGGCAATTTGCTTGTTTCTAAGGGCAAACTCAATCTTTATTTTCCCCCACTTGCTAAGCCTGAATTTATCTCGGACATAAAACGCTGTATATCTTTCTTCATCAATAAATCTGTCTTTTATCAGGCTATCAAGAATTTCATTATGAAACTGAGGGTTTACCCCCCAGTCATATAGCTTTTGGCGAATGTCAGCCCGACACTTTTCAGCTTTCGCACAAATAGCCTGCGCCTTGGCCAATCCTTTTTCTTTGCTTAATTCTTTCATTGTTTTATAACTGGTTTCTGGTGTTATGTCAAGAATGACACTTCAGGTATGAGTTTGAGACATAACAATTGACCAATTAACTTCTAATACTCCTCGTCCCTTAGAATATAGTTGTAATCTTTTACAATTGTTCTTAAAAACGGAATGGATTCCAGTTGGGTATCAATGCCGGTTTTTTTAATGATGGCCTCTTTGGTTTTTATTAACAATTGCCTCGATTGCATGCCAGGGTTTTTATAATAATGATTAATTACCTCATTTATTGTGTTAACATCATTTTCAGTAAGCTGCTCAACCTGAGGGAATTGCAATTTGTGATTATCGGAAATCCTTCGGTAAATCATGTTTCGAAAGTTGTACTTTTTCTTTAGGCTTACCACAATGGTACCGGCTGCCTTATCACCTAATCGTTGCCCTTTTGAACTTACTGCGATGCTTATTATAGCAATTGCTCCAAAAAAAAGGTAAATATTTGTGTCTATAATTCGAAACATCCATCTTACAAAATAGTTAAGCAATGTAGCCTGCGAACCATCCAGTTTTACTACTTTAACACCCAGTATCATTTTAGCAAAACTTTGCCCGTGAAAAATTGACTCGGTAATAAAACTATAGAAAAAGGCAGGTAACATGGCTATAATTATTATAGCAGGGTCATTGATTTCAAGCAAACCTGATATTATAAAAAGTACAAACATTACATAGGCAAAAATAAAGACATAATCAAGCAGTTGCGATAATATCCTAACGCCCACATTTGCTATCGGGTGCTCTATTTGAACATTTTGAGATGTGTTGATGCTAATTTGCGCCATACTACTGGTTTAACGTTGCTGGGCAAAGATAGGTACTTAATTTTTAAAACCCTCAATACGCCATGCAACTAACGTAATTTTATACAGATTTTATCTTCATAGAATCCCAAAATATCTTGTATTACCAAAAGCAGACTTCAAAAAATAAAAATATACGAAAATCAGCATTGATGAACATAAAACTATTAAAAAAGCAATGACACTTATGTTTATAGGCCTTTTTTGTAGTACAATGACTCAAACGCAACCTTCAGGCAGACCTTATGGATCTGTTCTACAATCCTACGTGTTACCAAAAGCAGCTGGAACGATCTATTATGTTGCCCCGGACGGTAAACCTAATACAAAAGGCGACAAATTAGCATCTCCCACCACTATTGATGAAGGAATTAAATGTGCAAAAACCTGAATTATGTGAAAAATTGCCAGAATCACCATTAAAACAATTCGACAACAATCTTTTTGTACAAAGCTCGTAAAACGGGTTGACTCATTTGAAGAATTAAAAAAAGTAAGCGGTGCTTCAGCAAATAGTGTTAAGTCAAATTTGATATTTCTGGTAATTAGCCAGGTGACAACACCTGGCTGGTGCACTTGTCAGGTGTTGTCACCTGACAAACAAGCCTTGACATAACAATAGTTTGTTGTTTAAAAGAAGGATTTTTTATCGTTTTTTATAGGATTATTGTATTCTTTAAATAATCAATCCTTCTTTTTTCTGATAATATTTGAGTTACGAACAATTGAATAGCAGCTCTTTTTCCCAAGAAAAATTGCTGCTATTCCCTTTCGTTTTTTTCTGATAATTCGTGAATTAAGAACATTTATAGTACTGCTCTTTTTACCATTGATTTGTTTTTTGCTTAATAGTACCATTGTTTACAATTTTATGTAATACATTTATGTAACTGGCACTTCATAAAGGGGGGGATCTGAACAGCTAGTCAGCTGCTCAAATCGTCTCAGATTATTAGTGTCATTTATTTGCTATTTTTTCTTCATTGCCTCCTTAATCCCTCCAAGTCCATCGGCTATTGCACCCATTTGGTTAGCAATTAGCGCTACCTGGCTGGCTGAATCGGTTTGCTTGTTTTTCACGTAGGTTTCTAAAATCACTTTACGCCGCTCTTCGTCTTCTTTGCTTAGCTGATTAGTTATTGCTTTAAATTTCAGCAAGTTAGCCTCCGCATCAGAGGTAAGCGTTTGCGATTCGTTTTCGTAGTGCGACAAGATTAGCGTTGCCAATTCTTTGTCGTTCATTATTGGCATTACTTTTTCAGCCATTTTGTTCATATCACGATAAGAACCCTGTAGTTTAAATGGCGGCTCTGTTCTATAAGCATCGGCTTGTCCAGCGGAGTAGATGTACTCCTGGTTCACCCGCGAAATAGTATTTCGGATATGCAGTATTTTTTCCAGTACTAAATTGTACTCATTCAAATCTTCAGCTGAGTGATTGGTTTCGTACTCAATTCCTTCTTTGTTTCCAGATTCAATAGCTTCAATCAATGTGTACACATCTTTTCGGCTTTTGCCTGCCAGTTTACTCAACACTGCGTTTGAAGTTAAGCTGTTTTCAATGTAACTGAGTAAGAATTCAGTTTCTGTATCTCCAAGTATGTCACCCAGGTTGTAAATATCGGCTCGGTTGGCCAACATATCAGGAATTCGGAATTTCTCCCCACTCTCGGTATAAGGGTTACCTGCCATAATTACACACACTTTTTTGCCGCGGAAATCATAGGTTTTGGTCTTGCCTTTATACACTCCTTCAATTTTTCGCTGGGCATCGGCCATGGAAATGAATTTTTGCAACAATTCAGGGTTACAGTGCTGAATATCATCCAAATAGATCATCACATTGTCGCCAATTTCAAATGCCAAATTGAGTTTTTCCAGTTCTTCGCGGGCAGTTGCATTGGGTGCTTCAGTTGGATCAACAGAAATAACTGAATGGCCTAATGCAGGACCATTAATTTTCATGAAAATGATGCCTAACCGATTGGCAATGTATTCCATCAAGGTGGTTTTACCATACCCTGGAGGTGAAATTAGCAAGAGCATACCCATTAAATCGGTTCGTTTACCTTCGCCTGCTGTACCAATTTGCTTGGCCAGGTTGCTACCAATCAATGGCAAATAGACCTTGTCTATCAACCTGTTTCGGACAAATGAGCTCATTACACGTGGTTTGAACTCGTTCAAGCGCATGTCTTCTTCAAAGTCTTCCGTTAACTGCTTTTTTAAATTTAGATAGGCTTGAAATGCTGGTACATCTTCTGTATTGTATTTTTTCAACCTTTGCATAAAGCGGATGTAATCCAAATGATATTTTCTATCCTCAATTAATTTATGTGAACCCTCAAGGTTCTCTAAATCAGTATTTAAATCTACTTTTATCTGTTTTTTGTTTTTGATTGACTGGGTATAAATAGTCGTAGCCACTTCATCTGCAAAAACAAGTAAATTGCCGTTTTTTTGTTCTGCTATAAATGCTTTTAACCAGTTTTTTATCAACCTGAACTTTAATACCGGTTTATCATCCAGTTTTGCATAACTTTGCTCAAACTTTCTGATTTGATTATTGGCTTTTAAATGCTCTGTGAATTTTTTGTGCAATTCAAAGGCGTACTGATTAATCACAAAAGTATCGCCGCGAGTCAGCTCAAAAAATAGGTATTCGGCGGCCTCATCAACCAATTCAGCATTAAATAGCTTGGTTTCATTAACAAATTCGCCAATTAAGTGAGTAATTTGATTCAATAAATTTTCATATTCTTTTGAAGACGGAAATACTTCAATGATGGCGGCTACCCCTTTTAATTGGTGAGCAATTTCTGTTTTTTGTTCTTCTTCAACATAAGCACTGTACCAAAATTCAGCACATGCTCTTGATTTTGAGGAGTATCTTAGCAAGTCAGCTTTGCTGCGAATTTTTAAAAGGGCTTCTAAAATAACTGTCGCATCATAATCATGAATTCCTTTCACATATGCTTCTGAATACCTGGTAGCCATATAATTACGGACAATTTCCTCTATTTCTTTGGTCCTTATTTTTTTCAGTTTTTCATCATCCAAATCACCATTTCTAAATTGGTCCGTTAACACTTTGTAAGCAAGGTATTCGCCGCGGTAAACATCATCGTTTTCGGAAACAATACTTTGCGACCAGTATTTTTTATACGCATAAAATGCTTCGTTCTTAACTTTTTCATAAAAACCGGTGCCTGAAAGATGGAAAAACATCTCATCACCACGGTTTACCATAGTTAAACCAAGTGGTTGGGTGTTAACTGTGAAATTATGTGAACCGAATTTGATAATGTTTTCGCCTTCAACAAAAAGTTCCGATTTATCCTTTAATTGCCTTACTGTGTCTTCGCGAACAGTTTTTAAGCGGCTTTGAACTTCGTCCGCTTTTACTGTATCATCCAATTCAATCAGTTCTTTTACTATATCCCGGACTTTTTCTACCATGATGTCCGAAGCAAAATAACCATTGATTTCGCTTTCGGTTTTTAGTTTTGAAATACGGCTGTTGATGGCTTTCAGGATGCGCTCGCCAGACTGCATTAAAGTGTCTGCCCGCTTACTGCGCTTTTCGACCAATTGAACCTTGCGTTGTTCAAAGGCATCCATAATTTCTTCGCGCTTGATGCCTATTTCGTTGATAAACTCATCAAATTCGGTGAATTTACCTTCCAGTTCTTCTATCTGCACCAATAATTTGGTCAGGTATTCGTCTGTTTTTTCAGGTGTATCGCATAAATCCAGGTAATTAATCACTGCCTGACTTATCAACTTAATTTGCGAAGCAAACTCAATTCTACCTTCAACAAGAAAGATTTCGCTGCGTTTTCGCTTTAAATCAGCTTTGATTTTATTAAAACGGGAATAAACAGCCGAGATATTATCAATTATTTGCGCAGTTTGTACGGTGTCTTTAATTTTCAGGTTACTGACAATTTCAATCAGCATTTCCAGTTCTGTAGAAACCTGGCCAATTTCCTCTGTAATCTCATCAGCTTCAATCACTTTAGCAAATTCTTCAACCTTTACTTTGATCTCTTCAACCCGTTTTTCGTAAGGTGCTAATGATTCTTCGGTAACCAACAGCTCAACACATTTTTCCGACAAAGTATTGCCATATTCTTCAGCCTTTTTCTCGTACTCTTCAACCAACTCTACTTTTACATAACGCAGCTGTTTCAAAGAGATCAGTTCGCCCCTGATTTTACGAATTTCTGTTAGTAAATGAACAAATTCGTCTATATTGTCCAGCTTTTTCCGTTGAATGATTTCGTAAAGCTCATCTGCAGCTTTTGTAACCTTTTCGGTTTCGGCAGCCGTGGTTCGTTTTATTTTTATAACTTTTTCAAACTCATCAATGGCCGAAGCTGCTGCTTCTTTTATGGCAAAAAGAGAAGTGTTTAGTTCAAATGTATTTGGATTGGCAATCCAGAAATGACCATCTAAAATGGCAGTGGCTTTTTTTACCAGTTCAAGGTATAGGTTGGTGTACGAGTCGTCTTTATGAAGTAAAGTGAGTAGCTCCCTGCTCTCAGCAACTCCCTTAACAAGTGCTTTGTTTCCAATTTTAAACAGGTACGATTCTTTATCTACAACCGTATTATAATCTGCATGGAAAAAAGTGGTTTGCCATACCTGCACAACATGATGTTTTTTAGCTTCACCATCGCTACGGAAATTGACCATTTCGCCATTATTAAAAATGGAAAATCCATTACAGACAATTGGTGTTTCAAGCTGCTGCTCAATGATGTTGTATTTTAGCAGAAGGTAAACACCGGATTTTTCTTCGTAGAAACTAAAGATGTAATCTTCACCGTTAGGCGAAATAATTCTTTTTTCAAAAATCAGGTTTTCGTACTGGCTGTCGAAGAATTTGTAATCACCTGATTGTAAGTAATATCCATTAGAAAAAATAATTCCCTGGCTCTCAGGCAAAAACACACAGGCGTTACGGATGGCATCAATTCTTACAGCACTTTTTGTCTTTGCACTGTACACAATGTAACGAAAATCATTTTCCTGGTAGGGACGTATTTTTAAGATGATAATGTCTCCAACAACTGAATAATAAAATTCGGCATCATCAAGTGTTTGATCCGGATCCAACACTTCTTCTTCATAAACACCACTTCCTGTATCTGTATTATTTTCAGCTTTTATGGTCAGGTCACCTTCGGTGGTTTCTACAAATAGGATGTTTTCAATGTTTACATGCGGATGTTTGCCTTCAACAAACATTTCACGAGTAGCTTTTTTCCAGTTAAACTCGTGCTGCATAGGAAACTTAAACTCATGGGTGCTTCTGTTGTCAACATACTGCAATTCATCGCCGGCAACAATCCATTTAAAAACTTTAATGTCACTTGCTCCCTTTCCTGTTTTAAAAACCATGTACAAATTGACCCCAATTCTTGAAAATTTCACAAAACGGGTGTCTGAAAAGTACTTGTACATATCATTGAAATCGGAAATAAAGGATTTATCTGATAACAATGTTGGCTCCAGCTTTTTAAAAGCATGTTCGCCATAAGAATAAATGCTAAATACATCATTAACACTGGTTTTTGCCAGCCTAACAGTAACATTGTAACCAAATATAAACTTATCACCAATAGGCACCATGTCGGCAGGAATGCATGCATTGTCGGTAATGATTCTTTCGGTGGCAATTAATTTTGCATCAGCCGAGCCGAAAACGCGCCTGCGCTCATCATTTAGCTTTTGTAATTTGTCACGAAGCTCTTTCCCATGCTTATCAAGGCGGTTACGGATAATTTCATAGGTTCCTTCTTCGAGTACTATTTTGCCGTTATTTTGTTGTTGATTTTCGTTTTCCATTAGATTTTCCAAATGGTTAAGAATGTGCTTTTATTTCCTTTAAAAGAAATTAGAAATTGGAACTTAGAACCTAGTTATTCAACTAACTTGGCGATTAATATTTTTTTCTTGTTGCATGCTCTGTTTTCATATTTTGAAGGAGCAATTTAGTTTCCTCAGCCTTTTCAATTTTATCAAAACACTTATTTAAATGATTTACTTTTTAATTGAGCATTAGGATATCATTGCCTGCATGAAATAATTTGTCAAAACCAACTAAAAATTCAACTAAATTTTCAGTTCTTGCTTCTAATACTGCACTATAGGAACTTAAATTTTCCTCAATACTTTCAGTTAATTCTCCAAATTGCTTCTGGTTCTCTCCAATCTTTGAAAATTTTTGTACTTCCTCCACGATTTCTCTTTCAAATAATTAAGGGTTCTTTGTTTTCTGAGTTCAAACACACAAAATTCTAATTTCTAATACACTAAGTTCTGAAAGAGACGCTTCGGGGTCCGCCAGTCTGCGGACGCTCGAAGGTCTTCACAATTTTTAATTTGTCATTTTAAATTTTAAATTCAAAGAACTATTCTTCTGAACCAAGTGAGTCTACCAAAATTCCTCCAATTCCAAAATTACTAACCTGTTGAATTAAGTTGGCAATCATTTCTTTCACATCAACGTGTGGGATCTTTTTTAGTAACACCTCAAGTACTTCAGAAACCCTCATCTCAGAAACATTGTCTAACATGAATTCGTACTTTTCAACCAGTTGTTTCACTTTGGCTTCAACCAAATCAAGAGTCATTGGCTCTTTTTTAGCCTTGCTTTTCTTTGGTTTTTCCAATACTACGGTTCCTTCATCATCCAGTTCCTGAACAATTTTCTTTTCTACCGTTTTATTTTTCATATCAGAAGTCTTTTTGCCCCTTGTTTTTTTCTCAACAACAGCATCTTCAATTTTTTCTTCTTTTTTATCTGGGAAGAATTTTTCTTTAACCGAAGTTAAGGTTGAAGAATTGGCCATGAAATTATCAACGGTTTTACCTGCTGTAATGGAACCAATAATTTTCTCGAAGAACATGGTTTCGCCACCTACAATGTCAATGTTAGCAGATTTAACGGCCTCAGCAATAACAAGTGCTTGTGCTTCGGCAATTGCTTTTTGAATTTCAATTTGAGCAATCTCAATTTCTTTATCTTTCTGCAACTGCAATTTGAACTCTTCGTGCTGTTTTCCAACCCCGTCAAGTAATTTCATTGCATTTGCTTTATTCTCAATACCTTTTGCTTCAGCAGTTAATTTTTCCTCAACCACTTTTGCTTCAGATAATCCTTTTTGCTCAATAACGGTAGCTTCAGATTGACCTGTTTGTAATAATGCTTTCGCTTCGGCACCGGTAACCAGTTCAACTTCTTTCGATCTGGAAACTGCTTTAGCTTCAATTCCTTTAGCTTCTGCCAATGCTTTCATTTCAAGCACTTTGGCAGCAGTTTCACCATCCAGCAACATGGCTTTTGCTTTAGCTTCAATTACCTGGGCTTCGGCCTTTCCTTGTGCAGATGCTTTAGCAGCTTCTGCTTCGGCCAATGTTTTAATTGCTTCTGATTCTTTTCCGGCAGCAGCAAATTTAGCTTCTGCGTCTATAATTTTTTCTTTCGAACTGAACTCTGCGGCTATTTTCTTAGCTTCCCCATCAATTTCTGTCGATTTTAAATTGGCCTCGGCATTTTTAATTTGTTTAACCAATGCTTCTTCAGCAATTTTTTCAGCGTTGGTAATTGCTACACGTTTATCACGATCGGCACCTGCATAAGCGGTGGTATCTTTTATTTTTTCCTGTTCAATTACCACATCTTTTTCAACCATCACACGCTCACGGATAATTTCCTGTATTTTAGCTTTTTCCAGCTCAACTGCTTTGTCTTTTTCAATTTGCGCAAGCGATACAATCTTCTCTCTGTCAGTTTGTTGCAGCGCCCTGTCTTTTTCAACTTTTTCCTGCTCAACAGCATTGGTTCTTTCCTTGTTCCAGCTGGCAACTAATACTTGTCGTTGTTTGTTTTCTTCAGCAATCTGAATGGCTTCTTCCGCCTCAATTTTTGATTTTTCAGCAATTAAACGTTGCTCTTCGGCTACTGTAATAGTAGCAGTTCTTTCTTTATCTGTAATGTTCGCAATTTCACGTTTTTGCGTTTCCTGCTTTTCTGCTAACTGACGCTCATATTGAAGGATAGTTTCCTGCGCTTCTGCATCTTGTTTGGTGATGGTTTTGCGCTTTTCATTTTCTATTAAGTTAGCTTTGATTTGCTGAGTAGATGTTAGTTCAATGATTTTTTTGATACCTTCTGCATCCAGAATATTATCATCTTTCATTGCTGATAAAGAAGTCTGCTCAAGATAGTCAATAGCACAGTCATCAAGTAGGTAACCATTCAGGTTTCGACCAATAAGGCTAAGAATTTCTTTTCGGAAATCGTCCCTGTTGTTGTATAAATCAACAAAATCGAATTGTTTACCTACAGTTTTTAGTGCCTCGGAGAATTTAGCATCAAAAAGGCTCTCAAGCGTTTCTTTGGTTGAGGCACTTTGGCAACCAATATTTAAGGCAACCTTGGCGGCTTCTTCAACATCACGGTTAACCCGGATAAAAAATGCTACCTTAATATCTGCCCGGATATTGTCCTTGCAAATCAATCCATTACCCGCCAAACGCTCAATGGATATTGTTTTCAAGGTAATGTCCATTATTTCTAAACGGTGTAACACAGGAATAACAAACATCCCTTTTTCGAAAGCAATTTTAGTACCTCCGGAACCCGTACGCACGAGGGCTCTACCATGAATAGGCTTTTTATACCATTTGATAATCAATGATATAAGCACAAAGATTAGAATCGCAATAGAAATTCCAACTATTGCCAAAGTATTTGCAACAATGCTTAATGTTAACATAAATTATTATTTTAGAGTGATTTAATTTATTTGATTATATAATGATTTCTTAAAAGTTAAAATTTAGGCAAAGTCATTAGTAAGAAAAGCAAATGACAAGTGACTAATGATAATATAAATTAATAAAAAGCTGAAATTTTCAATAAAACTCATTATTTGACTTAGTGTTACAAGTTAAACGGCTCCACCAAATAATACCCTTCCTTTTTGTTTTGATCTACAATCAACACCTGCTCTCCCTTTTTTATGGGGCCACTTATTGAGCGCGCTGTTAATACATTTGTTGTACTCTTGATGTCAATTTCAATCTGACCATCTTTATTTTCTTCAATATCAAATCTTGCATATGCAGTTTTCCCCATGTAATCAAGGCCTTTTCCAAACTCCTCGTCCATACTTTTAAATAATTTGGCAATGGGTTCGGTGAAAACTTTTGCAATAAAAAGGCTTAATATAAATTCTGGAATGGCCAGAAGTAATGATAAACCGAACGAATCAACCTGTAAGTAATAGTTCACTATCAGGGCCATTGCCCAAAAAGGAATGGCAATAAAGCTTAAAAGAACTAATAAGGGTACTTTACCCACGTTAAAAAATATCAGCGATTGCATAACTACTCCCGGGCCTCCGCCATGCACCTCGCCACCTCCGTGATCTACATCAGTGTCGGCATCGGCATCCACGTCGGCATCCACATCTACATCAGCATCAACATCTACATCCACGTCTACATCCACATCCGTATCTGCGTCTAAATCAATGGTTCCCATATCAAGCATTCCCAAAAGAACAACTATCCAATAAAGAGAAACAAACAATAATAAAATGGTAGGGATGAGATTGATGGACGAAAAGGTAAATTCAAAAAGTTCTTTCATCAAGTTTTTCTTTTAATATTTTCTATTGTCTGATGGAACTGTCCCAAAACATCGGAACTTGTTTCATTAGGTTTAACAGTTTATGATTTTTCAGCTTCTTAATATTTAGTCGCAGGCAATTCTATTTTGTTACAGTGTTGTACTGCGTTTGTGTCATGCAATTTAATAAAAGCAAAACAAATAAAACAAGAGTTTTGATAGTTTTTTGAGGTTGTAACGTTAAGTTATATGTAAGGATTGAAAATTTCACATTTAGAATTCATTGATTATCAAATACAAAGCAAATAAAAAAGCAGATAAAAAAAAGTTTATTTTTTTGGGCAACGCCTATGAAATTCTTGCAGCTGTGTATACCCCTTGCTACACATAGTGTGCAGAGGGCAGGGTGCTAACGTTGAATTTTAGAAATTTTGAATACCGCAGTTATTAAGTGAAAGAGGAGATTTTCCTCCTTTTGTATAATGAGGTTGTTTTTAAAAAAAGTGTTTTTTTGAGCGAAAAAGGTGAAATTTTGTTAAAAAAACATTTTGCTGAACTTAAATTTAAATGTTTAGACACTTGTTTACCACTAAATCTAAATATTGCGGTACTCCGTACCTTTTCAAATCACACAAACATTTGAGCTACAAATATTTTCGGTGCACTGCACCTATTAAAAAAAACAGGTTCAACATTAAAAGCAGCAGAGCTCCTTCTCCGTAATACTATGAAGAAGGAGCTGCGCAATATTTGTAGATTATTAATTGATAAGTGATTTAATACCGAATGGTTATCATGTAACAGAAAATAAATTTTCTTAACATGCTAATTCTTCGGCATTATTCACTGCGTTCATGAGATCGCTCTCTATATTCGCTTAGTTATACCAATGCCTTTTTTATTATCTTGATAGCGGTTTAGTATTACTTTCAAAATAGTCCAATTTTGGCAAAGCCTCATTCGACTATTTTCAAGTAGCATCGGCATTTACCATTGCAATTTATATTTTGCTTTTGGACTAAAATATAAATGCAATTGGTATAACATACTGTTTTAAGTTTTGA
>JBNKJW010000134.1:0-2538 GCA_050291445.1 Bacteroidales bacterium | reverse complement strand
GAAAACCTGGGACACTTTTGCAAGCTTGCAAATAAAATGTACTTTTACTCATAATGTTTTTTTATTAAAATTATGAGTAGGTACTTGCAAAAATGGTACTGCGCTCAGGCTACCTCCCGAAAGGGAGGTTTAGTTCAACATGCGGTCATAAAACATTTAGGGTAAAGTGGTTATTCGAGCATCCTGCCACGCATCAAAGTTTGGTGACGGTGGATACGAACGCAGCCCGCTCCCCCAAGCGTTTCATACTGCTAGACCGTTGACACTAATATTAAGAGAGCTTGCAATGTGCTGAAAATCAGATGTAATTTAAAATTGTTTTCCCAAGAGATAGAAAAATGTTTTAAACTGATATAGTTTTGCATAAAAAAAGGAGAAAATATGAATAATGAGAAGGCAATAGAATTAAACACATTGATTGAAGAAGAGTATAGCAATATAGCTGGAGTTGTTGCAAAAAGAAACAATGAAATTGTTTTTGAAAACTATTATAACGGATATAATCAAAATGATACAATTCATGTAGCATCTGTAACCAAAAGCATAATTTCTGCACTTATTGGGATTGCAATTGATAAAGGATTTATTAAAAGCATTGAGCAAAATATTTTGGATTTTTTTCAAGATTATGAAATCAAAAGGGGTGAAAAGACAATTCAAAAAATCACAATAAGAGATATGCTTACAATGACAGCTCCTTATAAATTCAGATATGAACCATACACAAAGGTCTATTCAAGTAATGATTGGACTAAAGCCGTGTTAGATTTAATAGGAGGTAAAGGAGAAATCGGAGAATTTAAATATACCACGGTTGGTTTGCAAATATTATCAGGGATTCTTAAAAACGCTACAGGTCAACCTATAACTGATTTTGCTGCAGAAAACTTGTTCAAGCATCTTGATATAAAAAAGCCCAAAAATGTAACTATCAAGGATAAAGATGAACATTTTGCATTTCTAAAGAACAAATATGTTAGTGGTTGGATTGTTGATCCCAAAGGCGTTAATACTGCTGGATGGGGACTTTCCTTATCGACAAAAGATATGGCAAAAATTGGTCAGTTATATTTAAATATGGGCAAATGGAATGATAAGCAAATATTATCACCAAAATGGATAGAGAATAGCGTTAAAGAACACAGTAAATGGGGAGAATTATCATACGGTTATTTATGGTGGTTAATTGATGGGGAAAATCAAGGAGAATATGCAGCTATAGGAGATGGAGGAAATATAATTTTTGTGTCTCCTGACAAGAAAATAGTAATTGCTATCGCTTCTCAATTTATGCCACGAGCTAAAGACAGAATTGAATTAATTAAAAAGAATATTGTACCATTATTTGAAAAAGACTGATTAGAAAAATAAAATACTGGTGCCAACACATGGTATAGTGCATGCGGGTTTCATAGGTTTGCGAAGGTTCGTGGCTCGTAAAAAAAGGTCGGTGTAAACTGATAGGAAATCGCTTCGTAATCCCGCACGACACCATACCATAAAACATTACAAAACATACAAAGACAGGAATGAGCATATTTGGATTTAATAAAAAACAAGGATATTCGGCAAAAGAAATTTTGAAGCAACTTGACAAGTGTGCAAATGATTTCACCTTTCCAATGCTTGACAATGGATATGTATATCCTGTGACTTCGAAAATTTCGACATATCGTGATGAAACAAGATGGGCAATCATAATTGAGGTGGTTGGATTTAATTATAGAGGAGGTGGACATAATGGGATTACCAACTGCCTTCATATTTTCGGGAATTGTTTAGATTATAATCCAGGGACAAATAATGATAACTTTCTTTACATTACAGACAATAGTTCGAGTGGATTGACTTTTGATGCGGAATACCAAGAAAGTTTAAACCCAGAGACGAAAACAATGATGTTGCGTGATAATGAAATAGAGATTAATCACAATTGTGAATTTTATAAAGATAAAGGAATAGAATTAGAGGAAGACGATAAAATTCTTATTTGGGAATTCTTAAGAGGGTTGCTTCCTGAACATGAAGAAAAACTTTGGGCAACAGAAAAAGAAATAAGAGTGCGAATTCCAAGCGACATACCTTTATTTCAAAGTTTGACTGAATGGTATCACCCTGATTGTGCTGACTCTGAATTACCAAGTAATAATGAAACTTTTAAAATGATTGCAAAAACCATAGAAACTGGACAATTAGAGTTATACAAACCGACTAATGAACCAAATAATCATTGGAAAAATTGGCCAGATGGAGGAACATTATAGTAAAGTACGTGTGGTAACAATGTGTATAATTCATAAGGGTTTCAGAGATTTTCGAGCGGTATCAATCGCTTCAGCTTTGGGTGGAAACTTGATAAGTTTAAAGCCCGTAATCCCTTACGAAATCATACACTCACCGTTAAATGCTAGTGGGGGGAAGTTTTTCTTTGGCCGCCAAAACATTACAGGTTCTTTGAGTATTACTTTCAATTTACTGACAATAAGGTAGTTGTCAATAACTGACAAACAAAATAATTGAAGCAAACACTTTGGGCGG
>JBNKJW010000133.1:0-25237 GCA_050291445.1 Bacteroidales bacterium | reverse complement strand
CTTTAAACAAAATTTTTAATCCGTTACCTGAAGGTGAAATAAACATAGAGTACAAGTAATCATCATTGTAAAGCTTTTGCCGCAAGTTTCTCAAATCCGGACAATCATCAATGTCGATTGAAACAAAACCTGAGGTGGATGTTAAATTGTTGATGTCATGAGACTTTGAGAAACAAGCGGCTGGACAAATTGCAGGGAGCTTGAATTTAAGTTTATTGCGTTTTTTCTTGTCTTTTTCTAATCTGATTGCTTGTGTTTGTGAGTGAAATTGTTGCCGCTTGATTGCATTTAGGAACCTGACAATATCTATTTGAATAGGCTCTTTGTCAGTAATTTGGCGATAATAGGAGCCCAGGCCATAATTGACCGGATAAACTTGATTTTGCATGATTTGTATTTTAAGTTATTGAAAATTAAAATGTAAGCCCAGTTTGTTCGAGTATAGATTCTTGTAGTTTGTCAGACTCTGACTTGATTTGTAGTTCAGGAATAGGAATGTTGATTAAACTTTCGATAGATGTGTTAAGAATCTTAGCTATTAGAGCAAGTTTAATGGAAGGAATTTCCAGTGTGTCGAAAATAGAGGCATTAAGCCAGTTAGAAAATGTTTGACGGTTGACCTCTAAAAGTTTTGGTAGTTCACTTTTGTAGAGCTTACAAAGAAATGATGGGTAATTGTCGATAATTTGCAAAATATTATACTTACGATATTCATAGTAAGTGTTGTTTAATTGCAATTTTGGTATTACATTTGATTGATTTTGTTGCATGACTGATTAAAATTATAGTGTAATTGATTATATTTATTGTGTAAAAATATGGAATTATATTCTAAATATACAACTTGTGGTTGAAAAAGTTACACCCAAAATACAGCCTTAAAACCTAACTATATGAAAAAGAGTAAAATAGACTTGAAAAAAAAACTGAAAAACCTGATGAATGAAAAAGGCATCACACAGAGTGATTTTTGTGATACACTAGGTATGACGGTTAGTAACTTGTATAAAATATATGAGCGGAATACAATAGATACTAAATACTTAGAAATAATTGATGATAAATTTAATGTACATCCTGGGTACTTTTTTAGTGATTCAAATAATTTCACTATTACAATAAATGGCAATAAGAATAATGTTAAAGATATATCACCTGATAGTAGGGATAGGATTAGAGAGCTTGAAAAAGAACTAGAAGCAAGTAGGAATGAGATAAAATTGTTAAGAGAGTTGATTGAGAGTAAAAATGAATTGATTAAGCAGCTTCAAAAGTAAGGTATGAAAGGGATTGACTGGGATGGGGCTGATAAACGAATTGCTTGGATTGGAATTATTTTCGCTTTGATTCATGTTGTGATTTTGTTGGTAGGGGTTGTAACGTGGTTGTTTGGGTGTAGGTGAGATATGAGCTGGAATAGACTTACTGTAACCTGTAAGATATAGTTATAAATCTGGATAAAACACTAAAATAATTAATACTAAACAATAAAAACCTGATGTTAAAAGACATTGAAATTATTAAGAAAATAGAGGAGCAGAGTGGGTATAAACTTGAGTGGTTGCCTTTTGAGGAGATTTATGATGTTGAGCAGAAGAAGTTTAAAACAAAGAGAATTGACAGTAGGAGATTTGGATTAAGAGCTTATTTTACTGATGAACGTGGGAATGTTACTGCATTGTGTTTGGATTTTATTTCAATAGAAAGATATGATTTTAATTTATTGAAGGAGTTTAAAACTCTATATTATCTTAGTCTTAAATCAGCTGAGATTGATAATTTAAATTGGATTGACGGATTTTCTAGTTTACGAAGCATTGATTTAAGCAGAACTCAAATCAGCAAGATAGAAAACCTTGAAAGCTTAAGTGCTTTAACTACTCTTTCTTTAGGGGGAACTCAAATCAGCAAGATAGAAAACCTTGAAAGCTTAAGTGCTTTAACTACTCTTGATTTACAGTATAATAATATTGAAGAATTCGCAGAGAATCTGTTTTTAATAAAAGGTTTGAATGTACTGAAATTATATGATAACCCTATTGAAAATATTGAAATTGAGCTATTAGGGGGGGAGGGGGGGGGGAACTGCTTAGATTTAATAAAGGATTATTTTAATGGATTAGAAAAAAGCGGGTATGAAACGAATGAACAGGTAAAAGTATTGCTGCTAGGCAATGGGAGGTCGGGCAAAACAAGTATTGTGAAGTCGCTGTTTAATGAGGAGTTTAATGAAAATGAAAAATCGACCCATGCTGTAACTCAACGGATATTGAAATTACCTACGGATGAATACCCCGGGTTGAAAATCCAATTTTGGGATTTTGGAGGACAGGATATTTATTTTGGCACCCATCGATTGTTTATGAAACATAAAACGCTTTATTTGTTGGTTTGGGACAATGAATCAGAAAACTCGTTGTATCATTATGATGATAATGGTGAGAAATTTCGAAACTACCAACTGCCTTATTGGCTTGATTATATTAATACTTTTTCGCCAAGGAGCCCTGTAATCCTTGTAAGAAATAAGGCGGACGACAATTTGAAACAACAATATCTACATTATGAGGAATTGAAAAGAAAATACAAAATAGTTGATTACATTGATTATTCCGCTAAAAACAGACAAAGAAGAACTGAATTTATAGAAATGCTGAAAAGGCGTATTGAAATGATGCCACAGTTGGGCAGGAAAATACCAAAAGCGTGGTATAATGTGAGGAAAAAGATACAGGAGATAGCTAGTTTGGAGGAAAAGGAATATATAGAATATGAAGTGTATCATAATTTGTGTAAGGATGAGAAAATTCATGAGATAACATTAACATCTGAGAAAAGCCTTCTTGAATACCTTCACGCCACAGGAGTGCTGTTTTATGATAAAGAAATATTTGCTGACAGGATTATATTGGATCAGAAGTGGGCTATTGAAGCTATTAATACTTTATTTGATAGGGATAAATGTTATGATAAATTAAAAAACAGAACTAAAGGGGTTTTTACGAAAAAGCAATTGGCCAAAATGGCATGGGATAGGTTATCTAGTGAAAAACAAGATTTATGCTTGAAGTTTATGGAGGCGTGTCATCTATGTTTTCCAATGGAAGAAAGTGCTAAAAATGGTGAACAATACTATGTTGCCCCTCAATTACTTGATAAAGTCCCCGATTATTATAAGGATGGACAAAGCCAACAAAAAGTAGAAGGCATTAACTTTATTTATGAATATCAATACTTCCATATTGGGATTTTTCACCGATTTATTTCCAGGATTTCAAAAAGGATAAAAGACAAAAAACTAGCTGGTTTTTTTGAGGATAGTATTGAATTAACAAATATTAATACCAGGTCCCGTGCAATTATTGAATATGAGACGGATGAGAGTGTAGAGTACAGCACTACAGGAAAAATATTGATTAATGTAAGGGGCAAGAATAGAGCTGGTTTCCTTCATGAGATAATCAAGGACTTTGAAGGTTTGAATGAAAATGCTTCGGTGACAGAGGTGGTTTCGTTGGATATGGTGGATTTTATTGGATTAAATAATTTAAAAAAGCATAAAGAAAAGGGTTTTGATAAGGTTCTATCTAGAGAGGGAAACCTAGTTTTGATAAAAGGCCTTAATGAGTTCTTGGAAGTACCAAAGGAGGAGAATGAGTTAAGTGACAAGAATAGCAAGATAAGTACTGAAAGGGAGTTAACTCAAGAAAAAGACTTAAAGCTCTATAGGCACGACATAGGAAAGGGGAGCGGGACTGAAACGGGGAAGGCGGAAGCTGCTATTATTGAAACCAACACTAAAAATAATATTAATATGCTGGAAAAACACTACCAAGAAAGAATAAATGAACTAGACAGGCAACTTAAACAACAGTTTGAGATTTTAAAAGGTTATGAAAAAGAGTTTGAAACTGCTGAAGATACTCGAAAAATAATATCAATAGAAAGGAATATTGAAAGAACTAAAGGTGATATTGACAGGATAGAAAAAGAGGTTAAGGAGGTGTTTGTAAAAATAAATGATATACCTGATAATACCGTTGAAACTATCCGGATTGATGAAAGTTTGAAGATGGTGCATGTGCAACTAGCTGACCTAAAGGATACTACTGAAAAGGGTATTGAAAGATTGAGTAGTGAGATGAGTGAAATGCAAAACAACTTGCTACAGCATTATGATACCTCTGTGCGAAATATAGTGATGCCTGAAATAAAAAAATTACAGGATGGCCAATTAGATATTATTGAGTGCCTTTTTGAGGATTTGGAACTTAATAAAATGAAATTGTTTGTTGAGGAAAATAATCAGTTGATGCATGATTTCCTTAACACTGTTAAGGAAGAAGTTGAGAAATCAGAGAATGAAAATAAGAGCAAAATACTTAAGGTGCTTAATAGTACCAAGGATGAAATTACCTCGAAGTTTAAACTAACACTTCCAATTATTCCTGGTTTGTTTAAATATGAGGCTGAATATGCAATGAAAGCGGAGTTTGGCTTTTTAACTTTTATAAAGAGATTTTTGGAGAAGAGAGGGAAAAGGAAGAAGTAAGTTTTTTATTTGTGAAATGCCATGAAAATGATTAAGGAAATATTCTACCTGTGGCGTTAAAGTGTTGATAATTAGAAGTGTGCCAATAGTGCCAATAGTTTAACAATAATAGTAATATATAAATAGTTAATAATCAGAATAATGAATAGAGTCCAGGTGTTAATTTTTTATAGTCTTGTCCTGGGCACTTTTTTTAGCAGCTTCTCTCTCAGGCTGCTTTTATAGTTTAAAATGCGATACAACCCAACAGGTGAATAAAAACTAATGTCTTTAATATGATTTTAGTATTTATTAATCATTTATATTCACTATGAAAGAATCAATAGTTATATTATGCGGGGGAGGACCTGCCCCAGGTATTAATACGGTGGTAGCTAGTGTTACCAAAGTTTTTTTAAAGCAAGGTTTTAGAGTGCTAGGCTTGCACAGGGGGTACTATGGGCTGTTTCACGAAGATCGCGAGGTTGAAGAACTAACTTATGATTTTGCTGATAAAATCTATAGTAAAGGTGGTTCAGCCCTGAAAATGAGTAGGTATAAGCCTAAAAATGACGAGTTTACCCCAGATTTTTTCGTGAAAGAGAATATTAAGTTGCTTGTAACTGTTGGGGGAGACGATACTGCATCAACAGCTAATCGAATTACTAAATTCCTGCAATCCAACAAGGTTGAAATTTCGAACATTCATGTTCCAAAAACAATCGACAATGATCTTCCTCTACCTGCTGGGATTCCAACTTTTGGTTTTAATTCAGCTAAAGATGAAGGGGTACGAATAGCATCAACTGTTTATGAAGATGCCAGAACAAGCCAAAACTGGTTTGTATTATCCTGCATGGGGCGCGAAGCTGGTCACCTTGCTTTTGGAGTCGGTGCTGCTTGTCATTTTCCAATGATAGTTGTTCCTGAAATGTTTAATAAAACCAAGATTTCTGCTGAAAAAATTGCAAAACTGGTTGTTTCATCTATGATGAAAAGAAAAATCATGGGCATTCATTTTGGTGCAGCAGTTATTAGCGAAGGTGTTTTTCATTTTATGAGTGATGAGGAAATTGAATCATCAGGGGTTAATTTTACCTATGATGCACACGGACATCCTGAACTATTTAATGTTAGTAAATCGCATGTTTTTAATACTTTAGTTCAAAGAGAAGTCAGAAAATTAGGTTTAGGTATTGGAAGTCGCCCTGTAGAAATGGGGTTTGAACTGCGCTGTACCCGTCCTATTGGATTCGATTTAACTTTTTGTACCTTGCTTGGCCTAGGGGTTTATGAGTTGTATAGTCAGGGAGCTTCAGGTTGTATGGTAACAGTTGATGGACTTGGAAATGTGAGCCCATTATATTTAAAAGATGTTGAGGATGAAAATGGTAAAGTAAAGCCACGTTTGCTTGATATTACTGGCCCAAAAGTAAAAGCTGTGTTTGATTATAACATGCATTATATTACCGAAGATGATTATGAAGCAGCAAAAGCTTATGCCCCAAATCCAGAAGAGTATGACTTTAAGAAAATATTAAACTGGTAATTTTCTTTATTAAAATAATAAACTAAAAGGTTGCCCAATGGCAGCCTTTAGTTTTTTTTATAGGAGAGGTTGAAACCTTTTTGATTCTTTAAACTGTTTAAATTTGCATATTATATTTGTAATCCTTTAATAATTATGATTATTTTTATCCATTGATTAAATAAGGTAAATGAATGGTCAAATTGACTAAAAAGGAAAACTAAATTACATTCACGTGGGGAAAAAATACAGGTTTATAGTTTTATTAGTGTTAACCCTAACAGCATTTCCTTCAGAAATGTTTTCACAATTTTACAATGGGCATCAGTTAAGGTTTGGTAAAAACAGGGTGCAATACAACGATTTTTATT
The DNA here is from genome assembly GCA_050291445.1 of Bacteroidales bacterium. Taxonomy (GTDB): domain Bacteria; phylum Bacteroidota; class Bacteroidia; order Bacteroidales; family NBLH01; genus NBLH01. Next base: position 18,807 of record JBNKJW010000133.1, on the reverse strand, counting down.
GGGAATATTATCGCTTTCCACGCTATGATACTTATTTTTATTTAGATGGGAAAAATTTGGCACGTTATGCTTCTAAGGTGATTGATGAGGAGCTGAAAAATATGGAGGATTTTTTCAGCCATAGCCTTGATAGTCGAATAATTTTTCTAATATATAATAAACACTCTGAGTTTAAACAGAGCAATATAGGACTAGTTACAGGTAATGATGAAACCAACCTTGGAGGTTCCGCAAGAATTATCAGCAATAAGGTTTTTATTTATTATGAAGGCGATCACAGAAAGTTTGTGAAGCAAATAAGGGCTGCAATTGCTGAAGTATTGTTTAATGATGTTATGTATGGAGGTAATTTCAGGCAAAGAGTTAGCTCCTCTACTCTGCTATCTGTGCCCGATTGGTATTATAAAGGACTAATATCATACCTTACCGAAGATTGGAGTTTTGAAATTGATAACAGAATTAAAGACGCCCTTGAAAATGGAAACCTTAAAAAATTCAACCATCTTAAAGATGAAGATGCTGTTTATGCTGGTCATGCAATTTGGTATTTTATTTCACGTAATTATGGCAGTGCGGTTATTCCAAACATATTATATCTTACCAGGGTAAATAAAAATGTGGAAAGCGGGTTTTTATATGTTTTAGGTACCAATATTAAGACATTGACACCAGTGTGGCTCGACTTTTATAAAACAAGATTTGAAAAAGATGGTGAGACAGCAAATTTCCCTGAGCATAGTGGACCTAAAATAAAAACAAAAAAAAACAGGGTTTATCAGCATGCCAAAATCAGTCCCGACAAGAAATACCTCGCGTACACCTCAAATTTTTCAGGGAAACGACATTTATGGTTGCAGGATTTGCAAACCGGAAAGAAAAAGAAGCTGATAAGGCTGGAGCATAGATTACCACAAATAGTGGATTATTCCTATCCTGTAATTGCCTGGCACCCAACAGGTAAGATATTAGCTTATATAGCTGAAATAAAAGGGAAGTTAGTCATGCACTTTTACTTTGTAGATACTAAAAAGACCCAAACAAGAAATATTCCTTATTATGATAAGATTCTTGACTTTGCCTATTCCGATGATGGATTAAATATGGCTTTTTCGGGGGTAATGAAAGGACAAACTGATTTATTTGTGTATAATTTATCATCAGGTGCAAGTGAACAGATAACTAATGATGCAGCTGATGAATTGTACCCAAGGTTTGCGGAAAATTCAACGAAAATTATTTTTGCATCAAACAGGGCAAGTGACACCATTGAGGTTGATAAAAGTGTAAGACCAAAGGTAATGCCTACATACGATTTGTTTGTCTACGATTTTAAAAATAAAACAAAAGTGTTGCAACGAATTACTAATACCCCTTTTGACGATGAAACAAAACCGGAGCCCATCAAGAAAAACACTTATTCGTTTTTAAGCAATCAAAATGGAGTAATTAACAGGGTGCTGGCAACCTATGATAGTACAATAAGTTATGTAGATACCATTACTCATTACAGGTATTACACCACCAAATACCCGGTTTCAAACTACAACCGCAACATCGATTATTATTCGATTAATGAAACAGGTGGCAGTATTGCAGAGATTTTACATAATGACAGAAGAGACCGAATTGTGGTTAGTCCTTATAACAATTCTGAAGTAGGAAATGGTCTTAAAAACACCGTTTATAGAGGTGAGCGGACAAGAGAGTTTAGAAGGAAAGACAGTCTTATTGAGGTTGCAAAACAAAAAATAATCAGGCAAAAGGAAATAAGGGATAGTTTGGCGGCCAACAACCTGATAAAGCACCCCGATAGTGTTGCGCTCGATATTAATTATTATGTTTTTGAGCAAGAAAAAGAAAACCCGTACCACCTAGTTTATGGAACTGACAGTGCTGATATTGAACAAGAAGAAAAAACGAATAAATGGCCTGAGCAAAAAATATATATAACCTCATTTTACCCTGATGAAATGGTTACCCAGGTCGATTTTGGATTTTTAAATGATAGTTATCAGGCCTATTCTTTTGGGGCTTACTATTTTAATCCTGGTTTAAATATCTATACTAAGATTGGAATAAGCGACTTATTTGAAGATTATAAATTAACAGGAGGTTTTAGAGTTGCGGGTAATTTCGACAGTTTTGAGTACCTGCTAAGTCTTGAGGATTTAAAAAACAGATGGGATAAACAGTATATTTATCATCGATTGTCATACATAAATTATATCAATGATATTGTAGCCGTAAAATCAATTACAAATGAAGTAAAAGCTAAGATTTCATTCCCATTTAACCAGGTTAGCTCGGTTAGGGCTACGGGGACTTTGCGAAGCGACAGGGCTGTATTGCTTTCAACTAATACGCTTACTTTGCCAGAAAAAGACCTATATGGCTATTATTTTGGTTTAAAACTTGAATATATTTTTGATAACACCATACCCCGTGGAATTAATTTATACAATGGGCTACGGTTTAAGGCTTTTGGAGAATATTATCAGGATTTTGACGATAGTTATTTTAGTACATATATATTTGGTGCCGACTTTAGGTTTTACATCCCACTGCATAGAAACCTTATATTTGCAGGTCGGGTGGCTGGTAGCGGCTCTTTTGGAAATGGAAAACTGGTTTATTATTTAGGTGGCGTTGATAACTGGATTAATTTTTCGCGTGATATCCCTACTTTTGATCAAACAGTAAGGGTTGACCCAAATGAAAACTATATTTTTCAGGCTGTTGCCACTGATATGCGTGGCTTTGTTCAAAATGCCCGAAACGGAAGTAAATTTGTAATTGCCAATGCCGAAATTCGCTGGCCAATTATACGCTATTTTGTAAACAGGCCTATCCAGAACGATTTTTTAAATAACCTTCAAGTGGTCGGTTTTGCCGATGCTGGTACAGCCTGGTCAGGCGAATCCCCATGGGACAAAACTGATGCATATAATACCGAAATTGTTGCAGGAGATACCAATCCTGTCAAGATAATCATAGATAAAAAACGTTCGCCAATTATTGTAGGATATGGTTTTGGGGTTCGCTCAAAATTATTGGGTTATTTTATTCGTCTAGATTGGGCCTGGGGAATTGATAATAACGTTATCTTGCCCAGGGTGTTTTATTTTTCACTTAGCTTAGATTTTTGATAATGACCATGAACGAAGTAATTATTATTTTAGTTACCGGGCTTGCTGCAGGTTTTATTAGTGGTAGTATGGGGGTTGGTGGAGGAATAATCGTAGTTCCTTCATTAGTGTTTATTATGGGTTTTACAATACAGCAAGCACAGGGTACAAGCCTTGCTTTAATGACGATGCCTGTAATGCTGGTAGCTACGCTGAATTATTACAAGGTAGGGAGCGTAAATGTAAAAGTGGCCCTCCTTATGGCCTTAACTTTTGTAATAGGTGGCTATATTGGCTCTAAAGTTTCGGTTCATATTCCGGAAAAAATTATGAAAAAGGCGTTTGGCGTTTTAATGATCATCGCTGCAATAAAAATGATAATTAGTAAATAAAGTTTTTAACTTTACTCAAGTAAAAAAAACTATGAAATGCAAACCAACCTCTATTTTGTTCTTTGCTTATTAATGGCCTTGCTGGCTGCCTCCTGCAATAATAAATCGATTCGCGAAAATGATGAAACGTCTATTCTAAAACCTGTAGATACCCTTAGTTATGAGGAAGTAGAAAAACAAATAAAACAAGAGCAACAAGCCGAAATTTATAAAATCAAAAAAAAAGCGGTTATATTTTTCATGATTGATCGCCAGGAAGCCAAAAGACTGGCCAAGGAATTGGGCGATAGCTACCGATGGGAAACAGACATGCTTTTTAATGGGTTTTTAAACCAAACCAAAGAATTTAGCCGCCTGATAGCCAAGCACAATATAAAATCAGAATTGATCTTTAATTCAAAGTTTCAAATATTTTTAGATGATAGTAGCTCTGTTATTTTCGATAGGGAAAAGGAAGATCAAATCATGGGCGAAATACTTACTGATGGTAAACAGGAGCCTTTAATTGAATATGGAATGTACACTAACAGGGAACTAGCTACTTTGGTTCAGGATTTTTTTGAAATTGAAAACTTAGGCTATGTTTCTCCTGATACCTTATCAGCTACGGAAGAAACACTTCTTCCTGATTCGGTGCCTGCTGATTCTACCATTCACGAACTATAGTAATGCTTGTCAAATAATTACCACCTTTTATAAATTTAGCTGAAACTGTTTATCCGGCTTTAGCCATATTTTGCTTAAATTTAGGAAACTACATTTATTTTATGGAATTTGTAGATTTATGTATCTAACTTATAAAGCCCGTAAAAGGGAGGAGTAGGAATTTAAAATATACTATCATGAAAACGAAATTATTTAGTCTAATTGTATTATTGATGTTTGTTGCATTTGTTAATCAGGCTTTTGCACCGAACAAAAAGGCCAAAGTGCAAATTGCGCTTTTGTTGGACACCAGCAATAGTATGGATGGTTTGATTGACCAGGCAAAATCGCAGTTGTGGAAAATAGTGAATGAAATGGCATTGGCAAAATATGATGGCCAAACACCAGAATTACAAATTGCCCTGTACGAGTATGGTAATGATGGACTTCCTTCATCCGAAGGGTACATCAGGCAGGTATCGCAATTTACTACAGATTTGGATAAAATTTCAGAAGATTTATTTGCACTAAAAACCAATGGGGGGAGTGAATTTTGCGGGCAGGTAATAGATATTTCATTAAAGCAATTACAATGGACAACTTCGAATGCCGATTTAAAAATGATTTTTATAGCGGGTAATGAGGCATTTACACAAGGACCAGTGAATTATAAAGAGAGTTGCAAAGCTGCTATTGGAAAAGGAATCATCGTCAATACCATTTTTTGCGGAAACTATCAGCAGGGGATAAATACTCAGTGGAAAGATGGGGCAGACTTAGCTGATGGTAAGTACATGAACATTGATCAGAATGTGAAAGAGGTATACATTGCTTCACCTTACGACAAAGCCATTCTTCAGTTAAATAAACAATTAAACAAAACTTACATTTCATATGGCAGGGTAGGAAAAAAGATGAAAGCAAGACAGGAAGTTCAGGATGCTAATGCGGCTTCAATGGGTACTGGTTCAGCAATAAACCGGGCACAATCAAAAAGTTCGGTAAACTACAGCAACGAAGCCTGGGACTTGGTCGATGCTGTTGAAGAGAATGAAGAAACGCTTGATAAGTTAAAAGAAGAAGAGAAGCCTGAAGAGTTAAAGGGGAAATCGAAAGCTGAAATAAAAAAATACATCACTGAAAAGAAAAAAGAAAGAGAAAAAATTCAAAAGCAAATTACCGAGCTGAATGCTAAGAGGGCAAAATTTGTTGCCGAAAAGAAGAAAGAGAATGCTGAAGAAAACACCCTTGACGCTGTAATGATAAAAGCCGTAAAAGAACAGGCAATTAAGAAAAATTATAAGTTTAAAAAATAGGTTTCTGGTAGCTGGTTACTAGAATCCTGTAGCCAGCCACTAGCAACCAGTAACCAGAGAAAAATGAAAAAAGTTAGATACATACTACTATTGAGTTTGTTTTTTGTTGCCGAATTGATAAATGCTGGAGGGTTTATCATTGTAGTGCCAAAAAACGGACAACCGATTGGTCAGTCACCTTATATGATTGAGGTAAAATCTTTAAAGGTAGAAACAAAAATTAAGGACCAATATGCTGTTACTAAAATCGATCAGGTTTTTTATAATCCTTCAAACAGAAATCTCGAAGGTTATTTCTTGTTTCCTGTTCCAAAAGGTTGCGTGATTAAGAATTTTACCATGGATATTAACGGGAAAAAAATGCAGGCAGAACTATTAGATGCAACTAAAGCAAGGAAAATATATGAAGACATTGTTCGTAAGCTAAAAGATCCTGCGTTGCTAGAATACTCTGAGCAAGCCTTGTTTAAAGTGCGCATTTTCCCTATTGAAGCACGCAAAGAAAAGCACATTGAAATAAGTTATTCTGAGATTCTTGAGAAGGATAATAACACCCAGGAATATATTTTTCCATTAAATACTAAAAAGTACTCTGCCTCGCCATTAAAAAACATTAGTTTTAAAATTGATGTTGAATCATCGCAGGGTATAAAAACAGTCTATTCGCCTACTCACGAAATGGAAATAAACAGAAAGGACAGTAAGCATGCAACAATTGGCTTTGAAGCATCTTCATTAAAACCTAATTTAGATATGCGTTTATTTATTGGTTTTGATAACAAAAAAATTGGCATGTCGGTTTTAAGCTATAAGGAGGCTGGTGAAAACGGATTTTTTCTGTTAAATGTAGATCCTGGTAAAATGTCCTCTGGCGAAAAGGTCATAAGTAAAGACATCACCTTTGTGCTGGATGTTTCGGGCAGTATGGCTGGTAAAAAGATGGAGCAAGCACAAAAAGCCCTTACTTTTTGTGTTGATAACTTAAATTCATCAGATAAGTTTGAAGTTATTCGGTTTTCAACCGAGGCAGAAGCCTTGTTTGAAAAACGGGTTCAGGCAAATACCACCAATAAAACAAAAGCAAAGGATTACATTAAAAAACTTCGGCCAATAGGTGGAACAAATATTGATGAAGCAATAGAACTGGCTTGCAAAGAAAAAAAAGCAGCAGATAGGCCACATATGATTGTTTTTATTACGGATGGTAAGCCGACAATAGGTGAGACGATTGAAGAAAAACTGTTGACGAAAATCAAAACTTCAAATTCTGAAAATACACGCATATTTACCTTTGGTATTGGCGATGATATCAATACTCACCTACTTGACAAAATAACTGAAGAAACAAAAGCTTATCGTTCCTATATCTCGGAAGAAGAGGATATTGAGTTAAAAATATCAAACTTTTATACCAAAGTGAGTTCTCCAATACTTACAGATGTTGAAATACAATTTTCTGCAAATGGAAAAGTGAGGAAAGTTTTTCCAAAAGATATTCCTGATATTTTTAAAGGTTCATCAGTAACTGTTTTAGGACGATTTGAAGGGCGTGGAAAAGTAGCTGTTACTTTAAATGGGAAAGTGAATGGAAAACCTGAAAAATACAATTTTACAGGAAAGTTTGAAGAAAATACCGAGAATGATTTCATCCCACCATTGTGGGCTGCAAGAAATATTGGCTACTTGTTAGATCAAATTCGTTTGCACGGCGAAAGTCAGGAACTAAAAGATGAAGTAATTCAATTGGCCAAAAAATATGGCATAATAACCCCTTATACAAGCTACTTAATACTTGAGGACGAGCAAATTAATATCACAAGAAGAAATATCAGAGATGATCAGGTGATTTTTATGGATCGTTTTGCTGAAGAGGAAGCGGCTGTAGAATTTAAGTCGCGAAGTAAACAAGAATATGCTAATTTAAATCAAAACACTGGTCGATCAGGGGTAGTTTCCAGCAGCGAAGTTCAAAGCCTTAATTATGCTAAAAAGCTTGCTGATAACAAACAAGGCGCCGGAAGAATGCTCTACAAAGATAAAACCGGACAAACCCGAAATTTAAGTTCGCAAGTACGGAATATTCAGGGACGAGGTGTTTATCAAAAAAACAACGAATGGGTTGACTTATACATACAAAGTGATAAATACAAAAACAAGAAAGCTCAAAGGATACAGTTTGCCAGTAACGATTATTTTAAATTGTTAAATACCTATCCCGAAACATCACAATTTTTATCATTGGGGCAAAATGTACGGTTTGTATACAAAAATAATGTTTACGAGATTTACGAGTAAAATTCCCTTTACCTAAACAGGTCTTATTTTGCCACTTGTTGTTATACAGGTGGCTTTTTTTTCTAACAAAAGGATTATTGCGTAGAAATGGCAGCAGATTCAGTAGGATATTTGTTGATAATTTTGATAAGCTTAGTCTGATTAATTGGCTTGGTGATATAATTTAATGTCCATTAATATCAATAGAATTTCCGGGTTTTTAGTTTATATTTCAATTTATAAATTCAATCGATTTATTTAGGACAGAATTGTGCCTGCGTATTCTTTTTTCTAGTCGGTAATATAAGAAGATTTGCAGTAAACAATTTAATTCATTTGTAACTATTTAAATGCCGCAAATTACCAAAAACAGATTATGTAAATTCAAATAATAATTTTACCTTTGCAGCCTGAAATTTATCAATATATAATGTCTAACTTATTAGTTTTAATTTAATTATCAGATGGAAGACAAAGAAAAAAACATTGAAGAAACAAACTCAACTGAAAAGAAAGAGGTTGTAAATGAAATTGAACAGGTAAACGAACCTGAAACAAAAGAGGAAACTACTGAAGAAACAGTGGAAGAAGTAAAAGAAAAAACTGAAGAAGTAGTTGCTGAGAAAATTGAAGTGGCAGTTGAAAAAACTGAGAAAAAAGAAGTAGCTACTGAAGAAAAAAAAGCCTCTAAGAAAATTGAACTTAGAGAAGAATCTTTTGATTGGGATAACTATGACAAGGAACAAACCGGATACTCAAAAGATGAGCGTTCAAAGTTAGAGACTATTTATGATGATACTCTTTCTACTGTTTCTGAAAACGAGGTGGTTGATGGTAAAGTGATTGCATTAACTAACCGCGAGGTTGTAATTAACATTGGTTACAAATCAGAAGGTATTGTAAACTTAAACGAATTTCGTTACAACCCTGACCTAAAAGCAGGAGATGTAGTTGAAGTTTACGTAGAAAGTCAGGAAGATAGAACTGGCCAGTTAATTTTATCTCACAAAAAGGCCCGCGCTCTTAAATCTTGGGATAGGGTTAATTCCGCACTAGAACAAGATGAAATCATTAAAGGTTTCATCAAATGCAGAACTAAAGGAGGTATGATTGTAGATGTATTTGGCATTGAAGCATTCTTACCAGGTTCACAGATTGATGTTAAGCCAATCCGCGACTACGATATTTACGTAGGAAAAACAATGGAATTTAAAGTGGTGAAAATCAACCACGAATTCAAAAATGTTGTTGTTTCACACAAAGCGCTTATCGAAGCAGAACTTGAACAACAAAAGAAAGAAATTATTGCCAAACTTGAAAAAGGTCAGGTACTTGAAGGTACTGTTAAAAACATCACCTCGTATGGTGTATTTATCGACCTTGGTGGCGTAGATGGTTTAATTCACATTACTGACCTTTCTTGGGGTAGAGTATCTCATCCGGAAGAGGTTGTGGAATTAGATCAAAAATTAAATGTGGTAATTCTTGACTTTGATGATGACAAGAAAAGAATTGCACTTGGATTAAAACAATTGACCCCACATCCATGGGATTCTCTTGATGCTGAATTGAAAGTTGGCGACAAAGTGAAAGGAAAAGTAGTTGTATTGGCTGATTATGGTGCATTTATCGAAATTGCTCCAGGTGTAGAAGGTTTAATACACGTTTCAGAAATGTCATGGTCGCAGCACTTACGTAGCGCACAAGAGTTCTTGAAAGTAGGTGATGAAATTGATGCTGAAATCCTGACTTTAGACAGAGAAGAGCGTAAGATGTCATTAGGTATCAAGCAATTAAAGACAGACCCATGGGATAAGATCGAGGAGAAATATGCCCCACAATCTAAGCACAAAGCATCTGTTAGAAACTTTACTAATTTTGGTGTGTTTGTTGAGATTGAAGAGGGAGTTGATGGATTAATTCACATTTCAGATCTTTCATGGACCAAGAAAATTAAGCACCCTGCTGAATTTACAGCAATAGGTGAAGAAATTGAAGTGGTTGTGTTGGAAATTGATAAAGACAACCGTAGGTTAAGTCTTGGTCATAAACAATTGGAAGAAAACCCATGGGATGTATTTGAAACTATCTTTACAATTGGTTCGGTTCATGAAGGTACCATTACCAATAAGATTGAAAAAGGCGTGTTAGTATCACTTCAATATGGCGTTGAGGGTTTTGCCGGATTAAAGCACATTGTTAAACAAGATGGTTCTCAGGCAAAAGTTGATGATAAGATGGACTTCAAAGTAATCGAGTTCTCAAAAAGTGCAAAACGAATTATTCTTTCGCATACAAAAACTTGGGAAGAAGGAAGCAAGTCAACTAGTGGCGCTTCAGGAAAACAAGATGCATCTAAAGGCAAGAAAGTAAAATTGAACCTTGAGAAAACAACACTTGGTGATATCTCAGACTTGCAAGCATTAAAAGATAAACTTGAAGAAAATAAAAAAGAGTAATAAGTAATTGGAGTTTTGAATTACAATTTGTACTTTTAACTTCAGAATTTTATCATTGTTAAATTAATATAATACCGAACATGGACGCTGAGAACAAAAAATATGACATTCAGAAAAAAGACAATCATACAATTATAAAAGTATTGGTTGAAAAATTAGATACCAATATTGCACCCGCTCTTAAGTCAGAATTAGTTCTTATTGCCGGGAATGGCGAAAAAAATATGATTATTGATTTAACTGAATGCAGGTATTGTGATTCTTCTGGTTTGAGTGCTATTTTGGTGGCTAACAGGCTATGCAAAAACTCACGAGGAACGTTTGTTTTAACCGGGCTTCAAACAGCTGTTGAAAGATTAATTACTATTTCGCAACTGGATACAGTGTTGAATATTAAAGATACAATTGAAGAATCTGAAGAATATATTAAACAAGAAGCAGGTAAAGAATAACTTTTCCTGTGACTGAGTATGACATTTTCAGTGACTGTATTAGGAAGTAGTTCAGCTTTGCCTACTTCCTCTAGATATCCAACCGCTCATTTGCTTAACGCCTATGAGCGGTTTTTTTTAATTGATTGTGGCGAGGGCACCCAAATACAATTGAGAAAATTTAAAGCCCGTTTTTCGAAAATTAACAGGGTGTTTATCAGTCATTTACATGGCGATCATTATTTTGGGTTGTTTGGTTTACTCTCTAGTTTGTCGTTGTTAGGAAGAACAAATGATTTTCATATACATGCACACCAAGAGTTAGAGGAAATGTTAAATTTTCAATTAAAATATTATCAACTAGGGTTTAAGGTTGTTTTTCATCCATTGCAACAGGGGGTAATAGCAAAAATATATGAAGATAAACAAATAACAATAACAACATTTCCGTTAAAACATAGAATTCCTTCAAATGGTTTTCTTTTTAAAGAAAAAGTTAAAGAAAGGAACATAAGGAAAGAGTTTATTAACTTTTACCAATTATCTATAAAGGATATTGTTCAAATTAAAAAAGGTGAAGATTATATTACATTAGAAGGGGAAACCATTCCAAATAGCAAATTAACATATCCACCCTTTAAACAGCGTTCGTATGCATTTTGTTCCGATACTGCTTATGAGCCATCAATAATACCTGTAATAAAGAAGGTGGATATTTTGTATCATGAAAGTACCTTTACTGAAGACATGAAGCAACGAGCTAAAGACACATACCATTCAACAGCAAAGCAAGCAGCTGAAATTGCAAAGCAGGCAGAAGTTGGTCAGTTATTACTCGGGCATTTTTCTGCCAGATATAAGGAGTTGGATGTTTTTGAACAAGAAGCTTCCGAAATTTTTGCAAATGTGAGCAATGTTGTTGAAGGTACTACTTATAAAGTTGAATTAGAAAGAGAAAATTAGAAATTAGTGGTTAGGTATAGAAGTCAATAATATTTAACAAATAACGATTAACACAAGATGCAGGAAAAGGTTATTATTCTAGATTTTGGTTCGCAATATACTCAGCTGATTGCCAGGAGAGTACGTGAGCTAAATGTGTATTGCGAAATTCATCAGTACAATGCTGTTCCAGAAAAAGATGAGTTTGTAAAAGGTTATATTTTATCAGGTAGTCCTTATTCGGTTAGAGATAAAGATGCACCAATACCTGATTTAAAAGAAATTAAAGGTAAATTTCCATTGCTGGGTATTTGTTATGGGGCCCAACATCTGGCTCATTGCTATGGTGGCGAAGTAAAGGCCTCAAAACACCGAGAGTACGGAAGAGCGAATTTGGAATTCGTAAGTCGTGAAAATGAACTTTTTAAAGGGATTTCGAAAAATACTCAGGTTTGGATGTCACATGGCGATACAATTGCTACAATTCCGGAAAATTATGAAATTATTGCCAGTACTGAAGATGTAAAAGTTGGTGCTTTCAAAGTTAAAGGCGAAACCACTTTTGGCATCCAATTTCACCCCGAAGTTTATCATACCACCGAAGGTTTGGATTTATTGCGAAATTATGTAGTTGATGTTTGTGGATGCAAGCAGGATTGGACTCCTGATTCCTTTATTGAAACAACAGTGAAAGAACTCAAAGAAAAATTGGGTGATGATAAAGTGGTTCTTGGTCTTTCAGGAGGTGTTGATTCAACGGTAGCAGCAGTATTGCTTCATAAGGCAATTGGCGAAAACCTGTATTGTATTTTTGTTGATAATGGCCTTTTAAGACTAAATGAGTTTGAGGATGTGCTGGAATCATATAAGGGTATGGGCCTGAATGTGATTGGTGTTGATGCAAAACAACAGTTTTATAATGCATTGAAAGGAGTTGAAGACCCGGAGTTAAAACGCAAGGCTATTGGTGGAACCTTTATTGAAGTATTTGATGATGAGGCGCATAAAATAGAAAATGTAAAATGGTTGGGACAAGGCACTATTTACCCAGATGTTATTGAATCAGTTTCTGTTAATGGCCCTTCTGCTACCATTAAATCGCATCATAATGTCGGAGGTTTACCCGATTACATGAAGCTAAAAATAGTAGAACCGCTAAGGTTACTGTTTAAAGATGAGGTGCGCAGGGTTGGAAAAGCTTTAAACATACCAAGTAAAAATTTAGGTCGTCATCCTTTCCCTGGCCCTGGTCTGGGTATCAGGATACTTGGAGATATTACACCGGAAAAAGTAAGGATACTGCAAGAAGTTGATAGTATTTTTATAAATGGCTTAATCGAGCATGGTTTATATGATGAGGTGTGGCAGGCAGGTGCTATGTTATTGCCGGTACAATCAGTTGGAGTAATGGGCGATGAACGAACCTACGAACGCGTAGTAGCCTTGCGAGCTGTTGGTTCTACTGATGGTATGACAGCTGATTGGTCGCATTTACCCTACGAGTTTCTTGGCAAAATTTCCAATAAAATTATCAACCAGGTAAAAGGCATTAACAGGGTGGTTTATGATATTAGTTCTAAGCCACCAGCAACTATTGAGTGGGAGTAAAGTGAACTTGCTAAGTCTGAAAGACTTAGCAGGTTTAAATTTGATGATAAATCGGTTTTGAAACTTAGCAAGTCATAAAGACTAACTATGTTGGTTAAAGTTTCGGCAACACCTGCGATATTAAAATAATAAAAACTAATGCAACCGGATACACAGTAGCATAAGCAATAGGAGCGGCATTAGTGTCGCTTTTTGAATCTACTACGGCCAGGCCTGGGGTGCTGGTCATTGCTCCGGTAATAACACCAAGCAGGCTTAAAAAGTTTATTTTAAACAAATAATGTCCAATAAGGGCTCCAATTAGGATTGGAACAATGGTAAGTACAATGCTGAAAATAATCAGGCTCACCCCATATTGATTAATGGTTTCCACGAAACTTCCTCCAGCTTTAGTACCTACGGCAGCCATAAATAATAAGAGACCCAATTCGCGCAATAATTGATTTGCATTTCCTGACATAGACCAAACAATTGGCCCTGTTTTTCCTATTCTGCTTAATAATATTGCAGAAAACAAGGTGCCTCCTGTCATTCCTAGGCCAAAAGAAATTCCCCCAAAGGGCAGTTTTATCATCCCTAAGAAAATACCAATAAGAACGCCAAGTGCAATTGGAAGAAAATCAGTATTAGAAAGAGTTTTGGTATTGTTCCCAAGTAGTTTTTTTACAGATTCAAGATTTGTTTTGTCACCAGTAATTCTAAGTTTATCACCAAACCTTAAGATGGAACTTGATTTTGGACTTATTTCAATTCCACTTCGCCTTATTCTAAGCACAGTTACATTGTAATTGCTACCAAGGCCAATTTGGGCATATCGCTTATTAACAATTTTTTTGTTGCTGACAAAAACCCATTCAGTTTCAGTGCTTTGTGTTGTAGGGAAAACAAAATCTACTTCTTTGCCAATCACTAATTTTGCTTTTTCAATGGCTTCTGCACTGCCAATAACCCTAATAATATCGCCTATTTGAAATTTCGTGTCTTTCGAAATAGCATAAACTTCTTGTTGATGAAACGTTTTAGAAATAACGGCATCAGTTATTTGACTTAAACTAAGTTCTGTGATTTTTTTTCCATCAATTGCAGGGTTTTCTACTTTCAGGCTTTTACCAATCAACTCAGGGTTGTCTTCTTTAAGGCTTTCTTCAAAATTGAGTTCTTCTTTTTTTAAGTTGACTTTGAATATCTTAGGCAAAAGGTTAACCAGAATAATAACACCAACCACACCAAAGGTATATGCAATTCCATATCCTACAGGAGCCAACGGAGAATCAGTACTTTCAATGGCTGCGGCCAACCCTGGGGTACTTGTTAAAGCTCCATTTAAGATTCCTATTGAAAGGTTAGGGTCAATATGAAATAGTCTGGTAATCAATATTGAAACAGCTGCAGCCCCACTTAGCGAAACAAGTGTGGTAATTATTAATACTCTGCCATGCTTTTTGAATGCCTCAAAAAAACCGGGCCCAGCCTGAATTCCAATGGTGAAAATAAAAAGAAGCAATCCAACCTTCATAAAATCATCGGATACAACAAATCCAAAATGACCAAGCAAAAGAGCCACAAAAATTACGGCTGAAATATCTAATGAAAAGTTGAAGACTTTTATACGGCCTATAATCATGCCAAAGGCAATTATTATAAAAAGTGCAATATAGCTGTGCGAAATTAGTTCTTGCATTTAGTTTTTATTTTTATGCAAAAGTACATTTAATTATTTTTTTGAAAGTTTATAGAGGATGTTTTTTTCTCACAACCTGCTTTGCTTTATGTTTATAAATAATTGATTAAAAGGCATTGATATTTCATGATTTATACTAAATTTAAACTTTCAATTATTTTATGTTTGTTAAAGTATGCTATGAGTAAGGTTTTGTTGACAAAACATCTTTTTTTATTGACATTGTTAATTGTTCTGTCAAGTTCCGCAGTCAGCCAAAAAACTTTTAGTTTAAGAGGTCAGCTTTTAGTTGATAAAAAAGTTGTAATTGGTGCAATCGTGACTGTTTATGATGGTAAAGATGCTGTTAGCCAGACGGTTACTAATCAGTTGGGTAAATTCTGGGTTGAACTTCAATTGCAGAAAAGTTATGTTGTTCAGTTTAAAAAGAAAGGGACGCCTACCCAAAAGGTCATTATTTCTACCGAAAATGAAAATTTAAATGGGAACGGAGCAAAAAGCAAGGTGGTGGTTTTTACACTGTCCTCAGCTAAGTCATCTAAAGAAGGACCTAGCCCTGATGATGCAGTTACCTCCTTTTTGTTAAATGAAAAAGGCATGCTGGAGCAGAAAAAAGAACAGGTAGCAGTTAAACCAATAGAAATATCAGAACAGGATGAGGAAGAAATTGTAGAAATTGATGAAAAAATTGAGGAACTTGAAACTGAAATTGAAACGATAATTACCCAGAGCCCTGACTCAATAAGACCTTCTGAGTGGGGGCAATATGATATTTTACAACAGAAAAAAGACAGTGTGCTTTTATTGGCGGAAGAAAAAGCTCAAATTATTGTTAATTCTGCCCAAAAGCAATCAAATAAAATTTCGGATGAGGCAATAAAAATTGCTGCAAAAACTGAATCGATAAAAAAAGAATTGGCCAACAATGAGGCGGCAATAAAAAGTACCCTTAAAAAATTGGCAATAAAAGAAAAAGGTTTTCTGGAAAGAGAGGATATTCAAAATTATCGCTCAACCATAGAGAAGTATGAGAAAAAGGGAGTGTTGTCTCGAAAAGATAGTCTTGAAATGCAATTAAGTGTGCTTGGCCTTAATGAAGAGATGATAAAAACAGCTCGACTTGAACTTGAGGTCGCAAAACTTAATGCCAGGACCAAAGAGGACAGCATAGCTATACAAGAAAGAGAAGTCCAGATTTATCAGGCTGAGCAGGAAATTAAAGAGGCCAAAAATCAAATTGAAATACAAAAAATTGAAATTCGGTATAAGGATACCATGCTTATGGCAACTATTGTTGCATTGCTGGTATTTGCTGTTTTAATGTTTTTGATATATAAAAGTTTGAAAGACAAGAAAAAAGCAAATGTTTTGTTAGAAAAACAAAATACTGAAATTGCCAAAAAGAACAAAAAAATTATAGATAGTATTCGTTATGCCCAAACTATCCAACATGCAATATTACCGGTAAAATCTATCATAGATAAACATTTTGATTGGTTTGTGATATTCCAGCCCAAAGATATTGTCTCAGGTGATTTTTATTGGTTTAACCACTTTGAAGAAACCGGAAAAAGCGTTTTCGCGGTTATTGACTGTACCGGACATGGAGTGCCAGGAGCATTTATGTCGTTAATTGGTAACAGGCTGTTGGTTGATACTGTTAAAGGCAAAGGGATAACCGAGCCGGTGAAAATTCTTGAAGAGATTGATGAACAGATAAGGGTGGCGCTTATGCAAGATGAAACCTCAAATAATGATGGCATGGATATTTGTATCTGTACTCTTGAATACATCAATGATAAAGAATGTAAGGTTGATTTTGCAGGAGCTAAAAGGCCATTGTTTTATTCAAATGGAAACACGGGAGAACGAATGAAACATATCAAGGGTACTGTTCGGGGAATTGGTGGTAAAAAAAGAATTAGGGAGAAACCAAAAAAACCATTTGTTGAGCACAGTATTGTATTAAGTAGGGGAGATATGGTTTATTTGACAACCGATGGTTTTTTTGATCTTCAATCGCCAAACAGAAAGAAATTTGGGCGAGTTAATTTTATGAATTTGTTAGAGAATAGTTATAATAAATCCTTGACTGAGCAAAAGTCGGCATTAATGGACGCATTGCACCTCCATAAAGGTTCTGAGTTCCAGATAGATGATATTACTATTTTAGGTGTAAAACTATAATTATACAAAATAGAAGTGATACTTTTGGGAGGCATTTTTTGTTAATTTGTGAGTAAGATGGAAAACTTATATATTGAGGGATATCAGGATAATTTTTATGTTCCTACTGTTGATTTTAACGCAAAAACCGGAGTTTGTACAATATCCGGAAAATCTTATTTAGAAGATACCACACAATTTTATCTTGAATTGTTGGAATGGCTTGATCAATATTTTGCTGAGGTTAATCAACCAGTGCAGTTCAATGTTAAACTTAGTTACTACAACACATCATCATCCCGCTCAATTTTAGATATTTTTGATTTGTTGAAAATTTATGAAGATGAGGGAGGGCAAGTTGAAGTGAACTGGTATTGCAGGGATATTGACTACGAGGTTGTGATGGAAGAAGTTGAAGATTATATGGATGAGAGTGATTTGCAAATTAATGTGCTAAGCTTTTCAGACTAGTAGGGACTTTATAAAAATGACATATTCAGGGGATGATTAGGTTGTTTGAAAAAAGTTAATCACTCTGCTGAATGAAAAATTATCATGGAATCAGTTTCAAAGTATTTATCGCTGGTTAAATTCAGCCATACCATTTTTGCATTACCATTTGCCATAATCGGTTTTTTTCTGGCTGTGAAATTTGCAAATTTCGATCTTGATTGGTGGCTGTTTGCATTGGTTGTTTTGTGTATGGTGTTTGCCCGGAATGCCGCAATGGGTTTCAATAGATATATCGATAAGGATATTGACAAAAAAAACCCCCGAACAGCTGTACGGGAAATTCCGGCAGGAAAAATAAAAGCAAAGTCAGTTTTGTTTTTTGTACTATTAAACAGCCTGTTATTTATCATTACAACCTGGTTTATTAATCTTTTGGTGTTTTTTTTATCACCTGTTGCTTTATTGGTTGTTTTGGGCTATAGCTATACCAAACGCTTTACTTTTTTATGCCACTTTATTTTAGGTTTGGGCTTATCCTTAGCTCCTATTGGTGCTTATTTAGCCGTTACGGCTCGTTTTGATATTCTTCCTTTGCTTTTTTCATTCATCGTTTTATTTTGGACCAGTGGCTTTGATATTATTTATTCTCTGCAAGACGGTGATTTTGATAAAAACCAAAAGCTTTTTTCTGTTCCTGCCTGGCTTGGAAAAAAAAAGTCATTAATTGTCTCGGCATTTGTTCATCTAGTAGCCGCTGCATTACTTGTAGTTGCCGGCTTAATTGCAAATTTAGGACTTTGGTACTGGGTTGGGGCTTCCATTTTTGTACTCCTTTTAGCTTATCAGCACAGTCTGGTTAAGCCAGATGACTTAAGCAAGGTGAACATTGCTTTTTTTACAACTAATGGAATTGCAAGCGTTGTTTTTGCTTGTTTTACAGTGCTATCCTTATTCGTTTAAAAATTTATTCTCGCATCAAAAGGTACAGGTTGTTTTTGTTAGCAGGGGCAAAATTAATGGTTTTGCTCCAACCAATATCGTTGCTAGCTGTTAAAATAACTTTTACACGGCCTTTTGCGGCTGAAAGGTTATTTGCCACCTGGTTACCTAAAGAATCTGTTACCGACATATAAATAGGGCCTGCTGAAAAAGTCAGAGGTATATTAGCTACAAGTTAGCAAAGCGAAGATGTATAAGTTTTTTGCTACTTGAAGATAAAGTTAATGCAAGGAAAAATTACTATTTTTTTAAAAACCTTTGCACTTTTTTACAACTTCTTTTATGTAAATGTTTAATTTTAATAGGCTTAGGCGTT
>JBNKJW010000132.1:0-10034 GCA_050291445.1 Bacteroidales bacterium | reverse complement strand
TGCCTCAGCTGAATCATTTAACGCTAAACTAAAAGCTTTTAGGGCTACCCAAAGAGGAGTTACTGATATGGCTTTCTTTCTTTTTAGAGTAGCTAAAATATATGCTTAAAAATCTAAGTCCTCAACTTTATGAAATGACCCCCATTGAGCCGGCATTTATTTCTTGTACTTGTCTTGCCATAATTTTGTTTTTAATGGTAAACTAAACTGACAATAATCTGATTTATTTACTTCTTAGTATTTCCTGCTAAAAAAGTAAATATCAGAACAGATGAGAACTTCAAGGATCAAAATGCACTTCCAATTCTTTTTTTATATAGGTAAAAATACCAGAATTTGAAGCGACATATCTACAAATATAGTAAATCTATGATAGGTATGACCAATTTGGATGTTTTTTTTTGAAAAAAGCCATTGGTAAATTGGCCATTAGTCATTATTTTTTATACGACAATTGACCAATGAAAAAATTAATGTCGCCAATAAACTGATTCGTCATTGCAAGTAGGAAGGACGAAGTAATCTTTTACAAGAATTGAAACCCTAGCCCTTCGGGGCATTTTACTTTAGTTTGCGATGATGTTCTTTTGTTATAGCGCCTTAACTAAAAAACATTGAATGATGAATGTCTAAAATCGCCTCAGCGATTTACTATTAAAATAATGTACCCCGACCAAAATTGAAAAACTGATGACAAACAAAACCAAAGCATAAAAATTAGCGGTATCATAATTCAATGCTTCTACTTCATCGTAAATGGCTATGGATGCAACACGGGTTTCGTCAGGAATGTTGCCTCCAATCATTAGTACCACCCCAAATTCGCCAATTGTATGGGCAAAACTTAAAACAATCCCACTTAATAATGCAGGTTTTATATTGGGGATTAAGATATTCTTTAAAACAGAGAGTTTTGATTTTCCCATGGTATATGCAGCCTCCTGTATATTTACCGGAACCGATTGAAAGCCTGAAACAATTGGGTGTATCATAAAAGGCAAACTAAAAATTACTGAGGCAAATACCAGTCCTTTAAAAGAGAATACCAGCCTGATACCTAGCCAATTATCCAAAAACTGACCAATTATGTTTTGTGGGCTAAAAGCAATCAGTAAATAAAAGCCAAGAACTGAGGGAGGTAAAACCAGTGGCATGCTCACAAGAGCCTCGGCCAAAAATTTCAGGCGAAACTTTGAAAAGGCCAACCAGTAAGCCAAAGGTATCCCTATCAACAACAAAATACCTGTAGTAATTGATGCCAGTTTTAAGGTGAGTAGTAAGGGCTCCCAATCAAATTGCATAGCAAAAATTCATTGGTCATTAGTCACTGATTTGCAACCTAATGACTTCTATTGACAAAAAAAGGGGACACAAAGTCCCCTTTTTTTGTCAATAGAATATCTTATTAATCGCGCCTTGTAGAATAGTTGATCTTAAGCGCTTGTGCTTCTTTTAATTCTTCTTTGATATCAGTAATAATTCCCATTTTCGTTTCTTTATCAGCTTTGATAGAAACTGTCATCCTTGGGATATCAATTTCATCCATTGCTTCGCGTTTTGCAGAAACAAAAGGAACAATATCTGCCAAAGTCGAAAACTTATCATTTAGCTGTATTCTTGGCTCTGTGCCAAATTTATCGCGGTAAGCTTTTAATGGCGCACCAATATAAATATAACTAACTAACGTTTTGTTTTCCAATTTAGTAACCTCTGTTGCCGAAGGAACTGAAACTTTGATTTTTAATTCTACTTCACGCATGGTTGTAGAAACCATAAAGAAGAACAAAAGCATAAATACAATATCTGGTAACGACGCAGTTGAAATCCCCGGTGTACCACCTTTTCCTTTTCTTGTAAATTTAGCCATATTAATTTCCTCCTACATTTCTTGGTTCTGCTTCCGAAATACTCAGTGGATACAATTGTTTAATTGCCTTTTGTCTTTCAGCATCCAGGTCATCAAAGGGCATCTCAAACTGGGCACGTGCATATTCATCCCTTAACTCATTAAAAGCTTTTACCAGTTCGTTTTGTACCTCAATGTACTTTTCATAAGATGTATTTCTATCATTTTGAAGGGAAACAACACCTTTAGAAACTTGGACCATTCCTAATCCTTCAATCTTTTCTTCTTTCCTTTTTTCTGAAAGATCCGGATTGTTTGAAGGATTGGTAATGAACTCTTTTACACCATCTTTCAATTGACTGATATCCATCACCTCCATTTCAACAAAAAGCTGATCGTATGTATTTACTAAAACAACATATACATTCCTTTCCTTTACATCTGGAGGCTTTACTGTTGGGTCGGGGTTTGGAGCAGGAAGTTTCCTGGTAATCCCCGAGTCAATATCCATAGTTGTTGTCATCAGGAAAAAGATGAGCAACAAGAAGGCAATGTCGGCCATTGAACCCGCATTTATTTCCTGTACTTCTCTTGCCATAATTTTTATTTTTTATATTATAACCTGATTGACTAATTCAATCAGTTTGACTATTTAAAAACTTTTGCTACTTCAGCATAAATAATGCTAATGACACCTCCGGCCAACAAAAAGTACATAGTAAACAACATAGTATCACCTAATATCATTTTACTTGGAATATTATCACTTCCCTCATAACCTGGCATTTGCTCAGTAGTAAATGGGGTGCCGTCAGACATTAGGTATGCAATTAATACAACAGCTCCTAATAAAACAATGGAAAGTACTGATTTTACAGCGTTTTTAGGTTGCGTAACCATCTGAATGACAGCAGGTATAACAGCTGCAGCCGCAGCAATAATAATCAAAATATATGCCCAAATGATAAATACATCAATTATGCTGCCGTATTCAGCAAGTTGCGTTTCAAAGGGTGTGTCACTTGTAACAGTGACCCCTGATGCTACATAGTAAAAGTATCCTAATATCACAACCGAAATGGCAAGTATAAGATATAGGAAAACTGATACTAATTTATGTGATAAACCGTTTTGCATAATTAAGCATTTTTAGCATTATATTTTACTAATAAGTCAACAACTGAGATAGAAGAATCTTCCATGTTGTTAACAATACTGTCAACTTTTGATACAATAAAGTTGTAAAAAATCTGAAGGATGATAGCAACGATCAAACCAGATACAGTTGTAATCAAGGCCACCTTAATACCACCAGCAACCGCAGCAGGAGAAATTTCACCCATTGCCTGGATAGATGTAAATGCGTCGATCATACCAATTACTGTTCCCATGAAACCTAACATAGGTGCAAGCGCAATAAATAGTGCAAGCCATGTTAACCCTTTTTCCAAAAGACCCATTTGAACACCACCGTATGCAACAACAGTTTTTTCAACCATTTCAACACCTTCGTCAGAACGGTCTAAGCCTTGGTAGAAAATACTTGCAATAGGTCCGCGTGTGTTACGGCAAACTTCTTTTGCTGCTTCAACACCACCTTCATCCAATGCAGTTTCAATGTTGGCTAATAATTTTTTTGTGTTGGTAGTAGCTAAGCTAAGATAGATGATTCTTTCAATAGCAAAAGCTAAACCTAAAATTAAAGCAATTAATACTAAAGACATAAAAGCTGGATTACCTTCAATAAATTGCTTTTTAATTACCTGATGCATTGGCATTTCGCCTTCAGCAAGTTCAGTTTCACCTTCTACAACATCTTGTTTAGGTTCTACAGTTTGTTCTGTTTGTGTTGAATCAGGATCTTGCTGTGCATATGCAACCTTATTTGCTCCTAAAGTGAGCAGTCCGATCATGGCTAAAAGCGCGAAAAAATTTTTCATAGTCGATCTTTTGAATTTAATTTTAATTATAAAATAATTTAGTTTTATCCAATTTCCCAAGTTTAAAAGGCAAACCGCGGAGAGAGTGGGATTCGAACCCACGATACCCTTGTGAGGTATACACACTTTCCAGGCGTGCGCCTTCGACCACTCGGCCATCTCTCCTTTACAAAACAGTAAAGGCCTTTTTAGACGTGCCGAAATTATAAAAAAAAATTTACTAAGAAAACTTATATGCTAATAAAATGCTGTACAACAGCTTTTAAATTGCTTTATTTTAGGCAAATATACTAGATTTGTTTAAAATTTGTCAATTTTTGTAGTAAGAAGTTTTTAATACACTGGCTTTTTTTAGATTAAATCTATTTAGAAAAGGGTGTTTTTAGAGCTGTTATAGGTGTGCAATTAACACTTCGACAGCACTCATTATGACATGCTTTTTATAGTATATTATCAATCTTTTTATAGTTTCTGTTTTAAGAAATACTCACCTCACCTGCAATGGAAGTTTTTAAGTAAAGTTCTATTTCTGAATGGGTAAGGTTTTGACCTAATAAGAACATGAGTTTTGTAATGGCTGCTTCTGTGGTCATATCGTACCCACTAATAACACCAATTTTTTCGAGTGCAAGGCTAGTTTCATAAAGTCCCATTACAACGCTACCGGCATTGCACTGAGTAATGTTTACGATAATAATACCATTATCAATAGCTTCTTTTAATAATAGAATAAACCATTCAGACATGGGGGTATTTCCGGCTCCAAAACTCTCTAAAATAATGGCTTTTAAATCATTAGTGTGGGTAATTGCTGATACTATGTGTTTATTAATTCCTGGAAAAATTTTGAGGATGGTAATATTCGTATCCAGTTTTGTGTGGGTTTTAATAATTTTTTTCTGGCCTGAATAATGAATTGCCTCAAAATTATAAACAATGTGGATGCCGGCTTTAGCAAGGTAAGGATAGTTGGGCGACTCGAAAGCCGCAAAATGCTCTGCATTGTATTTGCGTGTGCGGTTGCCCCGGTATAGTTTTGTCTCAAAATAAATGCATACTTCTGGTACAATTGGTTTCCCATTTTTTTGGGCAGCAGCAATTTCAATAGCTGTTATCAGGTTCTCTTTTCCATCGGTTCTTAATGTTTCCATTGGTAGTTGCGAACCCGTAAAAATTACTGGTTTGTGCAGGTTTTCAAGCATAAAACTTAATGCCGAGGCCGAATACGACATGGTATCGGTGCCATGTAGTACAACAAAACCATTATAGTGGTTATGTTTTTCTTTTATGATATCAACCAGTTTTATCCAAAACTCAGGATTAATTTCTGCCGAATCAACAGGCTTTTCAAAAGAAATGGTTTCAATTTTATAACCAAATCGTTTCAATGATGGCACTTGCTGAAGGATTTGCTCAAAATTGAATGGCATTAAAGATCCTGTTTCGGGATCATTCACCATACCAATGGTGCCACCAGTGTATATAATCAGAATTGAAATTTCTTTTTTCATTTATATTGCTTTCTGTTGAGAGGGGTTGGTTTTTTCTTTTTACGAAATTAGGAATTATTCCTACCTAAAACAATATAATTTATGTCTTGTTTTTAGCTATTTAACTTAAAAACTTCTAGCGCATTTTGGGTGGTGATTGTTGCTACTTCTTCAATAGTAACTTTATGCAGCCCAGCTACTTTTTCTGCAATAAGTGGGATGTAGGAGCTTTCGTTTCTTTTCCCACGATAAGGAGTAGGTGCCAGGTATGGCGAATCAGTCTCTAAAACAAGGTGCTCCAAGGGTACTTTTTCAATTGTTTCGCCAAGTTTGGAGTTCTTAAAGGTAATTACGCCTCCTATTCCCATTTTAAAACCACCATATTCAATAATTTTTTGCGACTGGCTGTAATCTCCTGTAAAACAGTGAAATATGCCGGTAAGGGTTTCGTCATTATGTGCATCCACCACTTTAAAAACTTCATCAAAAGAATCTCTAACATGAATAATAATAGGGAGCTTGTGTTTTTTTGCCAATTCAAGTTGAAAAGCAAAGGCTTCTTCTTGTTCTTTGATAAATGTTTTATCCCAATACAAATCAATTCCGGTTTCTCCGATGCCGTAAAATTTTTCTTCGTTCAAAAGTTGCTCAACCTTTTCAAGTTCTTGCATAAAATCTTCTTTTACTGAAGTTGGGTGCAATCCCGAAAGCGGATAGCAGTGGTCATGATGTTTTTTTGTTAATGCAAGTACATCATTAATTGAACTACTGTCAATATTTGGCAAAAAGAATTTTTCCACGCCTTTTTCAATGGCGGTTTTTATAACAATATCAATATCATCGTTAAATTGCTCTAAAAAGAGGTGAGTATGTGTATCAATAAATTTCATTATCCTAAATTTTGGACAAAAGTAGAGAATTAAAGCAGATAAAAGAAAGGCTTTAACATAGTACGGTTTATTTGTTTACTTCAACTAGCTCAGCATAAATGTTGGTATATTGGACTTTCAATAAATTGTAACTACTTTATTTTTAGGATGAATTATGTTAAATTCAAATAATTTTGTTTGATTAACACACTTAATTATTAAAAAATGCAACTAAAATCAATACTATTTGGACTTTTACTTTGTATTATGACAACACAAATAATTGCCCAGCAGCAAATTAATGTGCTGGTTTTTACAAAAACAACAGATTATTATCACAATGCTGTGCCCAATGCAATGAAAGCATTTTATGAAATAGGTCATGAAAAAAAGTGGGGGCTCACTTTTACTGAAGATTCTACAATGTTTACAGAGGCCTTTTTACAAAAATTTGATGTTGTGGTTTTTTTGCTGACTGGTGGTGATTTACTTAACCAGGAACAAAAGCTTGCCTTTAAAAAGTTTATTCAGAATGGAGGAGGCTTTGTAGGGGTTCATTCTGCAACTGTAACAGAGTATAAATGGAAATGGTATGGAGAATTAGTCGGGGCCTATTTTACAGGTCATCCTCCGGTTCAAAAGGGGAAGTTGATAATTGAAAACAAAAATCATCCATCAACAAAACATTTTAATACCGATACTTTGGAATGGGTTGACGAATGGTACAGTTTTGACAAAAATCCACGCAAAGATGTGGACGTTTTGGTATCTATTGATGAAAAATCTTACGATATTAAGGACAATCCGTGGTTCAAGGGAGTTGATTTAGTTATGGGCGACCACCCTTTGGTCTGGTGTCAAGAGTTTGATGGAGGAAGAAGCTTTCAAACCGCATTGGGGCATGAACCCAAAATATACGATAATCAACTGATGCGGCAACATATCATTGGGGCGATTGAGTGGGCAGCTAAGAAAGAAAAATAAAGGGGCTGTATCAAAACTAACTTTAGGTCGAAGTACTCAATGACTCAGTTTCGGTTGCTGTACTTCGACAAGCTTGATTACTGAGCCTGTCGAAGTACAGCAACCAAGCTTGTCGAAGCACCCACTTTTACGACTTTCACCTATGGTGAGGGCTTCGTCGTTGATACAGCCCCTATCAATATCAATTAAATAGGAGCAAACTATACAACACCTTGTGCCAGCATGGCGTCTGCTACTTTTACAAATCCGGCAATGTTAGCGCCTTTTACGTAATCAACATATCCATCATCATTTGTACCATATTTTACACATGCAGCATGAATATCACTCATAATAATGTGCAGTTTTTGATCCACTTCTTCCGAAGTCCAGCCCAGTCGCATTGAGTTTTGGCTCATTTCTAATCCTGAAACTGCTACACCTCCTGCATTTGATGCTTTACCCGGAGCGAAAAGGATTTTAGCTTCCTGAAAGGCTTCAATTGCTTCGGGTGTGCAAGGCATGTTAGCGCCTTCGGTAATACATATTACACCATTGGTTATTAGTGTCTTAGCATCTTCTTCAAACAGTTCGTTTTGAGTTGCACATGGGAGGGCTACATCAACTTTTACTTCCCATGGTCTTTTGTTGGGGAAGAACTCTACATCAAACTCATCAGCATAAGGTTGAACAATATCGTTATTAGTTGCTCTTAATTCAAGCATGTATTCAACTTTTTCCCCGGTTATTCCATCCGGATCGTAAATGTAACCATCAGGTCCAGAGAGGGTAACAACCTTTCCTCCTAATTCATTTACTTTTTGCACAGCTCCCCAGGCAACGTTTCCAAAACCTGAAACAGCTACAGTTTTTCCTTTAAAATCTTCGCCTTTTGTTTTTAGCATTTCTTTTGCAAAGTAAACAGTTCCAAAGCCGGTAGCTTCAGGGCGCATTAAACTGCCACCCCATTCTCTGCCTTTACCTGTTAATACGCCTGTGAACTCATTTCTTAATCTTTTGTATTGACCAAACAGGTATCCTATTTCTCGTCCGCCAACACCTATGTCGCCAGCAGGAACATCCGTGTCGGGGCCAATATGTCGTTGAAGTTCAGACATAAAACTTTGGCAGAATTTCATGATTTCATTGTCTGATTTTCCTTTTGGGTTAAAATTAGAACCACCTTTTCCACCACCCATTGGTAAGGTGGTAAGACTATTTTTGAAGATTTGCTCAAAGCCTAAAAATTTTAAGATACTTAATGTAACACTTGGGTGGAATCGTAATCCGCCCTTATATGGTCCAATGGCGCTGTTAAATTCAACTCTGTAGCCTTTATTAATTTGTACAATTCCTTCATCATCAATCCAGGGAACCCTAAACATGATAACTCTTTCGGGTTCAACAAGTCGTTCTAAAACTTTAGCATGTTTGTATTTAGGGTTTTCTTCAATGAATGGAATTAACTTTTCTGCTACTTCGTGTACTGCCTGATGAAACTCCTTTTCTCCCGGATTGGCAGCAATCACTATATCCATAAACTGTTTTATTTTTGCTTCCATTTTTATTTTATCTTTTAATCTTATTAACAATAATTTAAATTAAGTAATTTAAAGCAAAGTAAGATCTTTTTGTGAAATTAAAATATGAATTTGGTCATTTTTTAGTTTTTTTTACCTTAAAGTCAAATTACTGTTAGTCAGTGCCTTATGTTTTGTTTTCTATTTGTGCGATAAACCATGATTTTAACCACAACAGAGAATAAAAAAGGGCTGCAAGATAACCCTGCAACCCTTGCTAATTTCACTTATATAACCAGACTATACAACGCCCTGTGCTAGCATAGAATCTGCAACTTTAACAAATCCTCCAATGTTAGCACCTGCCATATAGTTAATGTAACCATCTTTTTGAGTTCCATACTTAGTGCAAGTTTCATGGATGTCTTTCATTATTCTTTTTAGTTTTTCATCTACTTCTTTTCTTGTCCATGAAAGTCTCATTGAGTTTTGTGTCATTTCAAGGCCCGAAACTGCAACTCCGCCCGCATTGGCAGCCTTACCAGGACCGTAAAGGATTTTGTTTTCCAAATAAACCTCAATTGCGTCGGGTGTTGATGGCATATTGGCCCCTTCTGAAACAACTTTACATCCATTTTTAATCAATGTTTCGGCTTCTTCTTTATTTATTTCATTTTGAGTGGCCGATGGGAAGGCTACATCGCATTTCACTCCCCAGGGGCGCTGACCATCAAAATATTCGCAGCTATATTTATCTGCATATTCTTTAATTCTGCCTCGTTTTACATTTTTAAGGTGCATTACAAAAGCCAGTTTGTCATTGTCAATCCCTGCTGGGTCGTAAATGTAACCGCTAGAATCAGAGAGTGTTACACACTTGCCGCCTAATTCATTTACTTTTTCCACTGTATATTGGGCAACATTTCCCGAACCTGATACAGTACATATTTTTCCTTGAAGGCTGTCACCTTTGTGGTTCAGCATCTCTTGTGCAAAATATACACAACCATAACCAGTTGCTTCTGGCCTGATAAGGCTACCGCCCCATTCTAAGGCTTTACCCGTTAACACACCGGTGAATTCATTACGTAGCCTTTTGTATTGGCCAAATAAAAACCCTATTTCGCGACCACCCACGCCAATATCTCCGGCAGGAACATCTGTATCGGGGCCAATGTGTCTTTGGAGTTCAGTCATAAAACTCTGGCAAAATCTCATTACCTCATTGTCTGATTTTCCTTTGGGATCAAAATCAGATCCGCCTTTACCACCTCCCATGGGAAGTGTCGTAAGAGAATTTTTGAATATCTGTTCAAACCCTAGAAACTTGAGAATGCTCTGGTTGACACTCGGATGAAACCGTAAACCGCCTTTGTAGGGGCCCAAAGCACTGTTGAACTCGAAGC
>JBNKJW010000131.1:0-4040 GCA_050291445.1 Bacteroidales bacterium | reverse complement strand
CAATATAACCCTGTTTTTTTCGTTTATAATCATCCTTAGTTTAAATTATTGTATGGATAGCAAAAATGTTGTACCTTTAATAGAAGCAGACTATTATGAATGTCATAATCAAGAGGATTGGGATTCATTAAGTGCATGTAATTTATTGACATATAGATGGTTGCAAAATCCTGTCAAATACTCCATGTCGGGCAAAAAAGCTTTGAGTGGGGGCAGCTACCAACTTGTTTTTACAGGGGATTTTAAACTTAATGTGTATAAGCACCAAGAGCTGTATGCAAAAGCCACCTGGAATATTAAAGGGGAGGGCAATAGTTTTACACTCACAACCGAACCATTTATTGAACGAGCTTACGAAACCATCTTTTTTTGCGAGGATAAGATGGAATTTTTGAATAGTTGGGTAGATGGATACGACTTTTTCTTAAAAAAGGAGTCTTATTAAAAACGATTTTAAACCAATCAGATAAAGAAATGAAAATTTCACCAGTACTAATTACTAAAAATGCCGTATCAACAATAAATTTGACTTTAGACAGCCTGATGGATTTTGAGGAAGTTATTGTGCTTGATACAGGCTCAACCGATCATACTGTAGAAATTGCCAGGCATTATAAAAATGTTCGATTGTATAAAACCAGTTTTACCGGTTTCGGAGAAGCAAAAAATGCCGCTGCAAAGTTGGCGAAAAATGATTGGATTTTATCAATTGATGCAGATGAAGTGGTAACTAAAGAACTTTTAGATTCGATTCGGAATGTTGAGTTGAAAAATAATACTATCTATAAATTTAGGCGATTAAATTACTACAAAGGCAAACAAGTTAGGTTCTCTGGCTGGGGAAAAGAATATGTGACAAGAATATACAATAAAAAAATTACAGCGTTTAACACAAAGTTGGTTCATGAATCAATTGTTAAAGATGGTTATAGGGTAAAAGAACTCAGGGGCAGTATTATTCACCATAGTTATCTTTCTATTTCAGATTTTGGGCGTAAGCGTGAATTGTATTCCGAACTTTTTGCAATCGAATATTGCGATAAGAGGAAATCTTCGCCCTTTATTGCTTTTGTAAAGTCGGCCTTTGATTTTTTTAACACCTACTTTATTCAGCTAGGTTGTTTAGATGGATATCGTGGTTTAATGATTGCAATATCAAATGCCTACGTAACTTTTACAAAGTATTTAAAACTTTTTGAAGCTAATGTTGAACATAAAGTATTGATAAGGAGTGTTATTTTTGATGAAGGCAAACCTGTTAAACCCGAAGTGGTAACTGCAAGACTTGACAAGGTAACTAAAATGCAGTTGGTTAAAGCAAACCGGACGGCCTCGTCGCGTGATATAGAAAATATAAAACATAATCTTACATCTTTAAATTAAGTAGTAAGTATTAACTTTTAGGATAAATGAAGGGCTATTGGATTAAAATACTATTACTTACTTTTTTGTTTGCTGGCACTATCAGTTGCAATAAATTTGATAAATGCGAGGGGGTAATATGCTTTACACCTCCACAAAGTTTTTTTTTAGAAATAGTTGATAAAACTATTGAGGAAAACCTATATACTTCTAATGAATTATTGGCTGATAACATTGCCCTAAAAAATGAATCCGATGAAATAGTTGATGTGGAGTTTATTAAAGAGGATGGAGTTAACTTAATCAATATTTCAGCAATTGGTTGGGAGATTGGTGTACATACTTATTACCTGACATTATCAGAGGATCTTGAAATTAAAATTGAAATTGAAATGCAGGAAAAACATGAAGACTGTTGTACCTATTTTAATGTTGCCCATTTTGATATACCAGGTTATGAATTTGAAAGATCGCAATATTCTGAAATAATAAAAATTAAAATTTAGTTGTAAATATACCAATTGGGGATTAATTACGAGATTTTTACTAGTGCCTAAACCAAGTAAAGAAATAAGTAATAAAATTATCAATGGCTGCGCAAAAGGGAAAAGCAGAAGCCAAGAGGTGCTCTACAAGCAGTTTTATGCTTATGGTATGAGCATCTGTCTGCGGTATGCCCATAGTAGGGAGGAAGCAGTTGAAATTATGAATGACGGTTTTATAAAAGTGTTTAATAATATTGCTAATTATAAAACGGAGCATTCTTTTAAAGGTTGGTTTAGAAAAATCCTGGTTAACACGGCAATTGATCATTATCGAAAAAATAATAAGCACTATAACCATTTTGATGAAGAAATTATTGATGAAGAAGTATTTGATTTGAGTGCTGTAAGTAGTTTAGAATTAGATGATTTGATGAATTTGCTTAATTCGCTACCAGAGCAATATAAATTAACGTTTAATTTGTTTGAAATTGAGGGTTATTCACACGAAGAAATCGCAAAAATGTTAAATATTGCTATTGGAACATCAAGATCGAACCTTGCACGGGCAAAAAAAATGCTGAGAAGAGCCTATGCAGTGAACTTTTTGCAGCCAGATAAGCTAATAGTAAATTATTAGCAAACAGTAGTTTGTAATAAAATTAGTTGTTAAATTAATGAGCGACTTGTTTGATGAAAAATTTGTAAACCGGGTAAACCAGGTTTTTACCAATCACCAGGAAAATTACAATCCTGATGACTGGCAAAAGCTCCGTTCAAAAATGAACCGGACAAGGAAAGGTATGATTGTTTTATGGCCTCATATTGCCAAGGCTGCTTCAGTAGCATTGTTTTTAGGGGCAGCTGTATTTACTGCCAATAAATATGAGGTTAATAAGAGTATATCCCAATTTGAAAAGGATGGTTTCAATGAATCAAAGAATGAAAACAGCTTGGTTTTAAGCAATACCGACACTGTAAATCAGATTGTAAACAACAGAAACACCTACCTGGTAAAAGAGAAAAATGATGACGGAAATAATAGAATAGATTTAAACAATTATGTTAATGATGGAACTTTTATTGTACTTAGCCAGGAGGATACTACTGAATTCAATGCAGTTGGAAATGAAAGGTTTGCCAATGTGAAAATAGCCCTTAATGAACATCATCAAACGATAAAAGAGATGGATAGCCTTCAACCAAACTCGGATAAGCCTGTTTTGCATGATTATGATGATTTGGCAGTTGCGGAAAACAAAAAAGATGATAACAGACTTGATATGGGGGTTGAGCTTTCATCGGTATCAAATTATAGTAACGAAGGTTCCGGGAATGGAGTGAATTTAGGAGGTGGTTTGACAGCAGCCTATCGAATTTCAAAAAAAATAAGAATTACCACAGGTGTATTAATCGCTAAACAGTCTATTGAATACGCTCCTGAAAACAATTATGAAGTGGCCTATGCCGATTATGCCGAGGTAAATTCTACTCATTTGGCAGATAATCAGAATATTGAGAACATGAATTCAGCAGACTCAAAGGTTTCATTTATTGCAATAGATATTCCTTTAAATGTTCAGTTTAAACATAACAGGATGAGTTTTTCTACCGGGTTATCTTCGCTTTTATATGTGCAGGAAAAATACAATAGAACGTATAGTGCTGTTGTGAGTAACAGCACTTACAACGCCGAAACCAAAGTTTATAATACATACAATTCGGTTGAAAGGGTGAGTAAAGACGAAACCACCAAACCATTTGAGCGTTTTGATTTTGCCCGTCTGCTAAACTTGTCGGTTGGATATAATATACCATTTGCCAAAGGTGGTATGACAGTAGAGCCTTATTTGAAATATCCTCTTGGAAAAATCGGAACCAAAGAAGTATTTATGGGATCTGGAGGAGTGGCTTTACGCTACAATTTTTGACCACCAATATTTTAACTTTATTCTGAATTAATCTTTTTAGTACTCCCTCAGAATTGGGTCATTGCGAAGACGAGGTACGAGGATGAAGCAATCTGTTGAAGGAAGAAAACCATCAAATAATTATTTAGGGCCTGCTGAAAAAGTCAGAGGTACATTAGCTACAACTTAGCGAAGCGATATCTTCGACCAAAGGGAGAAAACTTAGCAAAGCGAAGATGTATATGAATACTTCGAGCTGAAGCTAATGAAGTAGATGATGTGCCTC
>JBNKJW010000130.1:0-3412 GCA_050291445.1 Bacteroidales bacterium | reverse complement strand
CTGCACTAAAAATCCCTCAAAATAGCCCGCTATTCTTTCTGCATTTTTAGCGCATATCTGGTATAATTCCGAATTTCTGTGTTGAATATTTTATGTTGAACTCAGGTTAATACCTTTTTTGATATCTTGATAGCGGTTTGGTATTAGAAATTCGTGGATACGGACTTTTGGAGTAGACTCATAGATATTTTGTAAATTAGATTGAAAGCATAAAAACATATGTAATTATATGTTTATAAACATATTGACAAATTTAGATTTATTCTAAATTGAAGCCTATTTATCAGATTAATAGCTAGATAAGAATTCATAAATTCTATTTAAAAAATGCTCAAATTAGAAAGCGATGGTTTGTATGCATAGTCAGTGGAAAATATTTTAAATTTGTTTACATAATTATTTGATATTAATCACATATTTTTTTATTCGATATCAACTTTAAAAGCATAATAGCAAGATTTTAATTTATATTTAATTTATTTTCTGCTCAAACTAGTCAACTTTAGTTTTTTCAATTATCTGATGAAGAGAATCAATAAATAATTAAGGAATATGAAAACTACAAGGAGAGATTTCATAAAAATATCATCAGCGGGTGCCGGAGCTTTAGCTTTGGGTGCACCAACTTTTAAGTTTTTTTCAGGACTTGAAAATGCTGATGACAATGAATTAAAAGGGAAAGTCACCAGGTATCCGAATTTCTGCGAAGTATGTTTCTGGAATTGTGCAGGCTGGGTTTATAAGAATGAAGAGGGTAAAATATGGAAAATTATTGGTAATGATAATGATCCGCATAGTTATGGAAGGTTTTGCCCAAGAGGAACGGGCGGCATAGGCATGTATGAAGACGAAGATCGTTTAAAGAAGCCACTTAAACGAGTAGGTGAAGCTGGCAACCAAAAATATGAAGAAATTTCATGGGACGAAGCTTTCGATATTATAGCAAAAAAAATGAGGGAGATTGGTGATAAATATGGTAATGAAAGTATTGCTTTGTTTAAACACGGTTCCAGCGGGAAACATTTTGGGGCATTATTTAATGCCTGGGGTTCAAAAAATCAGGCAGGGCCTGCCTATTCGCAATGCAAAGGCCCCAGGGAAGAGGCGTTTAAATTAACTTTTGGTGAAGCATTGCATTCGCCTGAACCTCTTGATATTAGAGATACAAAATGCCTTGTATTAATTGGATCGCACCTGGGCGAAAACATGCACAACGGCCAAGTGCAGGAAATGTCGGAAGCCATTGACAAAGGGGTTACAGTTATTACGGTTGATCCAAGGTTTTCAACAGCGGCAAGTAAATCAAAATTCTGGCTACCTATAAAACCAGCAACAGATACTGCTTTGTTGCTTGCCTGGATGAATGTAATCATCAACGAAAACTTATTCGATAAAGAGTATGTTGAAAATTTAACGCATGGTTTTGAGCAATTAAAAAACCATGTTCAAAAATTTACTCCCGAATGGGCTTACGGAATTACCAAAATTGAACCTTCTGTAATACGCCAAACGGCTTACGCTATGGCAAAAGCGGCACCGGCTGTAATTGTTCATCCTGGCAGGCATGTTACCTGGTACGGGAATGATACACAAAGACTTAGGGCTGTAGCTATTTTAAACGCTTTGCTGGGTTCTTACGGTAGAAGAGGAGGTTTTTACCTGCCAGCTAAGGCTAAGTTGCCAAAATTCCCATCAGAAACAAACCCTAAACCAAAGTGGTCCTGGAAAGATATTAACCCGGAAAAGTACCCATTTGCAACACAAGGGGTTACTAATCTATTGGTTGATGGTTCCCACCCAGACTATAAAGGAGATAAAAAAATAAAAGCATGGTTTGTTATAGGAACCAACCTTCCGGTATCAATACCCAATACAAAAAGAACTATTGAAGCCCTTCAAAATCAGGAGTTTGTTGTAGTAATTGATACCATGCCTACCGAAATTACTGGTTTTGCTGATATTGTATTACCAGAATGTACTTATCTGGAAAGGTATGATGATATAAGGGTTTCGCCACATCGCGAACCAAATATTGCACTGAGAATGCCTGCTGCCAAGCCAAAATATGATTCGAAACCAGCCTGGTGGATGGCAAAACAGATTGGAGAAAGACTTGGCTTGGGCGCTCATTTTAAGTACGATGATTATTCCGAAGTGCTTGACTGGCAATTGAAGCAAATAGGTTCTTCGTTGGATGAAATGAAAAAAATTGGGGTAAAAAAGTTCGAAAGAGAGTTTGACGACCTGTATTTTGTACCAGGAGAAATCCCTGAATTTGATACCGAAAGCGGGAAAATAGAATTATTTTCAAATGAATTGGCTGCTTATGGCTTTGACCCAATGCCTGTTTACACACCACTTCCTGAACCCGACGAAGGATTTTACAGGTTGATTTACGGGCGTGCACCTATGCATACATTTAGCCGGACGGCTAATAATCCAAGACTTACAGATTTAATGGACGAAAATAATGTTTGGGTAAATCCAAAGGTTGCCAGTCAGTGGGGCTTTAAAAATGGTCAAAAAATTTGGCTTCAGAATCAGGATGGAGCTATTTCGGAATACCCAATAAAGGTAAGAATTACAGAAAGAATAAGATGGGATTCTGTTTACATGGTTCATGGTTTTGGGCATAAGGATAAAAGACTGAGCAGGGCCTTTGGAAAAGGTGTTATGGACACGGAAATGATTACTAATGTATTAATTGATAAAGAATCAGGAGGAACAGGAATGAGAAGCAACTTTGTTACGTTCCTCACTGAAAACCCAGGAAAGGAGGTACAAGCATGAGGTATGCAATGGCAATAGATACCGTGAAATGTGTAGGTTGCAGCGATTGTGTTGTAGCTTGTCAAACGGAAAACAATATCCCAATTGGGTATGCAAGAGATTGGGTAACAGAAACGGTTGATGGTTCTTATCCTTCTCTTGAGCTAGAATTTCGTTCTGAAAGGTGTAATCATTGCGATAACACTCCATGTGTAAGAACCTGCCCAACAGGGGCAAGCCATATTATCGAAGGTGGGATAGTAAAAGTAACCCATCAAAAATGCATTGGTTGTGGTGCATGTATTCAATCATGCCCTTATGATGCCAGGTACAGCAGTCCCGAAGGTTGGGTAGACAAATGTACTTTCTGCGATCACCGGGTGAAAAATGGACAGGATCCGGCTTGTGTATCGGTTTGTCCTACACACTGTATGTATTTTGGCGATTTAGATGATAAAAATAGCGGAGTTTCAAAAGTTATCGCCAATAGAAAATGGAAAACTCTGGCTCCTGAAGCAGGAACAAAACCACAGATTTTTTATTTGATCTAAAATTAAAGAAGTACTTATAAGTGCCTTGAGTATTTATGAGTGCTAAAGTTGAAAAGGAGAAAGATTGGAATTTAGGTCAAGGTAAGGATTAA
>JBNKJW010000129.1:0-4335 GCA_050291445.1 Bacteroidales bacterium | reverse complement strand
TTTACAATCTAGTGAAATCAGAAAACAGTTAAAAGGAACCAAAATTACAACTGAAGATGACTTCATTTTAGAACAAACAATGTTGAATGAGATGCTTCAATCAAATGACTGCAACAAAATTGGTGAATTTCACACCATGCTTGAATCAACTGATTGCAATAAAAACGTAGAATTCGACACCATTTATCAGTCAACTGATCGCAGTAAAAATGAAGAATTCGACACCATGCTTCCACCAACTGACTGCTTAGAAGTAAATAACGTTAATGATAATGAAACTCCAAAAAGAAGTGAAAAGATCGGTGAAAAGCTAAAAGAAGATAAGGATGCTAATTTGCAAAAATTGCAAAAACCACTGACTCAAAGATCTTAGAAAAAGCTAAATTTTCAACTTTATTGTCTTCGTCAGAGCATAATAGTGAATAATAACAGTATTACAACAATTTATATATACAAAAGTGGAATTATGGGTAGAAGTCAAAATTTAGGACAGTTTTCAATAATTTAAATTTTAATGTGTGAATTTTTCAACTTACTTGGTGCTAGGATGTCTTTTAGGTTTTTATTACGCGTGAAAGCTGTTATGATTTTATTATCTGAAACATAATGTTTATTGGCCAGGGCTTTTGTTTTATGGCTAAATGAATTTGAGTCTGGTGAGAATGGTAGAATGATTGGAATAACGCTTTCAGAACGTTTTATGTCATCACATCTATCATTTAGGCCAATTGGTTTTTCAGTTTGGAAGCGTTTAATTAGTGTGCTTTCAAGGTATTTTCTGTGGCTTGAATTTGGTTCAGATAGTAAGGGGGTGATGCGAAAATCTCTATCAATATCATGTAAGGAGCTATTGAAATGTTCAGCAACTGACGTGGAGCGATTATGCTTGATGTCATTTATATGTTGATTGAGTCTGGTACGAAGAGGATTGCCAGTCTCACCAACATAATAAACCGAACATTTAAGACAATTTATCAAATAGACTACCCCTTTACTATTACAATTTAGATTACTATTAATAACAAATGGTTGACCATGAACTAAAACTGACTTTGTCTCTGGGATAAGAATGCATCTGGTGCATCTCTGACCATTGCAAGGATGGGAACGTCCTGCACTATGTGGCTTATTAAGAAAACCACTATTGGTAGCAATTACGTCGTGTTTAATCCGGCGAAGCATTCTCTTAGAGTAATGTCTTGGTTCAAGGGCTTTAAATAATATATTACAGGCAGAATTAAAGTCAAACAAATTATTGCAAATCCTAAAAAACCTTAAAACTTGACTTTTTACAACGCTCTTAAAGGTATGTTTAGGATGAAAAGAATTATGGTGAAGTAACTGGTGGGAATCAGTATCTTTAAAATGCACTCTAGTATCTAATATACCTTCTGAATCAAAATTTACTCCCTTATATGTTACTACATCAAGGAAGTTTATGCTCTCATTTTGATAATCTGAGGTCAGTTGAATTGATTCGTCATGTGAATTTAGAACGTTAAAAAATTGTTGAAAAGAGTCGTATCCATGCGGCCATAGAATATATATGTCATCTATGAAACGGACCCACAATAGTGGTTTTAAGGTGCATTTTTTCAATACATTTTCCTCCCAGTCTGCCATGTATATGTTCGCATATTCAACACAATAAGCATGTCCCATAGCTGCCCCATTTTTCTGTATGTACCGTTTACCATTGAATTCAAAAGTATTATGGGATAAACAGAGTTCTAGTAATTTAAGAATTTGAGAATCTGGGCGATTTGGGTTTGGATACTTTTTCATCATACGACGAACCGCAGCAATGCCTTTCTTGTTGTCGATGTTTGTGTACAAACTTTTCACATCTAATGTGACAAGTGCGCAATTGGCAGGAATTTTAAGATTCCTAATTTTAGATATAAAATGATAGGTGTCTTTCAAATAACTGGGATGGGATGAAGCCAATTCTTTTAAATGATAACTAAGGAATTTGGCAACTTCATTAGTTTCACTAGAAACGTCTGATACAATAGGGCGGCCGGGAGGTGATTGATTAGGAATGAACCAAGAGTCTATTGATTTGTGAATTTTTGGGAGGGTGTAGAAAACACGATTTCGGTGTGAGTCTGAGTCACCAAGAAGAAATTCGTATTGAGATTTTTTTATAAAACCCTTTTCAAGCATATCAAGTAATTCTTTATTAATAAATTCCCTTGTTTTTAGGTCTAAATCATTAGATATTTCCTCATAAAATTTCGAATTTTTAAGTTGGTTTTCTGCTTCATTTATATAATTTGTGCGATCAAGAATAACAGTAGTCGCGCCTTTATCGGCTTTCTTGATTACAATAGATGAGTTATTTTTAAGGGCTAATAATGCCTCTTTTTCCGAATGACTGATATTGCTTGAAATAGGGTTTGGAAGAAATGATTTTATTTCTTTATCTAATTCGTAACTAAACAGTTTTATATGGTCAGGGGTCAGAGAATCCGGAGGGTTAAAATATGATTTCCCAGTGAATTCTAGACGGTTTTTTGATGGCTTGTTTTTAAACATGTGATTCAGTTTCAAACGCCTTTTAAAATCAGAAGCAGCATTTACAATACTGGCTTTGTTAACAAACAAAGGACTCGGTACGTACAAAGGATAATCCTTTGTCTAATAGCGATTTTTCTGCTTCTGTCAGAGTATGGCATGATAAATTTAATACGGAACAATTTTTAAAGTTAATAGAATTAGTGTTCAATGCAAATTGTTTAAATACATCACCCAGTGTCCAATCATATGAATTGCAGTATCCTTACTCCAGTGAATTCGATTTGGGTCCCACTCTTGGATTCTGAACAATTCTCTTCCCAACGGGTCAATGGTCAAAGGGCATTCTCTGAATAAGTTGTTGATTAGATGGATGTGTTCCTTTTGAGATTCATTTAGAAGCGGACTGATATTATGGATCACAAAGAAGGTACGGTTTAATCCAAAGATTTTGTCACAGTTATTTTGGAACAAACTAAAATGATCTCTAATCACATGCTCAGGGTAGTCACGATTGTTAATTCCTATACATACTATAATCTTTTTAGGTTTAGGTCCATTATATTTTTTTACAATCCTAGTAAAATCGTGAATATGTGCTCCACTAAAGCTGTAAGTATTCCAGGAAGGGGGGATGTTTTCCAGAGGGATTCTACTAATATTGGAATCACCAATGACTAAAGTAGTGTCATCATCTTTCACGGGATCAATAGACCAGTGCTCTCTAACGTCCGATCGGAGTTGAATCATGGTTCCATGTTTCTCACCTCTTATATTCCTTTGATGGACTGAAAGAGGTAAGTTATCTTCATCTAATTCGTTCAGAACTGATAAAGTGGATGACATCACTGAGCTTGATTTGCTAGAAGTGTCAGCTTCTGAATATTGAGTTCCCATATCAATGCCTCCTGTAGAATCCAGATTATTTAGAGAATCCGAAAGCAGGCGACGGTTTAGTTTTTTGCAATCAGATCGAATAGGCGTACTGGCTGCACTCCCCTCCGATGAACTAGAGGAGGGACGAGGTCTCTTATCAGCTTGTCCGGTGGTTGATGAACGAAGAGTGCTTGACTGACTTTCGAAAACTGTCCTGTTTAGGAACGAAACTCCAGATTCCACAGATTCAGAGAGTTGAGTATGGGGGGGGGCTGGAGATAGGAGAGTAGTTCAAGGGTATATTATCCTGATGCGTTTCACTACTTTTATCCACAAACTTATCATTTTCAAACACTATTTTAATTCTTGGAAAAATTCGCTTCAATTCATTGCACAATTTAGTCCAAATTTCTGGATTTTGATTCTTGTATGATCTATTTACCCATCTTTTTACCACAATGAGTGCTTTAAATAGTCTTACATGTTCTAGGGATCTGAATTCATCAGATTCTAAGTCATTTAACAATTTATCTAAAGAATGGTTCAAATGATTATTGGCTATTGTGCAAAAGTCCTTACAGATATTAACACCCAATTTTTTGAAGTTGTCTTTAACTGTATTGTTTGGAGATGGAAGACAAATATTTGAAAGAAGATTATCAACACGTTTTTCAAGACTTGATGGGCATTTCCGCCAGTTATTATGATGATGATGCAATTGATAAAAACAATAAAGTATCCTCAAGAGTCTTTTAAAATTAGAGTCCGGTTTGATATAACCAGGTTTAGGATGACGACGGCGATTCATGTTAATCCAAAAATAAAGTTTATCCAATGTTGCTGTAATACTGCTATTATCCACATGAATAAATATCCAAAAGATTCTTTGATACAGGGAAATATTAAGGATGCTAATTTGCAAAAATTGCAAAAACCACTGAC
>JBNKJW010000128.1:0-6972 GCA_050291445.1 Bacteroidales bacterium | reverse complement strand
ACGGTTCATTTGTTTTTTACGAGCCAATAGAGTTTAATAGATTAAAAAACGGTTGGCAATTAAGAATTGAAGTGCCAAAAGAAGAAATAGTTGGAGGGGCTAGAGAAGCTTTGCTCCTATGGGTAATAATTGCTGTTGTATTTGCTTTTGCTACACTAGTTCTGACTTATATTTATTTTAACAAAATAGTTGCCCGTATCAGAAACCTTGCTGCAGCAGCAAAAAGAATGGCCAAAGGAAATCTTTATATAGATTTTGAGACAGTAGGTAATGACGAAATTACAGACCTGGGCAAATCTTTGCAATCCATTATTACTAGGTTTAGCGAAATTATAACAGCGGTTAAGGATACAATGGAGAAGTTTGAGGAGTCGGGTAATGCACTCTCTGAAACTTCAAAAAAACTATCTGAAGGAGCTTCTGAGCAAGCATCATCAAGCGAGGAAGTTTCTGCATCAATGGAGCAAATGAGTGCTAATATTGAGCAAAATGCCGAAAATGCCAAAATAGCTGATAAAATTGCACAAAAATCATCTACAGAAATTGAAGAAAGTAGTAAAAACGTTAAAATTACTGCCAATTCAATGAATGATATTGTCACAAAAACGTCCGTTATTGACGATATTGCTTTTCAGGTGAATATTCTTGCACTTAATGCAGCAGTTGAAGCTGCCAGGGCTGGAGTTCATGGTAAAGGCTTTGGAGTGGTTGCAAACGAAGTTGGAAAACTGGCAGATCGCTCAAAATTGGCTGCATCAGAAATAGATGATTTAACAAATAAAAGCTTATTGGTAGCAAAAAAATCAGGACAATCTCTTGAAGATATTGTTCCAGAGATAAAAAAAACAGCGGAACTTGTGCAGTATATTACCAGTGCAAGTTTAGAGCAAAAAGCTGGCGCTGAACAGATAAACAATGCTATTCAACAATTAAATGGTGTAACACAACAGAATGCATCAATTGCTGAAACCCTAACCGGTAATGTTGAATCTCTATCGATTTTATCAAATAAGTTAAATAAACTGATTGCATTTTTTAAACTTGAGGCAAGAAAAAAGCGAGATAGAACAAATTTAACCAACAACCCAAAAGAGAGGAGATCGATTACAAAAGAAACTAAACCTCTGCCTGAAAAAAAGGAAAAATTAGAGACGAAACCTAAATTGGAGCAGAGCATCAAAAAATCAACAGAACAAAGAAAAGATAAAACAATTCCTAAAAATAAAAGTAAAGGAATTGACATAGATTTGGGAGAAAATGATATCCTGGATGATGGCTTTGAGAAATTCTAATTTTACGGATTCATGGAAGATTTTGATTTACAGAGGGTTTTTGCAGCACAGTTGTCTGAAACTGAATTTGCAAAGTTGAGCAAATTCATTTATTCTGAATACGGTATAAAAATGCCCCCTGAAAAAAAAATCATGTTGCAAAGTAGGTTGCAAAAAAGGTTGAGGGCACTAAGAATCTATTCATTTAAGGAATATATTGAGTATGTTTTTAAAGGTGAAACCAACGAAGTTGTTCATATGATAGATGTGGTTTCAACCAATAAAACAGATTTTTACAGGGAACCAGCACATTTTGAATATTTAAAAAATACTATTTTACCTCAACTTTATGAAGAAAAGAAAAATATTAAATTATGGAGTGCTGGTTGTTCTAGCGGACCCGAAGTTTATACTTTGGCAATAGAGTTGAGCGAGTTTGGGAAACAAAATGCCGGATTTGATTATTCTATTTTGGGAACCGATATTTCAACTCTAATGCTAAAAAAAGCTTATGCGGGAATTTATCCGGAAGAAATGGTACAAATGATACCATTAGAATTTAAGCGAAAGTATTTATTAAAAAGCAAAGACAAAACAAAAAAGTTAGTTCGGGTCAATAAGGAACTTAGAAACAAGGCAAAATTTCAAAGGGTGAACTTTATGGATGATTCTTACCCGGTAAATGAGCAGTTTGATATTATATTTTGTCGAAATGTATTAATTTATTTTGATCGCGAAACACAAGAAAATGTAATAAATAAATTATGTAGGCATTTAAGGTCAGGAGGTTTCTTTTTTTTAGGCCATTCTGAGTCAATAACTAACATTGATGTTCCTTTAAAGCAACTTAAACCTACAGTTTATTTAAGAAAATAATTTCAAATTAAAGACTTAGAAATGAGCAATATAGTCATTACAGACGAGCTGTTAATAGAGGAGCTTAAACTCAGGTTTGAAGAAAAGAAAGAGTCGCTTAAAAAACTTGAGAGAATTACAGCCGAATTAAAGGAGGTGAATGCGAAACTGGCAGAATCTGAGTCGTTGAAAAGCCATTTTATATCAAATATAACCAATGAAATTGTTAATCCGTTCACATCTATTGTTGTATTATCAAAAAATATTCTTTCAGTAAAAGAAGGTGACTGGGATAAAGTAAAGAGAATGGCAAGTTTAATCCATTCCGAAGCATTTAATTTAGACTTTCAATTGAAAAATATATTCGCTGCTGCCGAAATTGAAGCCGGCGAATTGTTTATCGAAGTCTCAAATGTTAAAGTGGATTTATTGATAGAAGCTTTATTGGAGTCTTTTTTACCCGAAACGACTAAAAAACAACTGATTTTTGATTTTAATAAAGAAGAACCTGAAGGAGATGATTTTATCTTTAAAATCGATCCTGAAAAGCTGAAGTTAATACTATCAAACCTTGTAGACAATGCAATAAAGTTTAGTAAAAATAATAAAATAATTGTAAAACGCTGGACAGAGGGTAACCAATTGTTTATCTCGGTTCAGGATTTTGGTATTGGAATTTCTGAAAAAAACCAGGAAATTATATTCGACAGGTTTAAAAGGATTGATACCGGAATTAATTCAATTAACCGTGGGCATGGGCTAGGGTTATCAATAAATAAAGCTTTACTTGACTTTTTAAGTGGCGATATTAAAATTAAAAGTAAGAAAAACCAGGGAACAACTTTTACAATTTGTATTCCTGAGCCGGATGAGGATCCTGAAGCATTCTCTGATGACGGAAATGAATTAATCTTTGGTGATGATGAAATATTTTAATGACTAGGTGAATGGAGAGACCGAAACATTTTTTATATCCCGGTGCAATACATATCAATCCAGAGCCTTATTTAATCACCACCATACTAGGTTCCTGTATTGCTGTTTGCTTGTATGACCCTGTTCTAAAAATTGGGGGTATGAATCATTATATGTTGCCATTATGGAATGGTCAGGGACTTGCATCTCCT
Source organism: Bacteroidales bacterium (assembly GCA_050291445.1). GTDB lineage: Bacteria > Bacteroidota > Bacteroidia > Bacteroidales > NBLH01 > NBLH01. The sequence goes on along the minus strand of JBNKJW010000128.1, from coordinate 3,719 downwards.
CGCTACGGAAATATAGCTATAAAAAAGCTAATAGATAACATTGAAAGCTTAGGCAGTTCAAGAAAAAATGTAAAAGCTAAGATTTTTGGAGGTGCTGAAATAATCAGCACCAGTGTCAGCCAATTTATGATTGGTGAAAGAAATATAAGTATTGCGAAAGAATTATTGCATGAAGAAAATATTCCAATTGTTGCTTCAAGTGTTGGAGGCAAATATGGAAGAAAAATTATTTTTGACACCTATAGTGGAGAGGTAAGGCAAAAATATGTTGGTTCACAAAAGGTTTAATTCATGTCTATTTCTTTCATAATTAATTTTGCAATCTCCTTGTATTGCAATTATTTCATTAATTTTATAGATTTGTTATTAAAATATAAAAAATATGGGCAAAATCAAGGTACTTGTAGTTGATGATTCTGCAATAGTTCGTAATGCTTTGGTTGAAATATTTAATTCAGATCCAAAGATTGAAGTTATGGGTACCGCTAGTGATCCATATATTGCAGCAAAAAAAATACAAAAAGAAGTACCTGATGTAATAAGTCTTGATATTGAAATGCCACGGATGGACGGCCTTACTTTTTTGAAGAAAATAATGTCGCAGCATCCAATTCCGGTGGTAGTTATTTCGAGTTTAACCGAGAGAGGTACTAAAACCGCATTAAAAGCTTTAGAATATGGTGCTGTTGAAATAATGCTAAAACCACAGTTCAACACAAAAGCGGCCATCGAAGAATCTAAAATTAAACTATGTGATATTATTAAGGCTGCTGCTATTTCAAAACTTAGGAGAAAGCCACGAAGGATTGTTGAACCAATGAAAGTGCAACCTAAACTTTCCGCTGATGCTGTAATACCAAGAACAAAATCATACAATTTTCCGCAAACAACCGATACAGTAATTGCTGTAGGGGCCTCAACCGGGGGAACTGAGGCTTTGAGAGTATTTCTAGAGGCTATGCCTGCTGATGCACCAGGTATTGTAATTGTTCAGCATATGCCAGAACATTTTACAAAATCCTTTGCCGACAGATTAAATGAGCTTTGCACTATATCGGTAAAAGAGGCTGAAGATGGTGACGCAGTTTTACAAGGGAAAGCACTTATTGCTCCAGGAAACAGACACATGTTGCTTCGAAGATCTGGTGCACGATACTATGTTGAAGTGAAGGATGGGCCATTGGTTAACAGGCACAGGCCATCTGTTGACGTACTGTTTCGCTCTACAGCTGTATATGCCGGAAACAATGCTGTTGGGGTAATTATGACAGGCATGGGAGATGACGGAGCAAAAGGATTGTTGGAGATGAGAGAGGCCGGTGCTAAAACAATTGCCCAGGACGAGGCCTCGTGTGTAGTTTTTGGTATGCCCAAAGAAGCAATAAAACTCGGAGCTGCCAATTACACATTAGCACTTGATAAAATTGCCAACCAGGTCTTAAGCCTAAGGAAAAGATAGACTTTTAAGCCTTTAGCATTGCCATAGGACAGAATTCTTCGTGTTGAATGAGAAAATATTTGACTTTGAGGGCTAACGAAAGTAAGATAGAGATGGAAGCATTTACAAAGCAACAAGCACAAGTGCCACACAATTACCACCTTGGTCCGGTTTACCGTTTTTTTTGCTGGTGTTCAGGTGCACGTTTATACCTTTTAAAAGGATGCCCAACAGACTATAACAAATTCTTTGGTATTGGAATTATTGTATTTCTTACCGGATTAATGGCTTCTATTACAGGGTTTTATGCGCTTTATATGATTTTCAATTCACTTCCTTTAGCCATTATTTTTGGTTTTTTTTGGGGCATATTAATTTTTTTCCTCGACTGGTACATCGTTTCCAGTTTAAAGAAAGAAGAAAGGTTTTTTTCTGAATTCCTTTTTTCACTTCCCCGACTTATCCTTGCGGTTTTATTGGCTGTAGTAATATCAAGGCCACTGGAATTGAAGCTTTTTGAAAAGGAAATAGATGGAGTATTGCAAATTATTCAGTCTGAAAACTCAATCGAGTATAAGCAGTTGATAGATAATGAGTTTGAGAGTATTCAGAAATTAACCGCTGAAAATGAAAAGCTGAAAGAAGAAATTAGAAAAAAAGAGGAGTTGCGTGATAAACTTTTTTCAATGACAATTGAAGAGGCAGAAGGCAGGAGCCCTACTTCAAAAATGGGAAAAGGTACAGTTTATCGGGAGAAAAAGGCCGAATATGATAAAATTGACAAAGAACTATCTGAGCTAAAGAGTTTAAACAACGCTCAGATTAAAAAAAACCTGGAAACACTTGCTGTTTTAGAAAGCGGACGTCAAGAGCAGGTGGATAGGAGCAGTCTTAAAATAAAACAGGCAGACGGCTTACTTGCAAGAATGGAGGCTATGAGTGTTTTATCAGGTAAAAATCAAACAGTGATGTATGCCAGCTGGTTTATTTTTATATTGTTTATACTTATTGAGTCGTCACCTATTTTAGTAAAACTTTTATCAAAAAGAGGACCTTATGATGAGCTTATTGATAAAGAAGAATACGAAAAACAAATAGAATATAAAAAGCAAAAAATAAAAGCTAAGGTGTTGGCAAATAATTATTTAGAATTGCTAAAGCAAAAAGATGAGCTACAAATCGGTGCTGAAAAAAGGAACAACGAAAAGTTGGTAAAAGAAATTGAAGAAGCAAAAAATGAAATCAATAAGCTAGCAATTGGCAAATGGAAAAAGCAGGAAATTGATGCAATAGAACAAGAGATAGCTCTGGAGGAAAATAAAAACGATATTGAAGATAATTTTGAAGGTGATATACTGCCAGCCAGCGAGGGCTTTAAGGTAGAACAAAACCAAAGCGAAAACATCAAAGCTGATATTGAAGAAAATACCCCATTAAGTGAAAATAGAAACATGAAGTTATAATACTTGCAGCAAAGTGGTTAATGATAAAATTTTAATAGTTGACGATATTTTTTCAAACAGGTTGTTGCTAAGTTTAGCTCTTGAAGATATTGGAGTAGAATCAAAATCAGTAAATAATGGACAAGCTGCAATAGATTCGTTGCAAGAGGAAAATTTCGGAATGGTTTTGCTCGATATTGAAATGCCAGTAATGAATGGATTTGAAACAATAAGGTACATTCGAAATAAGATGCCTGCAAATTTTGAAAATTTACCAGTCATTGCACTCACAGCGCATAACCTTGCAGAGTACGGAGATGAAATAAATTTAGCAGGATTTAATGAAATACTTACCAAACCCTATTCTATTGAAAAACTCCAAAACCTAATTACTAAGTACCTAAATGGAAGTAATTTTGAAAATAAGTAAATTATAAGTGATTTTTTTTAAGAAAAGTTTGAATATTAAATTTTTTTTTTAAATCTTGCTGTTTTGTACAGTATTTGTAAAATAATCCTCAAAAGGTATTATCTTTAAACAAAATTTGCATAAAAAGTCTGTTTGTAATGCCTTATTAGCAATGATTTAACTTAGATAATTTATATGAATCAAACTGAAAATAGAAATTATATTATCAGTTATAGTCTTAATGGTCTGGCACTTGGGTTTTTTATTTCCCTCCTTTTTATAATAAGCGGCATCATAAGCCATGCGCCAGAGTTTTCACTTTATGGCGCGTACTTTTACTTAACTTCTTATCCATTTAATTGGATTTTTTATTTCATAATTATTGTTTCGTTTGCTATTATAGGCTATTTAGTGGGCAGGTATTTTAATG
>JBNKJW010000127.1:0-2425 GCA_050291445.1 Bacteroidales bacterium | reverse complement strand
AAAAGCCCATTCTGTAATACAATTTATACAGTTTTTCATCAGCTTCTTTTTTAAGGTAAAAATAATTATTGTTCTCTGTTATTTTTAAATATTTGTTTCGTGGGTTTTTTCCCCTACTTGCTTTTTGTTTGGCTAAAATAGTCTCTCGGTTGGCTATTTTACTTAGAGTTATTGTTGCCTTGTCTGATTGTTTATGTAGCCACTCATTTACTTCTGGATTGTTACTGTTTTCCAGAAACCTGTAAGGATCCTCGTAAACTTTTCCATAAAAGGTGTCTTTAACCACCTGGGGGAGAATTAAATCCTTAAGATGCTGAGCGTAAAGGTTTTTAGGGGCAATAAGAATTGTCATGCAAAAAACCAGAAATTTATATTTTTTCATTTCTTCTTATTAGTTAACTGATGGTTAAAACCCTGCAATTTCTAGTTTCTATGAATCTTTATTGTGACCGAAGTTTGGTGAAAAATCAGCACCTTTTTTTTCTCTGCCTTCTGCCTTCCATCCAAATTTTTGTCGAATTTCATGAGACACTTTATAATTAGTTTTGGTCATTTTAAAATCTTCAAAGTCTATTCCTTCAACTGAAAATCAGGATGGCCGGTTTGCCAGAGGGCAAAGGTCAGAATATCAATTGTATTTTGATCTCGCTTATCTGATGTCATATCGAATCCATGTCCACCACCAAAATCTATCGAAAGTAAAATTGGGGTTTCTCCAGTTTCAGCAGCTTGTAACCTTGCTGCAAATTTAGACGAATTCCATACTGGGAGTCTTGAGTCATTAATCCCTGTTTGTAGTAAAACTGAAGGATAATTAGTACCAGATTTTACATGCTGGTATGCATCCATTTCAAAAAGCGCTTGAAATTCTGTTGAGTCTTCAACCGTACCAAATTCTTTTGTTACATTTTTTCCATTTGGTCCAAACTCAAACCGCAACATATTTATTGCTCCTGAACTAATAATTGCAGTCCTATATAAATCCGGACGTTCAGTAATAGCTCGCGCTATTAGAATGCCACCAGCACTACCTCCCCAGGCAGCAATTTTATCAGGGTTCGTATACTTCTTATTTATTAAATATTGAGTGCATGCAATAAAATCTTTCCATGAATTTGGCTTAGTCTGTTTAAAACCACCTTTGTGCCATGCTTCTCCTTTTTCACCTCCTCCACGTACATGTGCTACTGCATAAATACCTCCTTCACGCACCCAGTGCAATATATAAGGATTAAGAAAAGGAGAGTTCGAATAACCAAAGGCTCCATATCCTGTTATAAAAGTTCGATTATTCCCATTCAACTTAATGCCTTTTTTATGAATAATTGAAAAAGGCACCTTTACACCATCATGAGATGTTATTTCGATCTCTTCTATCACAGCGTCGTTCAGTTCCGGGTACTGCGGATATGGGTATAGGTCTTCTTGTATAAATATCTCTTTTGTAATATCATAACGATATTTAATAGGACGATTCGTCCAACCTTCAATTTTAATCCAAAGATCCAAACTATTTGGCGATTTGGAAATAACATCTATATGTCCTGATTGCTTTGGGCTAATAATTTTATGTTCCTTGTCATCTTTTAAACAATAGAGTTGAGCATCTATTCCATTTTTTGTTTTCACATAATAAACACCATTTTTAGCCAGTGCAAAATCAGTTATAACCATATTTGAATCCTCTTCAACCAAAATTTCAGGGTTTTTAAAGTCTGGATTATTAAAGCTTGTTTTGCACAACTTATAATTAGGCGTGTTGAATGCTGATAAGAAGTAAAAGTCTTTACCATCATATATAAATTGCTCTATTTTATCATCTCTTTTAGATAAAGGTTTCCACTCTGATATTTCACCTTTGCTATTAATTTTTGAATAATAATAATCAATAAATGCTCCAGCCCCTTCAATTCCACCGATTAAAATATTTTCATAATATGGATTGTAGTATATTATAGGAAAATCTTCCGGTTTAATATTTATATCAGGATTATTTTTTGCAGATAATAGAACATTAAGCTTTTTAGATTTACTGCCCAGTTTATATAAAACTGAAGCTGTGTTTAAGATGTAGTCCTCCGAAGTTTTATCTAATACTGGTATGTGGGTATAAAAAAAACCTGAATTGTCTTTTAACCATGAAATGCCGCCAAGTTCCGAAGGCCAGCAATGGGTAATCACATCAGGATAAAGTTTTTTAGTATTTACATTTAAAACAACTAATTCTGAGAACTCTTCATCATTTTTGGTAAAACCAACGGCAATTTTCGTTGCATCCCAACTGGGTTGGATAAAATTGATTATATACTTATCTCCAGAACTTTTATTATAGTTTACCGGGTCAAAAAGCAGTTCTTCGTTTCCATAAAAGCCCATTCTGTAATACAATTTATACAGTTTTTCATCAGCTTCTTTTTTAAGGTAA
>JBNKJW010000126.1:0-84223 GCA_050291445.1 Bacteroidales bacterium | reverse complement strand
TAAGCGCAATGTATTCAGGGGACTCTTTCTTCTTTTCTATCATAAAAAATTGCAAATTTAAAATTTCATTTTTTAGACAGAGTTTATTTTACACTCTCTCCATTTCCCAATGAGCCCCCTTTCTTAGTCCACCGCCGAAAGGGTTCCATCCTTTTATTGTGTCAGTAGTATATCCATCAATCACAACAAGCTCTTCAACACGCAAGGGAGGAGCTTCCTTTCCCACCCAGGTAAATTCTCTATATCTTTTCTCTTTTAATTCATAGTATCCGGTAGAGTCGGTGAAAGATTCTCCTACAGCACATCCGGCAATAGGTATTTTACTATCCATATCAAATACATACCCTGTTAGTTTAGGTCTTGAGGTTCGGCTAACAAGGCAAGCTTGTAAGAAAAGTGATATTCCTAAAATAGCTATAAAATGCTTCATTTATTAACATGTTATCCAGGGCTGCAACACAAAGGGCTTACCTTTGGCAGGTTTATGCCCCAGGGGGAATAAAACCTCATACTCCTCTGATTATCAGCAAGATGCCATATCAGTCAAAGAACCAATCTTGTTTAAGTATCCAAGTTCTTTAAGTTCCATTATTGAATTAACTTTCTGACTATTTCCATCTGCTATTATTATATTTTGGTCAGTAATGTTTAGTACGTTTCTATAATAATGATCAGTGATAATGATACTTTTATTAGGTTTTAAACTCATTAGTAATTCAGTAATCTGTTCCTGTTCAATTGGATCAATCATGGAAAATGGTTCATCAAAAATCATTACTTTATGGGGCAATTGCGCAATTAACATAATTTCGAAATATCTTTTGTATCCTTCAGAAAGTTGACCAAACCTTTTACCATCAAAACTTGCTATTTTGGGATTATATAAAATACAATCCTGAATCTTTGGGTTTGGATAATACATTGCTACAATATCACGTACTTTTTTATTGAATGGCAAAATATTATGCTGCGGAAGATAGGCAATTTGTTGTTTTTCAATATTTTTTTCAGGTAGGTATTTATTGCCATTCAAAAATGCTTCGAACTTGTCAAACCGTAAAGTTCCAAAGATTATTTTTAATAAGGTAGATTTTCCACAACCATTTCTTCCAAAAATTCCAAGTATTTCACCTTCTTTGCTCTCAAATTCAATATTCTTTAAAACGATTTTTGAACCAAAGCTTTTTTCTACCCGAAATAATTTAAAAACATTCATAATTCCGTAAAAATTAGCAAGGCTATTGAACTAATAATCAGAAGATTCACTTTAAACAAAAAGGAAACTAATCGTTTTTTGCTTATTCCGCGATTATAATAAAAATAATATTGTTCCATATAGAATTGATTATAACACAGCACTCCAATTAGGTTACCAATTGTTCCGAATGTGACTATTCCACCAAATGGCGTAAATAAACCTACTATAATTGAAAAGCATAAATTAAATTTAGTTACATCGATATAATATTTGAAAATCATATGTTTTCTCTATCTAAAAGCAAAACAAACAATTTGGTGGCAATTTGCAATGCTTTGCATTTCCAACAAACTGATAGTCAGCCTGATATCTTAGGCAATGTTGTAAGTTGTTAATCTAAATTCCACAATTCCAATAATCAAATGGTTCAGTATTTTCGATTTCTTCTATTATTTCTTTGAAAGTTTGTGATGTGAAAAATACGGATATAAATTCAGAAAAAATGTCGTCTTTACTATAACGCAATATTACTACTGCATTTCCACCATCAAGTCCCTCAAATGCAACTAAAACATATCGGAATTTTATGTTGTCACAATCGCTACTTACATCAGAATGGTAATTAACTTTCGTATAATCAAATTCGTCAGGTTGTGTTGATTGGCTTTGATTATATGAAAATTCTTTAATTCTAGCTTTTGCATAATCCGATGCAACTTCTTTACTATATTCAAATTCCTGTGCAAGAATTGATGAAATAGGTGTCAAAAAAAAAATTAGAAGTAATTTAAGTTTAATCATAAATTTAGGGTTAATTTTTAATAACTTACAACGCTAAGCTAAACGCAGAAAGGGATTAAAAGTACAACCTTTTCGTTTAGCAAATAGCCAAATTATTGATTTTGATATTATATTTTCTATTCATAATAGCCAAATCAATGATTTGGCGGGCTTTATTTCTTGTACAAACTTCAAAATAAGCAAGTTGCCCTTTTTGAGTTTTAGCTATTTGTTGTGCTCTGTTTTCATCTTTATTTCAATTTTCCCCTACTTTGATTCTTTGAATACCATTGTCTTGTTGTAGCAATGGAGCAATATAGAATAACAAAAAATAATGTTTCACTATATTTTGGTAAAAGTCTTTTCTATTAAACAGCTTTTTGAAATCTTTAAAAACTTTTCTTGGACTTATGTTTTTATATGAAGAAAGCTTATTATTCATGCGTCTAAACTTTCTGTAAACTTTATTATCGCAGTCATTCCGATAGATACACTTTTCAATACCTTTTATGAACAAAGGATTGAATTCTACATTCATTAAATAATATTCACTTCTTTGAATAATTGAGTCTGCCAATGCCCAATAGCTTTCTGGTCTCGAATTTTGAAGATAGTTTTGGTCAATAAAAGATTTTTCCATTTCTTCAAATTCGGTATCGTAATTAAGTCCGTTACTTGCAAAAAGTTTCTCCCAACAATCACAAGTATTTTGACTATATGATTGTCCAAATATTAAAAAGGTCAATATAAATATTAAAAATGTCTTTTTCATTTTAAATTGAGCACAACATTTATATATCAACGACTCCCCCATAATTCATAGTTGCTATTTCTTCATAGTCAACAGTATAAAATTACTGAAGAGTGATATTTACGGGCTAAAGGTAGCCATATGCCTATTAGAAAACAAAAAAATCCGCCTGATTTTGTAAACCTGACGGATTATTTTTTATACCAATAGCTTGGAAACAAAGTAAGTTAAGGTTAGCTAATTAATCAAAGTAGTTACATGCTATATTAATTTCAAAATTTCCTCTTATTGAGTTGGTAAATAGTATTTTATGAAAGATATTGGCTTTTGCTAAATTTTCACTTTTTTTCCTAGCTAAAGCTTTTTTTTCAACCTAATCAGGTCATTTTTATATCACCTGACAGGTAAACATTTATAATTTTTCAATAATAGCATCCGCCATTTTTTTAGTAGAAGCTGCCCCATTGTAAATTACATCCGGTTTGCCTCGCATTTTCATCATGTCGTAGGTGCGCACTCTACCTTCTTCAATTACTAGTGCAACAGCTTTACGGATTTTACTGGCAATTTCGTTTTCTTCAATAAAATCAAGCATCATGCAGGCAGATTCAATCATGGCTACAGGGTTTACAATTGAAGTTTCATAATCTGCATATTTAGGTGCCGAACCATGGGTAGGTTCAAACACGCCGATACCGGTATCGGGATTAATTTGGGCGCTACAAGCAAAACCTAAACCTCCAATCAGGCCTGCAAAACCATCTGAAACTATATCACCAAACATATTTCCGGCAACTATAACTCCATAATCTTCAGGGTTTTTGGTCAACCACATCATTTGCGCATCAATATTGGTGTTCCAAAGTTCAATATCTTGAAATTCAGCCTTTTGCATTGCCAGGGCCATTTTGTACATCATTCCTGAAGTCTCTCGGATAACATTTGGCTTTTCGCATAGTGTAAGCGATTTATAACCATATTTTTTAGCGTGTTCAAATGCAGCACGAAGAATGCGTTCTGTTGCTTTTTTAGTAAATATTCGTGTAGATACTGAAACTTCTTCTTTTGGCACCTTCCCAAAGTTTTTGGAGAATTTTGGATGGGTCATTAATGCATCGTAAACTTGTGCCGGAGGATTTGACCACTCAACGCCACCATATAGACCTTCGGTGTTCTGACGAAAAATAACTACATCAACCATGGGTTCCTCAATCTCATTACCCACACCACGACGAATAAAATTCAAGGGGTTGCCTTTGTAAGTTCGGCAAGGGCGTGCACAAATATCCAAACCAAAGTGCTGACGCAAACCAACAATCGGGCTCGAATAAACCAAACCTTTGTCTTTCAGTTCAGGTGCAAGTTCGTCAAAAGCTTCATCTTTGGGTTTTGAAGTAATTGCACCAAATAAGCCAATTTTATGTTCTTCAATTAATTTAATCGTTCTTTCAGGCAACGGGTTTCCTTCTTTTTTCCAGAATTCCCAGCCAATGTCGCCTTTCACATAGTCAGCTTCAAAACCAGCTGCTGCAAGCACCCTAATGGTTTCATCCAATACTGCTTTTCCAATTCCGTCGCCAGGCATTGCCACAATTGTTCTTTTTGCCATATCAATAATAGTTAGTTGTTATTAATTTCCTAACTCAAAATTAAGACATTTTTCAAGGCAAAAAACAAAGAAAAAATGATTTTAATCAGGTTTTGACACACAGATAATCAAGCAGTTAACACGCAAATTCCTTAATTACTTGTTGCTATTACATTTGCAAAGACAAAACATCTGTTTGCATAGGAATTTATATGATAAGAATCATAAACTAAGAAATTAGAAATTGAAACTTAGAACTTTCTTTTTCGGGGAAGTTTCAGAAATTCTTCAAAGTATATTGGTTATTTGTGTATTTGTATAGTAAATTCGATCACAAGTAAAATCAATACACCAATATACAAATATTCCAGTACACCAATATACCAATTTCTAACCTCACTTTATGTGCCTTACCACCAAATAAAAGAAATAAATCCAGCCCAAAAACAGAATAGAACCTCCAATTGGGTTCAAAATTCCAAATTTTCCGACATCGACAAACGATTTTGTAAAAATTACCCCCTGGAAAAGAAGACTACCAGCCACAAACGCAATAGCTACGTAATTAAACTTAATAGTGGGAAACAAGTGCATTAAAATTCCTAATAAAATTAATGCAAGTCCATGATACATAGTGAAATCGCGTGCAATTTGAAAGCTTTCAACGGCTTGTCGTTCTACCAAAGTAGGTTTTAATGCATGGCTTCCAAGCGCTCCAAAAAGAATGGATAGAAATGCAAATAAAATTCCGGTTGCTATAGTTAGTTTCATCATTTTACAATAAAAATTAATTTGGCTAAAAGTATAAATTCTGATTAACTTAGCGAGTTATTATTATAGATATAAGATCGAGGTTAAGGTTGAGATTGACCCTTCGACTACGCTCAGGGTACGTCCGGAGACTGAGCGGAGCCGAAGTCGGAAATGCTAACTAAACAACATCAAAGAGAATGACTAATAGCTAAATTCTTAATGCTAAAAATCTAACTACAAAATACTTATATTATGAGTGAAATATTAAAATTACAACCAGCAACTATATGGAAATACTTCCATGAAATAACACAAATCCCAAGGCCATCGAAAAAAGAAGAAAAAATTATTCAATACTTGCTTGATTTTGCCAAAGAACATAACCTGGAAGCCGAAAAAGATGCGGTTGGTAATGTTGTTATTCGAAAAGCAGCATCCCTAGGTATGGAAAACAAAAAAACAGTCATTTTGCAAGGTCATACCGACATGGTTTGCGAAAAAAATAATGAAACAGAACATGATTTTGACAATGATCCCATCACTACCTGGATAGATGGCGACTGGGTGAAAGCAAAAGGCACTACGCTGGGTGGCGATGATGGCATTGGTATTGCTGCTTCGCTGGCCGTTTTGGCTGATAAAAAGATTAAACACGGGCCTATCGAATGTTTTTTTACAGCTGATGAAGAAACGGGCATGACCGGTGCTTTTGGACTTCAGCCAGGATTTTTAAAGGGAGAAATTCTTGTTAATCTTGATTCGGAAGACGAAGGTGAGCTATTTATTGGTTGTGCTGGTGGAATGGACACCACTGTTACTTTTAAATACACCAAAGAAATTGTCCCAGCTGGTTATTATTCATGTAAAATCACAATTTCGGGACTAAACGGAGGCCATTCAGGCGATGAGATTGATAAAGGATTGGGAAATTCGAATAAAATACTGAACAGGTTCCTGCACCGGCTCTCCCCATTAACAGATGTTCGATTGAGCAATTTTGACGGGGGCAACCTAAGAAATGCCATTGCACGTGAAGCATCGGCAATAATTAGTGTACCTAACTCAGATAAAGAAACTGTTAGAAAAGAGCTAACTATTTTTACCACCGAAGTTCAGGCGGAGTTGGCTGCCACTGAAAAAAATCTAACCCTGGAATTGGATACCGTTGAGGCTCCTGAGTTTGTTATTGACAAGCCCACACAGGAAAATTTAATCAAAGCTTTGTATGCATGCCCGCATGGAGTAATTGCCATGAGCCAGTCAATTAAAGGTTTGGTAGAAACATCAACCAACCTGGCATCTGTTAAATTTAAAGAAGATAAAATTATTGTAGATACCAGTCAGCGAAGTTCAATTGATACCGCATTGAAAGACGTAGCCAACATGGTCGCAAGCACATTCCAACTAGCTGGTGCTGAAGTAGTTCACAGCGATGGTTACCCAGGATGGGCACCTAACCTTGATTCGGACATTTTAAAAATAAGCGAAGCAGCCTACGAAAAATTGTTTAAAGTAAAACCAGAAGTCAGGGCCATTCATGCAGGTCTTGAGTGCGGATTGTTTTTAACAAAATATCCTAACTTAGACATGGTTTCATTTGGCCCAACAATTAAAGGCGCGCATTCGCCTGACGAACGTATGAATATACCAACAGTACAGAAATTCTGGGATTTATTAGTAGAGGTTTTGGAGAATGTAAGTGAGAAATAACAGTAGGTAGTTCTCAGTACTCAGTCAGTAGCAGGGAGTCAATTTGATTAAACCTGCTTACTGAAGACTCTGAACTGTAAAAAGAACTACCAATAAAAATTGCCTTAACTTTTCAGGCTTCATGTAAATTCACAAAAGAGACCAGAACTTATGACCCAACTATCTTCAAAAGCCACCTCGTTTTGGAAAAATCTGTTTCCAATCATCATTTTTTTTGCAACTGTTTTGTTTGCAGCAAACATGCTTGCTAAAAACCAGCCGTATTACATCGTTCTTGTTTTAGGATTATTGGTTATTGTTTATGCTTTTATCACTGTGCGCAAGGCCCGGTTAATTTATTACGACAAAGAATACCTTTACATAGAAAATGAACCGGAGAAAATTAAAATTCCACTTACCCGGATTTTAGAAATTAACGAATATTGGTTAAGCCCAAGAACGGCTACTATTGTATTAAAAGAACCCTGCGAATTAGGCCAAAAAATAAGGTATGTACAAAGGTTTAAGCCCTTTTTATTTATGGGCAACCATCCTGATGTGATAAAACTTTACGAAAGATTAAAAGCGAATGCTAAAAAAGAATTGGAAATGGCTAAAAGGGAAACAGGTAAGCGGTATAAGTTGTTTGCTGATTGAGTCTTCAAAATTATCAGAACCATGGAATTTGTTTTAATACCTTTACAAAAAATTAGTTTTTTAAAAGCAGAATGGCGCAAACTGACACTGGCCAACTACGAAATTGACATAACAATTCTACAAAAGCACTTGGGATAAAAATCCCCTTTCATATTAATTTTAAGCAAGTTAACCTAAGATTTTTGGCAGAAGGTTCAGAAATAACTGTAGAAAAACGCAGATCAATCTGATTATTCTGTTTTGGGCTTGTATTTTTTCTTTAAATAATCATACGTAGCCATTTGCGATCGAATTAAGGGTTTTTTATTTTCAATAGGAATATTGAGCATTTTATCACCAACTAAACAAGCTTTTACATTATCATTTAGCTGCAGCTCTAAAATATCCAATATTTCCTGTTTTAAATTTTTGTCATAAACCGGAAAATCACATTCTATTCTTCTGTAAAGGTTTCGTTTCATCCAGTCTGCCGAGCCCAAATAAATTATTGGTTCGTCGTTGTTACCAAAAACAAATACCCGGGCATGCTCTAAAAATCGGTCAACAATACGTATTACCCGAATATTTTTGCTGTATTTTTTTCCGGGTTTAAGGATGCATATTCCCCTTATTAGTAAATCCACTTTTACCCCTTTTTGGCTGGCCCTGTAAAGATTATCCACCATATACGGATCCTGTAATCCATTCATTTTAAGTAAAATATAGCCATCGCCTCCTTTTTTTGCTATTTCTATTTCTTTATCAATCAATTTTACAAATGTTTCAACCATATTATAGTTAGGGACCAAAATATGTTTAAAATTCATCTCAATTTTTTGATCTTCAAGATGGGAAAATAAGCGGGCAAGGTCTTTGATAATGCCTTTATGTGCTGTAAATATTCCATGATCTCCGTATAATCTGGCCGTTTTTTCATTAAAATTTCCTGTTCCTAAAAAGGCCTGGCTTTTATATTCAGCATCGGGCTTACGGATGATTAAAGCAACTTTGGCGTGCACTTTAAGGTTTGGAATACTGTAAATTATTTTAATACCAGCCCTACGCATTTCATTTGCATAGAGCAAATTAGCCTCCTCATCAAAGCGTGCTTTTAATTCAACAAACACAGTTACTTTTTTGCCATTCTCAGCAGCTTCAATCAATGCACCAACAACTTCGGAGTGTGTTGCAACACGATATTGTGTTGATAATATTTCAGTAACAGAATCGTCGCGCGTGGCTTCTCTTAAAAACTGGATAAAATGATCATAAGTTTGATAGGGAACACTTAATAAATAGTCTTTCTTATTAACACAAGCTGAAATCGACTTTCCTACCATAAAATCAGGTATTCTGATTCTTGAAAGTTTCATGTATTCCAACTCAGGCGAATAAGGATTAGGAAAAGCAAAGAAATCCCTAAAATTATGGTGTGTTCCTCCTTTTACAGTAATGGAACTGTCAATTCTAAGGGTATCCAGTAAATATTTCAACATTCGGTTAGGTATATTACGATAATGTAAAAACCTGTTTGGTTTTCCTAAAGACCGCGAAGAACGAATGGAAGAAATCCTGTTAATCAGTTCTTCCCCTTCATATTCATCAAAATCCATATCTGCATCACGGGTCAGCTTAATTGAATGCCAGTCTTTTACCAGGTAACCAGGAAATATTTTGTGCACAAACTTCATAATGGTGTCGTCCAAAAAGATGATGGAATGTTTTCCATCTTCAGGAGGCAGCGTAATAAACCTTGAAATATTATGATCCGTAGGCAACTTTATCAAACCGTATTTAGGCATGCGCTTACTCAACGATTTAAAAGCCGAGTCCCGACTGTATAATTCAAGGGCTAGATAAACCTGGCCAGTTTTCAAAAAAGGGTAAATCTTATTTTTGACCAATAATACTGGCTGAATGGTTGATAATATTTTTGAGTCAAATACACCTTCTAAATAAATTGACTGATTTTCGGTCAGTTTCGCCCCCTTTTCCAAAAGGTAAATCCCGTTTTTCTTTAATTCGGTAACGATGTCTTGATAGAAGATTTGCTGGTACTCGGCCTGTTGCTGGCTAACAGTTTCATTTATTTTACGCATAATTTTGGCAGGATTTCTTTCGCCAAAACCTTCAGGCAATAATCGTTCAGCCTCTATTAATTGTTTATAATAACTTACCCTTACCTGGTAAAACTCCTCCAGATTGTTTGAAAAAATGGCCAGAAACTTTATCCGTTCATAAAGCGGGTTGGTTTCATCCCTTGCCTCTTGCAATACACGGTAATTAAACGAAAGCCAGCTTAAATCTCGATTGTAATAGGTGTATTTTGACATAGGATATTTAGTCCGGTTTAGAATTTGTTAACAAATATAATAATAGTTTACTTTGTTTTGAAACTAAATTATTACAAAGGTTGGATGATTCTAAATAAAGTAGAAATCAACAAATTTCCCCCTGTTACTTTATAAGCAAATCCAATAAAAAATTGAAGCCAAAGCCTTCTGGCATATTTACAGCAAAGGCAAAGCCTATGATGAATCAGACCCATTTATAAACGGTAAAGTTTTATTATTTTAAAAGGCTTCGCCTTTTAAAATAATTCTAACTCAGGCAAAGCCTAAGCTGGAAAATAAATTACTGAGTAAGTTTTGTAATGATATTTTTATGCTTTGGAAATTCTTTTAACAAATTGTCTCTTTCAGCTAATTCAAAATCGGCAAAATCAAAACCGGGGGCAACAAAACACCCCACTAAAGAAAACCCTTCGGGCTGGTCTAAAGAAGCACCAAACCAACTACCTGCAGGAACAATGTGTTGCGGATATTCGCCTTTTTCAGGATTCAGACCCAACTTTAAAACATGATAATCACCAGATGGGTCAATAACGTGTATATTTAATGGTTTACCGTCATGAAAAGCCCAAATCTCATCTGATTTAATCCTATGAAAATGAGAAACTTGGCCTGTTTTCAGCAAAAAATAAATAGAGGTGTAATGTTTTCGATTACCACCATATCTTTGGGGCAAAGCATCCGCTTTTATTGATTCGTTTGCTGCAAAGGTTTCGTAATAATATCCACCTTCGGGGTGAGCATGTAAATCCAGCTTTTCAATCCAGTAATTTGCATTCATATTAAATAGGTGTTTATAGAGGCAAAGCCTTTCAGGATAGTTTTAGCTCAGGCTATGCCTAAGCAGAACATATTCAGAACAAAGATAGGCGAAAAATTGCATAAAAAAAGCTACCCAGTTGAGTAGCTTTTAAATTATTTTATCAATAATTTACAACCCAAATGCATAATAATACCTTCCGGGAATATCTTCGTAAACGCCGGCAATCATTACACCGCCTTCTTTGTTATCAAGCAATTTTAAGAAATCTTCAACCGTTTTTACTGGTCTGTTATTGGCATGGGTAATAATAAAACCTTCTCGCATTTGAGTATATCGCCTTAGTTTACCTTCGCTTAGTTTTACTACTTTTACTCCACCTTCAATTCCTATTTTTCGGGCAGTTTTTACATCCAAAGCTTTTAGTTCGCAACCCAAAATACTTAATAATTCTTTATCCTCTTTCTGTACCAAATCTGTAGAACCCGATCGATTACTCAAAGTAACTACAATTTCCTTTTCTTTTCCGGCTCTATCAACTATAACTTTTACCTTATCTCCAGGACGGTGACTGGCAATTAGCTCTTGCAACTTGGGCGATGAATTGGTTTTCACTCCATCAATCGATAATATCACATCACCAACTTTCAACCCGGCTTTTGCCGCAGCACTGTTGTTTAATAAGCTATCAACATAAACTCCGGTTGTTACATCTAATTCTTTTTCTTTAGCTAAATTACCATCAACAGAATGTATCATAATACCCAATACACCGCGTTGAACAACCCCAAATTTTAATAAGTCTTCAACTACTTTGTTAACAATATTGCTGGGTACGG
Source organism: Bacteroidales bacterium (assembly GCA_050291445.1). Taxonomy (GTDB): domain Bacteria; phylum Bacteroidota; class Bacteroidia; order Bacteroidales; family NBLH01; genus NBLH01. The sequence goes on along the minus strand of JBNKJW010000126.1, from coordinate 72,878 downwards.
CAAAACCATAACCACTATAAGCACCTGTAGGACTGGCAATTGCGGTATTAATACCAATCAAAGCACCTTGCAGGTTAACCAATGCACCACCGCTGTTTCCAGGATTAATTGCAGCATCGGTTTGAATAAAACTTTCAATGGCGTATTCTGTTTTTAAAATATTGATGTTTCGTGCTTTAGCGCTTACAATACCAGCAGTAACTGTTGAATTTAAGCTAAAAGGGTTACCAACGGCTAATACCCACTCACCGACCTTTACATCATCGGAATTAACCAAAGGTAAAGCAGGTAAATTTTTTTCTTTAATTTGAATCAGGGCTAAATCGGTACTTGGGTCGGTACCTATTACTTTTGCTTTATAATTTCTATTGTCGTATAGGGTAACTTCAATGTCATCGGCATTTTCAATTACGTGATTATTGGTAATAATATAACCTTGAGAGTTTATAATTACACCAGATCCAGCAGCCATTTGAATATTGGGCTTTTGTTGATGTTGTTTAGGAGATTGCTGTGGCCCAAAAAATTGACGAAAAAAATCATCGTTATAGAAATCGCGGAAAGGATCATGCTGTCGATACCTGTTATTTGACCTGTTTACATAACTTGTTTTAATATGCACTACAGAGTTAACAACATTGTCTACTGTTTTTGTAAAATCAAGTGGTACAAAATCTCCATCCTCATTTTGCTGAAACAAAACATTGCTTGATGGAGAACTGTCTATGTGTTCAATTTTAATTGTCTCATCGTTTCGTTCAGAAATAGCATTTAGTGCTATAAAAGTACCAGCACTAACAATGAGAGCTACAAAACCTGATAAAATCAATTGTTTTTTCATGTCTTTTTTAATTTTTAGTTTATCATTTACTTATTTATGGCTTATGATTACTTGGCAGCTTTCACCTTAGAGAACAAACTACCATAGAATCAATTTCTGGTTTACTGAGCCAAAAATATTTTAATGAAATGATAAAATGTGTTAAAAAATTTTAATCAATATTAAAGGCAATAGAAAATGATACTACCGCACAACGTAATCATGCGGTAGTAATTAATTATAAATCATCCCATTTAAGCCTTATGAGATATCTATCATTCTTGGTGGTTTGGGTTTAGCTTCTTCTTTTTTTGGAATGTTTATAAACAAAATACCGTTCTCGTACCTTGCATTAATTTTTCCATCATCAGCAGAATCGGGGATTGAGAAAGAACGGCTAAAAGACTGATAGCTAAACTCTTTCCTCGAATAATTCCCATCTTTTTTTTCATCCTCCATTTTCTTTTCAGATGAAATGCAAAGCATGTTATTTTCAAGGTTGATTTTAAAATCTTTTTTTGTCATACCTGGTACAGCCATTTCTACTTCAAAACCATTATCGTCTTCCTTTATATTTACGGCAGGCAAGGTGGTATTTGTATTAGAGAAATGCTTGTTTGACCAGTTTAGCGCGTCTTTGTCAAAAAAATCGTTAAAAAAGTTTGACCAAGTTGGAAAAAACTCGTTGCTTTTCATTAGTGACATAATAACCTCCTTTTTTTATAGTTTTACATTCTTTGTTGTTTTTAGTTTTTAGTTTATACCGAACCGCTGTTAGTAATTGGTTTGCTTCACAAGTTTGCAAACCAAAACTGCCAGTCGATCGGCATATACAAAGCCATTTTAAAATTTCAATTTACAGTATTTCAAACTGGCTTAGTATAACTTCAATCAATATTTTTCAAACAAAATGCCAAATCAAGTACAAAACACAGCGCAAACATATTACCTACTGTATATCAAACACTTAACAACAATTCAGTTCATTGACAAAATTTCATAAACTGCCAAACAGGCAGTGCTTTTTTAAAAGAATGAGCCATTATGTCAGAATCAACAAATCTAAAAGTTCACAATTAATTAAACTTAAAATGCAATATTTTATAGATATTTGTATGTCAATTGTTTATTAAATAACCTACTCCCCTACACAATGAATAGAACTTTATTAATCATAATTTTCATACAACTTTCATGTTTTCCCATGGTTGCTCAACTTCAAACAGCTATGACATATAATATCAGGCTAGATGTAGAGTCGGATAACGAAAATAACTGGCGCAATAGGAAAGGTGAACTGCTTAACCTACTAAAATATTATTCACCGGATGTGTTTGGTGTTCAGGAGGCATTGCCACACCAGGTAAACTATTTAGATAGTTCACTTGTCAACTACTCGTTTGTTGGGGTTGGCCGTGATGATGGAAGCAAAAAAGGTGAGTTTAGTGCCATTTTTTATAAGCCGGAAAGATTCAAAGTAGTTAAGAGCGAAACTTTCTGGTTATCTGAAACACCTACAAAAGTAACATTTGGCTGGGATGCTGCCTGCAAAAGAATTTGCACCTATGCATTACTTGAAAACCGGACATCTAAAAAACAGTTTTGGGTGTTTAATACACACTTTGACCACCAAGGAGAAAAAGCAAGGATTGAATCCGCCAACCTAATTGTTCAAAAAATAGTGGAGTTAACTAAAATTACTTTACCAATTATTTTAATGGGCGACTTTAATATGCCCCCTGAGCACAAAAGTATAAAGACCATATCAAAGCTTTTAGCTGATGCTTACAATTCATCAACAACAAAACCATATGGCCCTAAAGGTACTTTCTGTAGTTTTGATACCCAGAAAACGGCCACTAAACGAATTGACTTTATTTTTGTAAATGATTTAAAAATAAAAAGATACCGACACATTGAAGACAGGAGAGAAAACAATTTACGTATCAGCGACCATTTGCCTGTACTAATCGAATTTGATTAATCGATAAATTTACAAAGCATTTTATTACAAAAATAGTAATTACTCATATCCTAATTAATAATAATGAGCCTAATTAAACTAATAGATTCGAAACAATACGATGAGGCCATAAAACAATGCAATAACCTCATAAATGAAGGCATCAATAATGAAGATGATTCAACCATCCTGACAGGTTATGTTTATTTAGCAATTACCTACACCAGGCAAAATAAGTTTAAAAAAAGCATAAATATTTTTGACGAATATTATCTTGAAATACTGGATGAATGCACAAGCTTTTGGGTTGGTACTGAGCTGGTTAACACCTACCTGGTTTATGGTGAACTAAAAGCACCATTAAATTATTTGAATGAATACCTTAAACAAAACCCAGATGATTTTAAAGGGTTGTACTTAAAAGGCCATGTTCTATACATTAAAAAGGATTACAATGAATCGATAGAGGCTTTGCAGGCTGCATTAAAAATCAACAAATCTAACAAAGGTTTACTGTATAATATAGCTATGGTACACGCAGAGTTGGGAAACGAAGAACAGGCATTTCGTTACTTTGAACATGCCTACCAAGCAGGCAATAACAAGGCTATGGAAGAAATTGTAAAGCTATTATTTAACCGAACTGGTTTTTGTGACTACGAAAACTGCGAAAACCCCTGTTGCACAAAAGTTAAACTTAAAGGCACAAATGCACTTACTATTTCAAACAAGCAAAGTTTTAAAAGTATACTGATTAATGATCCAAGAAATTCCTGCTGGATAAAATCAGGCAAAACAAAAAAAGGGCACTGGGTTTTTGAATGCAAAAACTTTGGTGAAAATAATTTCTGCAACGACTATGAAAATCGCCCCGAAACCTGCCGGGATTACCCTTCGTCGTTAATTGTTAAGCGGGCTTGTTGCTCCTATAACTTCGAATTGAAAGAAAACCCTGTTCTGTTTAAATCCAAATCAACCCTTGCAGTAACGCTTGATATACTGGATGGATACAAATATCACCAGGCAAAAGAACAACTATTATCTCAAAATAGTGATTTAACATAATCTTAATTTGTTCTTTTTGCCTTTGAGTTGTTTTTAAAGTTTCCTCTTTTTCGTCGACCTTTATATTTGGTGTTTTTCTTTTTTTTCAACGGCAAATTCTCTTCAGTTTTTGCACCCAAAATATCAGTAAATACCTGTTTATCATCCAATAAATTATAAGGTTTAATCCCTTTCTTGTTCATTTGAATAATTTCTTTAACCCTTTCCAGAGAAATCGGCACAATTTCCGGAGCGTCTTTTGCTCCAACACTATAATAAACAAGTTTTTTCAGTAAATCCTTTTTAAAAGGGTAAGCAATTCCACGTTCCGTTTCCAGCTCCAATAATACATCCGGAAAATCTTCATGAGCTTCAATGTATTGGTCAAGCTCATACATTAAGCAACACTTTAATTTACCACACTGACCAGTCAGTTTTTGGGCATTATGAGGCAGTTCCTGTATTCTGGCAGCAGTTGTTGATACCGAATCGAACTTATTGCGCCATGAAGAGCAACACAACTCTCGCCCGCAAGAACCAATTCCACCAATCAAAGCAGATTCCTGCCTGGCACCAATCTGGCGCATTTCAATCCGTACATTAAATTCCTGAGCATAATGTTTTATCAATTCCCTGAAATCAACACGACCATCGGCAATATAATAAAAAGTAGCCTTGCTCCCATCCCCCTGAAACTCAACATCACTAATCTTCATTTCAAGTCCTAGTTTTTGCACCAATTGTCGTGCTTGTATCATTACCGGCTTTTCCCTTAACCTTGCCTTGGTAAGTTTTTCTACATCGTATTTTGATGCCATTCGGTAAATTATTTTCTCGGGTTTGTTCCCTGGTGACTTTCTTTTTAGCTGAAGCTCAGCCATTTTACCCGCTAATGAAACAACCCCAATACCATGGCCACTTTCGCACTGAACAGCAACATATTTGCCTCTTTGTAAAGGCAATTTGTGCTGGTTAACATAAAACTCTTTACGATTGTTTTTAAAACTAACTTCAACTATTTTTGATTCTCCCGATTCCGGAACATTTTTTAACCAATCGTATGCTGTATCTTTTGCGTATTTTTTTTCAATTTCCTGAAAAGCTTCTATATCTGAAACACCCTTTGACGGGCAGTTATTACATCCCATATTTTATTATATTTTGAAAACAAAAATACAAAGTGAAAAAAATAGCAAACAGCTCATAAATATAACTGAGTGTTGCCAGATTGGTAAAAGCAATAGGAAAGTCGCTGTAAACAAAGACTTTTCAACAAAATTCTAATTTGAATACAGTTTTAAAATCATAGCTGGCAATTTTCATTAATTTGTATTAACTTGTAATTATGAGAATAATTTTAACCGCTTTAGCTTTGCTGCCAATCGGCATTTTTGGTCAGACAGTTACTGAAGATTTTGATAAAAATTTTCTATTCACAGATGTGGATACCCTACATATTTATTCAAAAATCACACACCGAAACAACACGATTCGTTTTCCACTAAAAAATCTTATGTTATTTGAAAATAGTGAGTTTTATCCATCGTTTCATTTCTATATGGATAAAGAACATAAGTATCATGCCTATTTGATGGTAGCAAAAGGAAATAATTTTGCTGTATTAATTATTACAGAGAACGCTACAAATAAAATTGTTTTTAGTGATATTATTGCCAAGTATGAATTGCTTGAAGGCGCTTATGAAAAATGGCAAAATGCATGGATCGCTGATTTTAACAATGATACCAATCTTGATATTGGCATTTATAAGCAACTGATTGACTTTGAGTTACCATATAATGAATCGAAAAACATCAGTGCTGATGAAAAATATTTATTGACCTTTAACGATGGAAAGCTTCAAAGAAAAAGCTGGAACTTCAACATCTTTAAAAAATATCAGTTACTACCTAATCAAAATAAAATGAAATTGAAAGAAATTACTATTATTGGAACAGCCCTAAATGCCAAATTGGGGGCCATAATTCAAACTGAAAATGGCGAAGTATATTACCTGGCTGGTGTATACGAATGGCCAGATGACATTACAGGAAAAAAAGTAAAGGCTACAGGCACTATTTCAAGTGAATACCATGACCCGAAAAACCTAAAAACAAAAGATGGTGCCTATAAAACGGGGATGAGTGGAGAAAAAGTCAACCTACACGATGTTGTCTGGGAAGTAATTGAGTAAGTACAAGACCACCTAAAAAACAACGTCATTGCGATGAGGAACGAAGAAGCAACTCTGAAGGACTCAGCACAGCTAATCTCTAAAAAACCTGAGCATTTCATTTAAAAGATTCATTTGGTTTGCACTCGATGATGATTTTAGCCAACCCTATACTACTTTATTTTCTTTTTATCAATAACCACCTTAAGCACAAAATAAGAATAATAGGTATTGATACGGATAAAATTGTACTGTAAAGCTTTGCTTGTTTTTCTTGAAATATCAATTAAACCAAGACCAGCCCCGCCCTTTTTTGAAATTTTACCACCAGAAAGCTGCTTGGTATACATTTCGTTCAACTCCTCAAACGAAGCTTTATTTATTTGTTGAATGGCCTCCTTAAGATTGGAAATATTTTTATTTTTAACCTTGTTTGATGAAATAATAAAGTAATTACCCCCTTTTTTTCCAATCATAAACAAGCCTTTGCCAACATGTGTTGATTCAGATATTTCATCAGAGTGCCTGCTCATATTTTGCAGTATTTCAATCATAGCATGATAAACGCGCCTTTTGGTAATGTTATCAACGGCCTTTTTTTTCATATCTGCCTCGGCCATGGCACTGAACATTTTAATAATGTTATGATTAAACCTGCCAACATAAATCAGATTGATGCCTTTTCCAATAATATCATCATAAATAGTGGTTATTCCAGAGAGGAAATGGTCTTCAATGTCATATTTTTTTCTCATTCAGGCTATGGCATAGTGATTTATTGAGGTAAATATAGTAAAAAAAGTTAAGGAAACTTGAATATTTGAAATTTGAACTTAGAATTTAGAGTTTTGCTTTAAGCCCCAAAATCAAATGCATTTATCTTAGAAGGTTTGATGCTCTGGTCTTAGCAAATCATTCACTGTTTTTACCGGGTTAAAAGTAATTAAATCTACCTCTACAAAAACAGTATTCCAATCCGACATGGCTCCATTCCACAAGCCAGGTAATTCAAGAGCCTTTAGCTCTTTGCCATCTTTAGATTTTTGCGAAATAAACCCAGTTGCCGGGTCAACAAACTTAGTCAGGTTAAATTTATTGCCTTTGTAATCTTTCACTGCACAAACTAAATCAACAGGGTTAAAATGGGTTGATTGCTTAAGTAAAGTCACTTTTTCAGGAGCATTCATATCAATTTGCGAGCCTTCTACAATTTGCAAAGATGAACTCCCATCTGGATTAATTGCCCAAAATGGTCCACCTCCGGGTTCGCCTTCGTTTTTCACCATTCCACAAACTCTCAATGGCCTGTTCAGCTTGGTTTTTAAATAGTCTATCTTTTCAGACTCTGTGTAGCTGGAATAAGCAGATGGAGGTACAATGCACAACTTTCTTTCAATAAAATCCTCAATTTCAGCAATATAATCAGTTGTAATTTTTGCACCATTTTCCAGTTTATCCATATAATTGAAAATAATTTCCTGGTAATCGAACAGTAAGCCCGCAAGTGCTTTTTTATAATTAACAGTTGTTTGTTTCAATCGATCAGGCACCACATTATCAATGTTTTTTATAAAAACTAAATCGGCATCAATTTCATTCAGGTTTTCGATTAAAGCACCATGCCCACCAGGCCTAAAAAGAATAGCCCCATCAGTGTTTCTAAAAGGCTGGTTGGTTAAATCAACGGCCAATGTATCGGTTGAAGGTTTTTGAATGGAATACTCCACGTAAAATGTCATTTCGAATTGTGCCTCAAGTACCGGTTTTACAGCCTCAACATGAGCCTTGAACAATTCCATATGCTCAGGTGAAACAGTGAAATGCAAATAAGCTTCGTTGCCAGAAGCAGCATATAATGCGGCCTCTACCATATGTTCCTGAATAGGAGTTTTGGGTCCTCCAGGGTATTTATGAAACTTTAACAAACCTTTCGGGAGATTACCATAATTCATTCCCTCATCAGACAGCAACACATCTATAACAACTTGATATTCAGAAACATTAAGCTCATTTTTAAAATCAATATGTTTAATTGAATCAATATTTCTCAACTCCTCTATAAAAGCAAACTTCGATAGGTTTTCAAAAAAATTAGCTACAGAGTTAAAACTTTTATCCTCCAGCAATTCTTTTTTATTTTCTGCATCCTTAAACTCAAACAAGGTTTTAAACATTCTTGAAGCTGCGCCAGAGGCAGGAACAAATTTCACTATTTTTTTTCCCTTGTAATCGTAATTATATTTTCTGATTTTTAACTCCAACTCCTGTTCACCTAATCTAACCAGTCCATCACCTACTAATGCCGGTTTTTGGATATCCATAAAATCAAATCCTGTTTTAAAATTATTAATTTGATTTTCAGCCTGTTCTATACTAATCGCCTTGCTTTTGAGCTGCTTAATATCATTTTCAGTCCACATAATTATTTTAGGTTTTTAAAAGTTCTTATTTGCAGGTAAAATTACAATAATGTTGAGTGTTTAAAGAATTAATTTTTATTGTTCACTTTTACGGACTCCAAAAAAAAGCGTATACAACAAAAGCCGCATACGCAATTTTATAACTCATTAATTACGAAAATTCAATTATCTTGTAATTTCGTCTTTTGAGGTGATATTTTTTAAGCTGTCAAAGTCAGCTTCCGCATTTATTTTCACCCATTTTTCATCCGCTTCATCATCAGGAAGAATGGCTTCCACTGGACATTCTGCTTCGCAAGCAGCACAGTCGGTGCATACATCAGGATTAATTACAAGCATATCATCTAATTCGAAGAAACAGTCTACTGGACATACTTCAACACAATCGCCGTGTTTATTGCCTTTACAGGCTTCAGTTACTACTCTTGGCATAGTCTAAGATTTTAATGTTAAAATTCTGATTATTAAATATTTATATTCAATCTAATTCAAAAACGGATTAAATTATCTGTTTTTTTCAAATACTAAATTAATACAATTATTTAGTTATTCCATAGCATATTTTAAATTATACCAATTGCATTTATTTTATTCAAAGGAAAAATATAAATAGCAAAGGTAAACTAAAAAAATAAAATAAACGTTCTCATGCAGTAAAGCGAGTAATGCCAATGAATAAATATGATTGGACTAATTGCATTTGTAGCAATTAGTCCATTGTAGTAATTTGATTATTATTCAAACTTGTTTCTGATGGTATTCTTAAATTGCTCAGCATAACTATCATCAATTAGCGAAGCACTTATTCTTACAACAACTTTATCATTCACCTGATTTTCAACAACAACCGTAGGTTCATTTTTAAAATTAGTCCATGGTAACTGAAAAATATACTTCCTTATCAGGTTTAAGTCCTCTGGGTTATGTGTGTCTTTAGGCACATTTATGGTAAAGCTTGCATTGGCTCCTAAATCAGTTAATCCGGTCCTTGTTACTTTTTTTGAAAAAAGTTTACTGTAAGCAACATTAATTGTGTGTAGCGGGCTAATTTCAAGTATTGCCTGGCGACTGCCCAGCTTAACTATTTTGCCATTTTGTCCATCAATCTCTATAATTTCATTTACCTTGTAGGTATCGTTCCATTTTAAATAAAGGCCTACTACATAATCTTTTATCACAAACCATGCAGTCCAGCCAACCACCACTAATAAAATAATAGTAAGTAAACCCGCTACGACTATATTTTTTTCAGCAAAATATTTTATCGATTCAGAAACATAAAAAAGCCAGGTAATAAATTCGATAAAATAAATGAATTTTCGGAGGTTTTTCCTGTGTTTTAGCTTAACAACAAAACGTTTATTAAGAAAATGGAACAACCTGAATATGAAATAGATAAAAAAAGCTGCAAGCAAAAAAGCCTGAAACGAAGGGTTGCTAAAGTATTGTTGGTAGTTCATGGTTAAAAAGTTAATATATGGAAGAATAAAGTTGGAAGAATAAAACGATACTTTCTTTTACTCCAAACTTCCATCTTCATGCTTCAAACAATATTTCTATCAGCAAAAATCAGCATACATTTTACAAAAAACAAATTTTCTTTTACTCATTCAAATAAATTACAAAAGCAACTTCTTTTTTAGGAATCACTCCGTCAAATATATAATATCTTACCGGGGCAATTGCCTTCACTATTTTTTTAATGCGCATTGTTTCCAAATCAATGTACCAGTCTTCGAAGAATAATACCGATTTAATATCCTCTTTATAGATACCAGTTTCAATTTCCATTGTTTTTTCTTCCATTGTTTCAGGATCTACAAGGATTACTTCCTCTACCCTAAAACCAAGCTTTGCTTTAATTTGTTGCTGGTTAAGAGGCTGTTTGGTAGCATGATCAACAACTTTCGATTTACCGGATAAAGCTCTGATTATCAATACATTCCTGAAATTTTGCCGGGCATAGCTGTTCCAGTTGGGCGAATCCATTTCTTCAAGATAGAGGGCATTTTCATCATCCTTATTAAATAAAAGCTTGTTATCAATAGAAAATTCATATTCGAAATGCCCCAAAAACTTCATCCGTTTTTCTAACCGCCTTAATTTCCCTTTTCTTAGCTCTGGAAACACCAACCAACCAGCTTTTCTAAACAGCCAGCTTCCATATTCATCATCATCATCTGGCCTTTGGTATTTCCTGATGGGACAAAAGCCTAAAACGGTCTTTGTTAAGCGAAATTCTTCTTCATTAAACAACCATTTATCAAAAAACATTATGGCCTTCAATCCAACTGTATCAACAGGTTTATTAACAACGGTTTCCACCAGTTCACCATCTTCATTGTTAAGCAAAATAGTATCAGATCTTCCACCAAGATCACTCAATATTTTTGAAATATCAGCTTTCACAAAAAGTTCATCATACCTTTCTAAATAGGTGCCTTTATAGGGCGAATAATCCTCATAAACAGTAAAGTCTGGATTGGTCATTTTTTTTATCAGCAAGGAGTGTAAATCAAAATTATCTGTTAAAACTGCCTTTCTATATGATTGTGAATAAAATTCTTTAGCATAACTATAGCCATTGAAGTAACTAGTATCCAAGGCAACTACTTCATTTAGGACCAAATAGGGAAAAACCAACGAATTATTGTTTTTTTTCTTTTGGGCAAATGTTGTGGTAAACAAAAGAAATACCAGCGCCAGGTGCAAAAATTTAAGCATATTAAAAAGTTAAGTAAAAGATTGATTAAGTGATAAAATTACTAAAAAAAATCAAATTCAAACAATTCACAATAAGCACATAATCAGATATTTACAAAATATGTTTATGAAATCACAAGAAATAAGGATTGATTAAAACTTTTGATTTACTTTATATTTGCTGACCATATAACAAAAAAGCAAACATGTCCACTCGATTTATAGTATTATTAGTTATTCTTGTACTCATTGATTTTTATGTTTTTCGAACCTTTTTAAACCAGTTTTCAGGCTTTTCAAAACTTCTGAAATTTGCCATTTATGGATTGTACTGGATGGTACCACTTTTCCTGGTTTTTGTTACCATTTATGGATTTACACTCAATGGCTCTGATGATATCCGCTCAAACAAAGCCATACTTTATGCAGTGGCCTGCCTGGTACTATTTTATATTCCTAAATTACTCATTTTAACCTTTCAGGGCATTGAGGATGTTAGTAAAGTTGCGGCCTGGGTTACAAAAAAAATAAGTCAGCCAGAAAGCACCATTTATTCAGGTGCTGAAAAAATATCGCGCTCGGTGTTTATTGGACGCATAGGACTATTCATTGCAAGTATTCCTTTTGCATCCATCCTTTATGGAATAGTGAAAGGCCGGTTCAATTTTGTGGTGAATAAAAAAAGTTTGTATTTCGATAATTTACCAGAGCAGTTTGACGGATTCAAAATAGTGCAATTCTCTGATTTTCATGCAGGTAGCTTAATTGGTCAGCAAGGTAGTTTTAAAAAAGCTGTTCAGCTTATGAATGCCCAGGATGCCGACCTGCTTGTTTTTACCGGAGATATGGTTAACAGCAGAGCTGATGAGCTGGATGAATGGCTGGATATACTAAAGGAACTAAAAGCCAAACATGGGAAGTTTTCGATATTAGGCAACCATGATTATGGCGATTATCACCAATGGAAAACATCTGGAGAGAAAGTAGCCAACTTACAAAAACTCAAGGATTATCATCGACAAATGGGGTTTAAACTATTGCTCAATGAAAACCAGGTTTTTGAAAGAAAAGGTGAAAAAATAGCCCTCTTAGGAGTTGAAAACTGGGGTAAAAAACCATTTCCTCAACTTGGAAGACTAGAAGATGCCCTAAAAAATACCCAAGAAGTACCATTTAAAGTATTACTATCGCACGATCCCAGCCATTGGGATGAGGAAGTACTCGATAAAACGGACATTGATTTAACCCTTTCGGGGCATACCCACGGAATGCAACTGGCAATAAATGTGGCAGGTTACAGCTGGAGCCCTGTAAGTATGCGCTACCCGCGCTGGAAAGGTTTGTATACCAAAAACAAGCAGCATTTATACGTAAACATTGGCTTGGGTTATATTGGTTTTCCAGGAAGAGTAGGTACCGATCCTGAAATTACTGTGATTGAGCTAAAAAAAGAAAATGTCACATAAACACCAACACGAAGCCAAAACCATGTGGGTGGTTATTTTAACTGCCATAACTATGGTAGTTGAAATTATTTATGGTATTACCACAAAATCAATGGCACTGCTTGCCGATGGTATCCACATGGGCTCGCATGTACTAGCTATTGGCTTAAGCTGGCTGGCGTACATTATTGTAAGAAAGGTTGATAAAAGCGATAAGTTCAAAGGCAATTCGAACAAAATCTTGTCGCTTTCGGGTTATAGCAGTGGTTTAATTCTTTTGATTTTTGCATTTGTTATTTTAGTCGAAGCTGTAGAGCGCTTTTTTAATCCAATTGACATTGTTTACAAAGAAGCTATTCTGGTGGCCATAATTGGGCTTGTAGTAAACATTGCCAGTGCATTTCTACTACATCACAATCACAAACATACCGACCACAACATACGCGCCGCCTATTTGCATGTGATTGCGGATGCACTGACCAGCTTATCAGCTATTTTAGGACTTGTAGCTGCTATGATTTGGGACATTCCGTTTATTGATACCATTGCAGCAATAATCAGCTCATTTGTTATTATAAAATGGTCTATTGGGCTATTGAAAGATTCGGGAAAGGTTTTATTGGATATAAATAATTAGAATTTAAGGCCAAATTAGCAATTTGAGAAAATGCTAATTCAACTTTTTTATACATTTGCAGCTATGCAAAAAGTTTTTTTAGCCCTACTGCTTAGTTTTTTCATACACCATCTTCAGGCACAAAGCAGCTTGAAAGTTTATGGGACGGTAAAAGACACCGCAGGCCAACCAATTGAACTTGTTAATATAAAAGTTGTTGGAACAAATTACGGAACCACAAGTAATAAAAAAGGTGAATATTCGCTCGAAATTAAAAAAAAGCAAACTATTATCCTCTTATTTTCACGGATTAATTTCGCTGAAAAAGAACTTGCGTTAAACTACCAATCAACACCATTAAACCTGGATGTGGTGCTTACCCCTAAAGACAAAGAGTTATCTGAAGTAAAAATTACCGACCAGAAAGCCAAAGAAAAAGGGCTCACGCATATTGAACCCAAATTGCTTGATAACATCCCTAATATTTCGGGCAATAAAATACAAACATTTATAAAAACCCTGCCAGGGGTAGCTTCTGCTAACGAACTGAGCTCAACCTACTCTGTACGAGGAGGCAACTTTGATGAGAATCTGGTATATATAAATGGTATTGAGGTATTTAGACCAGTACTTTTACAAAGTGGTCAACAAGAAGGCCTAAACATGGTCAATCCAGATTTAGTTTCAAAAATTGAATTTTCTGCAGGCGGCTTTAGTGCTATTTACGATGATAAAATGTCATCTGTTTTAGATATCAGATATAAAAAACCAAGTACCTTTGGGGCAAGTGCCAGTGCCAGCTTGCTGGGTGCCTCAGGACATGTTGAGGGCAGCCACTTTAACCAAAAATTCACACACATTAGTGGCATACGCTATAAAAATTCGCAATATTTACTGGGCAGTATGGAAACCCAAGGCGAGTACAAGCCTAATTTTCTCGACTTTCAGACCAACCTGGGCTATGAAATAAATAAAAACCTAAATATCAGCCTATTAGGATATTATGCCAACAACAATTATTTGTTTTTGCCCGAAGACAGAAGTACTTCGTTTGGAACTACCAACGAGGCTTTAAACCTGCATGTTGACTTTGAAGGAAATGAAAAAGACAGGTTTACATCCATTATGGGCGGGCTAAGCATTGAATATCGCCCAGCTGAAAATGCCAGTCTTAAGCTAACAAGTTCGGCTTATGATAACAAAGAATCACTTACTTATGATATACAAGGCAGGTATTCGCTCAATCAGCTGGATAAACAACTGGGTTCGTCATCATTTGGCGACAGCATTTTAAATTTAGGCATTGGTAGTTTTATTGACCATGCCCGAAGCTACTTTGATGCCAACATTTACAACATTAAACACACCGGATGGCTGCAAAAAGGCAGGCATTTTATTCAGTGGGGGGCAAAGTATCAAATGGAGCAGGTTGAAGATAGAATTAATGAGTGGAAAATGATTGATTCGGCAGGGTTTTCAGTTCCACATACCCATGAAGAAATTCAGCTAGCAGAATACTGGAACTCAAAAAACAGCTTAAAATCAAACAGATACAGCGGATATCTTCAGGCAAACTACAAAAATGATGGAACAGCTTTATGGAATATCGAATATGGTGCACGTGTAAGCTGGTGGGATGTGAACGAAGAACTGCTATTAAGTCCGCGAATAGCTTTGGGTTGGTACCCGAGTGACGACCAAAAGCTCTACTTTAGAATTGGAGGAGGAATATATTATCAGTCAGTATTTTACAGAGAAATTATTGACAGGCAGGGAACCATGCATAAAAATACACCTACTCCCTACTCCATCCAATACACAGCCTCAGCCGATTATGATTTTAAGATGTTCGATCGACCTTTTCACCTTAAAACCGAAATTTATTACAAAGATTTAAAGCAAATTATACCCTACAGTGTAGACAACATCAGATTGGTATACTACCCTGAAAAAGAAGGCCATGGATACACAACCGGAGTAGATTTCAGGGTAAATGGGGAATTTGTTGAAGGCACTGATTCATGGCTGAGCCTGTCGCTAATGAAATCAGGAATTGACATTCAGGGAGAAGAATATGGCACCCAACCACTGCCCAACGACCACCTGGTAAATGTAAGCCTGTTTTTTCAGGATTATGTACCTGGAAACGAAAGGTTTAGGATGTATTTAGCCTTATTTTATTTAAGCGGATTGCCCTTTGGTCCGCCCAACAACGAAACCTATTATGCCCCTTTACGCATGCAGGACTATAAGCGTGTTGACCTGGGTTTTTCAGTAGATTTAAAAAGCAAACAAAAAGTTTATGGTTCGCGGTTCATTAAATCGTTTAAAGATATAGTACTTAACCTGGAAGTTTTTAACCTGCTTGGAATTGCCAACACTGTATCGTACAACTGGGTAACTGTAGTGCCTAATTCGGCCAATGTGACCAATAATATTTACAACAACTACGCTGTACCTAACAGGCTTAGTGCCAGAAGGTTTAATCTAAGGTTGATGATTTCGTTTTAGAATGGGAAGTCACACAACTCCCAACCTGGCATCTATATCATTGTAAACTTTTTCCGTTAAACTGTCATGTGTATATTCTTGAGGGTAAACTGGCTGTAAAAAGCTGACTTCGACTTTTGAAAATAGTTTTGGAACCTTTTTTCCAGTAGGCAATGCATTATACGCACCATTAATGGCAACCGGAACAACAGGAACATTCATCTCTTTACTCAAAATAGCAAACATTTTTTTAAACTCTCCCAGCTCACCTGTTTTAGTACGCGTGCCTTCTGGAAAAATAATCAGATTTCGTCCATTTCTCAACACCTCTGCCATTTTTTGAATAGACTCTTGCAGGCCTTTATTCAAATCAACAACAATAATATTATTTCTGTTAGCCAAAAATTTCATAAACCAATTATTCACATGTTTCTTTTTTGCATAAAAATAGGTCGATTTCATGGTTTTTCTACGTAAAAAAGAAGCCACAAACAAACCATCAAAAAAACTTTGATGATTTGGTGCAATAATAAAGGGGCCTTCAGGCAGGTTTTTATACCCATCCACTTTAAACCTAAAATATATTTTAAAAAAGAACTTCGACATATTTTTTATGATGGAAATTGTTGGCCACGATTTTGGTAATTTAAGGTTCACCTTTTCTTTCAAAGTCTCTGTCCAGTTTGTTGATTCAAGTTTTTGCCACAGTTTATTACTTTTTATGTGCTCCACCATTTGCCTAATTGATGGGAAACTCAACAAACTTTCTTCTTCGAGTTTAACCCCAAATGTTCGTTCAATAAAATCAATAAGGCTTAACTTGCCCAATGAGTCCAAAGCAATATCATATTCAATATGGTCGTCTGGCGAAATCTCCATATCCACCTCATTTTCAATAAATTGCCTAACCATTTTATATTCTTCCGAATCAGGATGCTCAACCTCTTTCTTACTTTCTTCGGCTATATTTTCTATTAGTTCAGCAAGTTTAAAACGTTGTATTTTACCTAATTTAGTTCTTGGAAGCTCTTGCTTTACTAGTGTAAACTGCATAATACGTTTATACGAGCTTAGTTCTTTGTTAAAAGAAGGCAAAATACTCTCTTTAAAAAAAGTGGCAGGATTTTCAACATTTTGTTCAGATAAAAACTTAAAGTCAGGGACAATAACAGCATGCAGCTGGTTATGGTACATAAAAACGGCTGCCTCTTTAACCGCTTCAACCTTGCTTTCAAGTTTCATTTCAATTTCTACAGGACTAATGTTTTTGCCATTGGCCAATACAATAATGTCTTTTTTTCGGCCGGTAATGTATAAAAATCCATTTTTATCAAAATGCCCCAAATCACCAGTGTACAGCCAGCCATCTTTTAGTGCTTCAGTTGTTTCTTCGGGCTTATTATAATAGCCTTGCATAATATTTTCACCTTTGGCAACAATTTCACCATCCCTAATCTCAATGTCAATTCCAGTTAATGGCTGTCCTGGAGAGCCTATTTTCACCTTACCAGGCCTTGTAAATGTAATCATTGGGGCAGCTTCTGTCATACCAAAACCTTCTAAAACCTCAAAACCCAATACTTTAAAAAAACGGCCAACATCATGGTTTAGGGCAGCCCCGCCACAAACCATGTATTCAATGTTTCCCCCCAAACCATCATGCACTTTTTTAAAGATTTTTTTTGCAAAGGCTTTACTGCCTGATAGTTTCACCAAGCCATAAAAAAATCTGCCAACAAAACTGGCAAAAATCTTCGTTTTTAAACCATTGTAAATCAATTCATAAAGCCTTGGCACCCCAATCATGATAGCAACATTATTATTCTTAAGGGTTTCCATTAAGTCGGGTGACTGCATCGAAGGCGACATCACAACAGTTCCTCCAACTGACAAAGGTGCCACCATAGAACCCACCAAAGGAAAAATGTGGTGCATTGGCAAAAGCATTAACACTTCTCTTCCAGCAGTATATATCACAACATCTTTTGTTACTGCTCGTATATTGGCCAGTAAATTGACATAAGAAAGCATAACACCCTTTGGTTTTCCAGTTGTGCCTGAAGTATAAATAATTACAGCTGTTTTTTCTTTATTTGCTGGAAAATTTTTAGCTGCAGATACCTTTTCGCCACTAGTTGTTTTTATATCATCAAATACTATCGTATCAACGCTGTAGTTCAAGTTTTCCTTAACTTTATCAAATTGTTCTTTCAGTCCATTACTGGTAAAAACCACACTTGGCTCACAATCGTTCATAATATAACGAACATCCTCAACCGAAGCCCCAGAATCAATAGGAATAACTGTACAATTATTTAGCCATGCGGCATAAAAAGCATAAACCCATTCCAATCGGTTTTCTGAATAAATAGCAACTTTTGAATTGCCCACTGTAATTAGATCAGAAAATTGAAGCATTAACTGGTTCAATTCAATATATGAAACCTTTTGCTCTTTATAAACAAGGGCCGTTTTATCTGGACTACCTTTAAAAATCATATTTTTATAAATAAAAAGTGCATTCAAATTTGGGCAAATGTATCAAATATTTAGATTTTAAAATATGTATTATTTTCATGCATTATCTCAACTATTCACCAATAAAGTACTCTAAACAATCATTATCAATGTATTAAAAGCAAACCTAAAGACATTAACCGTAAGAAAATAATTCATCATCTTTAACCTATTTTACAAAGCAATTAGAATCTTTTAGGTTACTATATGCTAAATATTTATTAATTTGGCTGAGTGAAACTGACTAAACACTCCTGAACAAATTTTACGGTTTTTGAATTTCATCAATTGATGTAATATAAAGTTGACAAAGTGAAATTATAATAATTGGCACTCATTTTGTAAATTATTATTAGAAATTTAGGTCTATTTTTTTTGTCAATTCAGAAAAAAAAGCGATTTTGTCAAAATCTTAAGATGGTGCAAAAGTATTTTTTAAAATATAGCTTGTTTTTGGTAATTCTGAGCGGATTAGTTTTTACTGGTCAGCAGAAGCTTTCTGCGCAATTAACTGATGAACAGAAGGCACAATGGATAATTGTTAACATAGCCCAAAATACCAATTGGACAAACGAAGCCTCCATTCGCACCTATACTATTGCTGTTTTTGGCTATTCTGGTATTTACAACGAACTTGTTAAACTTTCGAGCAATAATTTAATAAAAGGAAAAAGCTTTAAAGTAGAACAATATAGAAGGATTAAAGATATTGGACCAACACATATCTTATTTGTTCCACCAAGTCAGTTTGAAAATCTGAATGCGATTAACGAAAAAATAACTGTAAACACACTTTTAATCACCGATGAATGTCCATGGCAGGTTTACATGATAAATTTCAACAATAGTAAAGCAGATAAAGTTATAAATATCCTTACAAGAAATGCAAAAAAGGCAGGTATAAGTTTTAATGACAAGTTAATAGAAATTGCAGGTAACGAAGAGGATTTGAAAAGGTTATTCTCTACAACAGACAAAAAGCTGAAAAAGGAAAGACTGGAACTTGAGCAGCAAAGAGCGGAATTTGCAAAACAACAAGAGGAATTAGAGCGCTTACAAATTGCCAACCTTAAAGAGATTGAAGAAAACAAAAGACAAAAAGAAATAAACAAACACCAAAAAGTTGAAATTGAAGAACTAAAGGTTGAATTGGAAGAACAGCGGGTTCATCTTATAAATGTTGAAGAAGATTTGGCCATTCAGCAACATAAATTAAATTTTAACAACAAAGAGCTTAAAAAACAGGAAGGAAGGATTAAATCTCAACTTGACTCAGTTGAAAAAAGTAGGGCTGAAATTGAAAAACAGGATGCCGTAATTAAAAGAAACCAGGATCTTATTGCTCGTAAAGATACAAATATAACAGAACAAGATGACCAAATTAAATTTCAGCGCCTGGTAATGATTGGATTTACAGTTTTACTAATTTTTATTGCTGTGCTGGCTTATTTTATATGGAGAGGTTACAAAGTAAAACAAAAAATTAATGATGAGCTGAGAGAAAAAAACGTTGCCATCAACAAACAAAAGGAAGAAATTTTTAACCAAAACCAGCAAACCGAACTATTAAACAAGGAGCTTGAAAAGCTATCAATTGTTGCTGCCCAAACCGACAATGCTGTAACAATTATGGATGCAGAAGGAAACTTTGAGTGGGTAAATGTTGGTTATACCAGAATGTATGGCTACACGCTGCAACTGCTTAGAAATGAGCGTGGAGAAAACCTGTTGGAAGCAAGTACGGAGCAACGAATTAAAGAAATCTTTGCTGAATGTAAAGCCAAAAAGAAAACCATGGTTTACGAAACCCTGAACAAAACCAGGGCTGGAAAAGATTTATGGATTCAAATTAGTTTAACCCCAATACTTGATGCTGAGGGCAACATTAACAAAATAATTACCATTGGTACGGATATTAACCGGATTAAAAAAGCTGAACGGGAAATTAGGGCACAACATAAAAAAATTCTCGATCAAACAAAACAGTTAGAAGCAACCAATAAGGAGCTTGAAAAACTTTCACTTGTAGCCAGCGAAACCGACAATGCCATTTCAATTATGGATGCAGCTGGTAATTTTCAATGGATCAATGATGGTTATTCAAGGTTATATGGATACTCCTATAATCAGCTAATATCTGAGTATAGTGGCAACATCATAACTAAAGGCCTTAGTGCCGAGGTAAAATCATTAATTAAAAAATGTATTGAAGAACAGGTTCCTGTTTCGTATGAAAATTATAGATCTACCAGAGAAGGTAAAAAAATGTGGGTACAAACTACCTTAACCCCAATTACTGATAAAGAAGGTAACCCTAGGAGTATTATTTCCATATCACAGGATATTAGCAAGCTGAAAAATGCAGAGCAGGCAATCAGGCAACAAAGTGAAGAATTAATGGCCCAAAAAGAGGAGCTTATTATTCAGAAAGACCAGGTTGAGGAGCTTAATGAAAATATGAAAGCCAGTATTAGCTATGCTAAAACCATTCAGTCGGCTATTCTTCCACCTGATGCTAACTTAAATAAAGACTTTGAATCTTTTATCATATATAAACCTAAAGATATTGTTTCAGGAGATTTTTACTGGCATTCATTCCTGCCTACAAAAAACGGAGGAAAAGGAAAACATTTTATTGCTGCTGTAGATTGCACTGGCCATGGAGTACCTGGTGCATTTATGTCAATGATTGGTAGCCGTTTGTTAAATGAAATTGTTAAAGAAAAGGGAATTGACAAGCCAAGCCAGATTCTTGAAAGGATGAATAAGCAGATTAAACGGGTTTTGAGGCAGGAAAAAAATGAAAACAATGATGGAATGGATGTTTGCCTTTGCTCATTGGAAAATGCTCAAAATGGTACAACCAAAATGGTATTTTCCGGAGCTAAACGCCCACTTTATTTCTACAAAAGACAGGAACAATCTCTAAAATACATTAAAGGAACCCGAAAAACAATAGGTGGTACGCAGGCCAAACGAAACATGGAAGTGTTTGCAGATCATGAAGTTATGCTTGAAAAAGGTGACATATTATATTTAACCACCGATGGAATAATTGATCAACCTTCTGCTGAAAGGGTTCGATTTGGAAGTATGCGATTTATACAATTGCTCAATCAAATTGCCAACCAACCACCAAAGGTACAAAGACAAGCTGTTGAAGATGCCTTGTTAAGCTACCAGGGAAATGAGGAACAACGAGATGATGTGACCTTTATTGGGGTGAAGATTTAAACCTTATCTCAAGAACAAACAATTCTCTTACAAAAACTGCTCATTCCTCAAAACTGAATTCACCACATCATTATATTTTGTAGATGATTTTGTTTTTTTTATCAGCTTCCAAATTTTTCTGTTATTAGTAAACGATCCTGAAAAATATTCCCACAGGTGTTGCATTTTATTTAAAAGATGACCTGGGCCCGATAAAGTATTTTTATAAACTTCAAACAGCTCATAATAAAATTCGGCAAACCTTATCCTCTTAGTTTCCGGATCAACTTTCTTTAACAAAATTAGTTCTTCTGCTAAAAAAGGGTTGGTAATTAATGCCCTGCCAATCATCCAGTGCAAAACAGTTTCAAACTTGCTTTTTAGTTCTGTATAAGATTCAATATCCTGGATATCACCATTATAAGCTAAACTTCCTTGATAAACCTGTAATGCTTTTTCAAAAGTAGTCATATTTGCAAGCCCTTTATACATTTGTTTTGCAATTCGGGGATGAATAATCAACTCACTAACAGGAAACTTGCTAAATATTGGTAATAAACTAAAAATATCATTTTCACTTTCGTAACCCGATCGAAGTTTTATTGAAACTTTGCATTGAATTTTTGGCAAAGATTTTTCCAAAATCTCACAAACAATTTCGGGGTAAGGCAATAATCCTGATCCCAGCTTTCTTTTTGCCACCATTGGATACGGGCACCCCAAATTCCAGTTCATTTCCTGGTAACCTAAATCAGCCAGATAGTTTCCAAGGAAAATAAAATCTTCTGCATTATTACATAAAATTTGTGGAATTACCTTTGTTCTCACATTGTTCTCAGGTAAAACATCTGCAATTTGAGCTTTTTTTAACGATTTATCGTTTTGTAGCCTTAAAAATGGGGTGTAGACCTTATGAATGCCGCTAAAATGTTTACAAATAAGCCTTCTGAAAGTGAAATCGGTGATTCCCTGAAGAGGTGCAAGCGAAAAAATAGTGTTCATAATCATTTATTACCAACTAATTCACCCCAAAAGATTGCTCCATACCATTACCCCATGAACCAATGGTCTCAATCTGTTTGCCTTCACTTTCGCTTTGGGCAGTAGCTTTTACCATCATAACAAACCACTCCATTCCATTTATGCTACTTGGCTCATCTTTAGGTATTTGCTGCTCTTGTAAAGTTAAACGAAGGGTTAAAAAATCAATGCGGATGGCTGATAAAAACTGCTCTCTATAAAACCTACTAGTTGTTTTTATTGGAAACAAAAATCGAATGCCTTTCTCTTGCGATAAAATAAGCAAAATATTTTTGTTTTCGGGAGCCTGCACCACCAAGGCTTTCTCCTCCGCTGGTAAAAGCGCCCTTCCAAACTCCTCTGTTATGCCAACTTGTTGTAATAAATACCCTGTATAAACCGATTCGTAGTCTTTTTGAATTTCATAAATTGATTCAAGGATTTCTTTTGTTTCAGAAGATGAAAAAGTTGTTTCTTCATCAATAGACCACCACATAGCGTATTCATCACTTAATGTAGCTTCCTTGTTTAATCTTAAATCAGCCAATCGCAAAGTTCGGGTTGATTGTACTTTGCCAAAAAATCCCTGCATATCAAAAACTGAAAAATAAATGGCGTTTGGGTAAGCAGTATATTTTACTTTGATCAATGCATCGTTATATTTTTTAGCATCTTCTTCGTTGTAAATAAAAAAAACGGAATAACCAGTGTTTTCAGAAATAAAAACAACGGGAACCTGCAAAGCACCTTCTTCTAACAAGTTGATATACAAAACACTATAATCGAAACTAAGATTATTTGCCTCACAAAATGCCTGCAACCCGGCAATGGCAACAACAGCATCAACCCTCAGCGTTTCAGTACTTTCTACCTGGATACTCTTAAAGCCAAAGTTTTCAGCATTGGAATAAAAGTACTTTTTAGAATTTTCATCACGAATAGTATCCATAGTATAACTACCTATTATTGCTTTTAAAAGGCTAAAGGTAGGTAATTTATATGTGCTCCACAATAAAACACAAATACCCTAAAAAGATTCGTCTTCATGAATCCTTTCTACCAATTGATTAACAGCGCTATCTAAATAAATATCTTTTGCTACATCGCCAACATTAAAAGCAGTGGCAGTAACAGCGCCCAAGAATTTCATTTCTAATGATGTAAAAGTTCGCCTGAATTGTTCTACAGTAAGGTCGCAATCTCCGGGCCCCGAACCTGCAGGTAATAATAGGGCACCTCGCTTGCCCGAAAGTCTTTTACTAGCATAAAATGGTCTTAAACGATCAACCAGTAGCTTAGTTTTTCCCGAAGGACCAAACCAGTATATTGGAGTAGCAAAAATTAAAACATCGCAAGCTTCTATTTCAGGATAAAGTTCTTGCATTCCATCTGCAACCTTACAAACCATTTCGCCCTTTTTGCATACCCTGCAATCAGTACATGCATTAATCTGATAATCATACAAATACCTAAGATCAATTTGATAAATTTGGGAATCAAGTTTTTCCTGCAACCTTTCTGCTATGCTTACCGAGTTTCCGTTTTTACGTGGACTTCCAACCAAAATCAAAATCTTCTCCATATATCAAATCTTTAGGTATCAAAAATAAAGTTTAAAACAAAAACAACAAAACAACTGTATTAATTTGATAATTAATTAAAAAGAATGCTCTTTTTAGTTAATATCTTACTACATTAACAATACCTTTAAAATATTATCATTTGCTAATATTTATTATTTTTGCCCTAACGAACCATAAAAACACTTTAAAAAATTGGTATTATCGACTAAAATAAATGCTCTTACAGATGAGCAGATTATTGAAGAATATAAAAAAACCTCTGATAAAAATTGGGTAGGAGAACTGTATAAAAGATATACCCGCTTTGTTTTTTTGGTTTCGATGAAATACCTAAAAAATGAAGAACGCTGCCATGATGCAGTAATGCAAATTTTTGAAAAACTATTTACTGATTTCCATAAACACAATATTGAAAAATTTAAGCCCTGGTTGCACACTGTAACACGAAACCATTGCCTTATTTTACTTCGTAAAGACCAGTCAATTTTACAAAACGAAAAGAAATTTAAAATTGAGCAGGATCTTTTTATGGAAACCGAAGATGACTTGCATCTTGATAATACAAACGATACAGAAAAACAACTGAATGGCCTAAAACAAGCAATTTCGGAACTAAACCAGGAGCAAAAGGTATGCATAGAAATGTTTTACCTACAGGAAAAATCGTACAAAGAAATTGCAGATGAAACTGGTTTTTCGGAAAAGAAAGTGAAAAGTTACATTCAAAATGGAAAGCGTAACCTTAAAATAAAAATTATGAAAATAACAGCAGGTCTATTGCTTTTGGTTTATTTGATGTTTGGGTAATAAGATCGAGATTGAGATTGAGGTTGAGGTTGAGGTTCAGATTGAAAAAGATTGAATGAGATTGAAAAAAATGATAATCGGTAAATAGTAACAAAAAACAACTAATGACTTAATGACTTTTTACACTAAAGTGAATGACCATTGAAAAATGAGTATTAATTAAATGAGCGACAACAATTTACATAATATTTTTGAAAATACAGCTTGTATTTCTACTAATCTGATGATTGATTACCTGGATGGTAAGCTTTCGGAAAAGGAGAAAAACAGGGTTGAAGTACATATTACTTCATGCGAAATGTGTCGCGATGAATTCGAGGGCTTGTCATTACTTGAAGATAGATCAAAATTACCACTTATAGTTGCTGAATTAGATGATAAAATTGACGAAAAAGTAGTTGGATCAAGAAAAAAAATTCCACTTTTTAAAAATGTATATAAAATTGCAGCTGCCATTGTGATTCTTATTGCATCAACCTGGTTTTTAAGTATTTATGTGGAATCGAGCAAGAACAACCTTGATGAATCAATGGTTTCGCAGGCAATGGAAGAAAAGCAGGAAGAAGCCCCACTAGGAGAAATAGAGGCAGACTCAGTAGTTGAACAAGAAAATAAGCTTATTGAGAAAAAAGAGGAAAAAAAGCCAACTGTTGTTGACAGAGTTGAAGCCAGCAAGTCAACTTTAACAAAAGCAAATGAAAAGCAACTTGTTATTGCAGACAAAGAAACGACCACTGAAGAAGAAGAAATATACATGGAAGAAGATATTTCGGTAAATGGTTATGCGGCAAGTACATCAGATAAAGTTATTGTGTCTGAAAATCCCACGATAGAAAACCAAAAGGTTAAAAAAGAACAGGGCTTAGTTCAACAAAATTTTAAAGACAAAAAAATAGAGGACGCAAAGGAAGAAGTTGATGATGAAGTGGTTGAAGATTATGCTATGTTAAAAGATGAAAGAAGAGATTTGAAAACCACCCGGGGACAAAAAAGAAGAAACAGACTATTTAAAGGAAAATCGAAGAAGAGATCAGAAGCAATATTGTCAAACACTGTAGCCATAGATAATTTTGACCTGGCCATGACCGAGTACAATAAAAGAGATTACAAGCAAGCTGTTGAGTTATTCAAAAAAAGTCTTAGTACACATACAAATACGGATGAAGTGCACTTTTACCTGGCAAAAAGCTACACTAATTTAGATGATACTGAAAATGCACTTTTCAATTACAATAAAGTAATAGCTATAGTTGAGAGCCCTTATTACCAGGAAGCCCTATGGAACAAGGCTCAGCTACTGATGGAAATGAATAAAAGTAAATCGGCCATAAATTCGCTAAACCAATTAAAAACAGGAAAAGGGGCTTATTCGAAAAAAGCCGGTGAAATTATTGATTCTTTAAATATCAATATTCAAGTTGAAGAAGACAAATAGATTAAACAGTTAAACTGCTTACTATCAATATATTGACTATCCATTCTTGCTAATTTCCAAAAGTGCATCAGGTTTGATTATAACCACTTCTTTTCCATTTAATTTAATCAAATTCTCTTTTTCAAACTCTTTTAAAAAACGAATGGTGCTTTCTGTTGAAATGGCTGCAAACTCAGCTATATCCTGCCTGGTTAAATATTGAAATATCTTATCTTGTTCAAAATCTTTTCCTGTCAAATACAAAAGCGCAGCGGCTAATTTACCACGCATTTGCTTGTGTGAAAGGTTTCCAATAATTTCAATAAGTTGTTTTTCAATTTTGTAGTTTCTGGAAGTGACTTCCATGGCAAAATCGGGATTATTTTTAAGTAATTCACTCAAACCATCTTTGTCAATCATACAAATCTCGGCATCAGTAATTGCCAATGATGAATAGGTGTAAACTTCTTCGCCAAATACAGATGAAAATGCCAAAAACTCACCAGCTTTTGCAATGCGCAAGTTGATTTGTTTGCCATAGCCCGTTTGCAGATACACTTTAACAAGCCCCTTTAAAATTAGCATTACATATGGGGCAAAAGCACCTTGTTTAAAGATATTCTCCCCACTGAAATAACTTATTTGCTTTTTACGATGCTGTAAAAACTCTTGCTCATCAACCAATAAATCTTTAAAACAAGAACCTTCTTCCATATTGTTTAAATCAAATTATGAATGTGCGCTTATTTGCCACGAAATGCAAATTATTTTCTTCATTTACCCAGTCCCTAAAGGGCGTGAAGAAAATCAATTTGCGCCCAATTGGGGCGGGGTAAACAAATTGATTTTCTGATGCTTGCCCATACAACTGGTAAAAAAGCGCCTAATAATAAAATCAAATTTTCTAATTACAAAAATATCAATTGAGCAGGTTTTTCCCAGTAAAACGCTCTTTTTTATCTGAGGCTGTATCAAAAGTTGTTAATTTGTTGGACATTGAGCACTTCGGTAAGCTCAACATATCACCTGTCGAAATGTGTGACATCCTGATAGTCAAAACACGCTTTGACAAGCTTGGTTGCTGAGCCTGCCGAAGTACAGCGTCCAACTTGTAGTTTTGCTACAGCCACTTCAAACCCACCATCAAACTACCATTTGTCAGGAATAAAACTGCCATAGTTCAATTAAAAACAGGTTAGCATACTGCCCTGATTTATTGCGCAATAGCACATTGAAATGTAATTTTGCACTAAGAATTTACTAAAAAATGAAACGAATTTTAATTCCATTAAATAATAATAAGTTAAGTGAAGATTTTAATCAGTGTTCACATTATTTGGTATTTGAAATCTATAAAAATCATATTTCTGAAAAAAAATATCAACCATCTGATGTTTTGTACAAAAACGATGTATTGAATTGGCTTATCCAGCATGAAATAAGTGATGTTATTGCCAATAAAATAGATTATGAGCTAACCAGTTCATTAGCAAATACAAAAATTAGTCTTTTTGTGGGGATAGAAATTGAAAAACCTGAAAAACTAATTGAAAATTACTTGAATGGAAATTTAAAATCAAACACAAAATTAGTAGTTAAAAAAGAAACAGTAACTAACAGAATATTATAATGGGAACAGCACTTTATATCATAGGTGGAGTAGTAATAGCATTTATAGTTTTAATTATTTACAATTATAAGAAAATCAACAACATGCCTGTTACACCCGATCATGAAAAAATAAAAATCCTGAACAATAAAAACTTTAAAAACCATGTAAAATCAGGAATTGTAATGGTAGATTTTTGGGCACCCTGGTGTGGACCTTGCAAAATGGTGGCACCAACATTAAATAGTATTGCCGAAACAGAATCGGAAAAAGTAAAGGTAGCAAAAGTGAATGTTGACAAAGAGCAGCAAATTGCACAAAAGTTTAAAGTAAGGAGTATTCCCACTTTAGTGATGTTTAAGAATGGAAAAGAAATAAAACGCTTTGTTGGAGTAAAATCGAAGAAATTTTTAATGAAAGAAGTAGAATTACTACTAAACTAACTAATAATCAATAAGATAATAGCAAATAATAAAAGAAAAAAATGAAAAAATTAGGATTTATAAGTGTGCTGGCTATAATTGTATCTTTTAACTACAGTTGTAGTACAAATAGCCAGAAAGAAAATAACACAGACATTAACAATGCAGCAATACTTGCAACAACAGAAAATACAATTATGGAAGAAACAAAAACAATTGAAAAAACAACAGGTAAAGTAGTACATTTAACTACACAAGAGTTTAAAGACAAAGTATTTAACTACGAAGTAAACAAAGAATGGAAATACAACGGTGATAAACCTGCAATTATTGATTTTTATGCAGACTGGTGCCGACCATGTAAAATGGTTGCCCCAATTCTTGAAGACCTGGCAAAAGAATATGCTGATGATATTGTTATTTACAAAGTAGATACTGAAGCTGAGCAGGAATTGGCAGCTGCGTTTGGTATCCGCAGTATTCCAAGTATTTTGTTTGTACCGGTTAATGGTCAGCCACAAATGGCACAAGGCGCTTTACCAAAAGAAAGTTTTAAGGAAGCGATTAACGACATATTACTTAAAAAATAAGACCTGAATGCTTGAGAAACTAAAAAAACAACTTGCGCTTGACAACTCTGATGAGCCAATAGTAAAAAAATTATGGAATAATAAAGTCTATCGGACATCATTTGGTGCTATTGCGGGCGGAATTTTGGGCTTTTTTTACTGGAGATATATCGGTTGCAGTACAGGTAGTTGCCCGCTTACATCCAATCCTTACCAATCGGTTTTACTTTTTGGTTTTTTAGGAGGAATACTCGTAAAAGACAAAAAAGAAGTAAAGAAAAAAGAAGCAGAAGAAAAGAATTAAGGATGTATAATGTTTATGGGAAATAGTTTGGTTTTAATGATCAGGGCAATCGGGTTTAACTGATTATTATCTAAACCCGACTGCCCTGTTTTAAACATCTATTTTTGCCAAATATTCATTTAATTTTCCTAATCCCAAAAGAGGAGAATTGGAATAATAAAAAGTCTTTAACTTTTTCTGTATCAACAGTTTGTTCTCAAATGAAAATTCTTTATAAACCTCCAGTTTGTTCAAAACTAAATAACTGATATTCAATCCAATATCAGTTATTTTTTTTATAGTTCTTTCAGCTTCGTTTAACGATAATTTTTCAGGATTTGTAACCAGGTTAATTTCTGTTGTTTTTGATGAAAATATGGTTTGAAATCCATGATAAGTATCCATCAACTTAGCTAATTGAGTGAGCACTTTATCAGTTTCAAGTTCCTTTTTTCCAAATTTTAATTGAGATATTATTTCCTTTTTCTTATTAATGGCTCTCCTCAACTCCAGCAATTGCTCCAGCCATTTTAAACTAATTCCGGGCAAGGCAAAAAAGCGCAAGCTCAAAGCAGTTGGAGGCATGTCAACAATTAATAAATTTTCGGTATAGGTTGTTAAATAATGCTCCAGGGCCATTAGCATAGCATATTCTTCAACAGATGGTGAATACCTGAATAGCTTAAAATAATTCTTGTTTCCAAAAGCCTGTTGATAACTGTAATTTGCATGTAGTTTCTCCTCCGCTTCTTTCAGGTATTTTTTTATCCAGTTATCAATATTTGGTTCAGCAACCAACAGGTTATCGGTTACTTTAACTGGTTTGTCACCCAACTCACATTCAAATATATCTTGTTGGTTATGAGCAGGATCTAAAGAAACAAGTAAGGCGGAAATACCTGACTTTGCAGCCCGCAATGCCTCCAATGCAGAGACTGTAGACTTCCCTACCCCACCTTTGCCTATGTAAAATTGTATGTTTTGGTACACTGATTATTATGATTTAATAGAACACAGATGAAACAGATTAAACAGATTTCAACAGATCTTTTTATTTAACTTCCTTTTTTCGACTAGTGTCATGTCAAAGCTAATTTGTCAGGTGACAACACCTGACAAGTGCACCAGTCAGGTGATAACACCTGGCTAATACACTTGTTCTCTCAAACTTAATCATTTATCTTTGTTATTTTGTCATCGTATACTTCACCCAATATCAAACTCCGAAAATAGTTCACTTAACGGATTTCTTGATAAATCCATTCGTTCAAACATTATTCTTAAATCTTCTTCCATTTCGGGCATCAACTCAGCTGTTATATGCAATGATGGCGAAGGATGCCCCAAAAAAGAGCCACAAACCAATAAAGCAAATGTATTTCTTAATTCCTCTTCGTCCCACTTGAAGGCTTCAATGGCTTTTTCTTTATTAGCCGTACTAATGAAATTGATAATATTTTTTAGTTTTTTAAGCATTAGAATACTAACCTTTTTAGATTACAAAATCCATATTACAAAAAAAAATCTTATAAAATACAACCTGTCAACAAATTACATAAAACTAATACGATTATGTGGTAGTTTACACCTTTGATTATTTTCTCAATATAACAGATTGCTTCAACCTCGTACCTCGTCTTCGCAATGACGTCATTACTTCGCTTCGCTCCCCAATGCTCGGGGCAGGCGATGAGAGAAGTTCTGAGGAGGAGGTATGACGAAGGAATTCCAAAGGACTTAACGTAGCTAATCTTTTTTGGTGTAAATAACCTGATAAACACTAAACTAATTTTTAATTTCCAAAGTTAACAATTCTTAAAACACCGTTAAAAAAATATAAACCAATAGTAAAGTTTCAATTTATCTTATACATTTGCGCAAACAAATCTGAAATTGAATAAATTCCTTAAAAATAAACTAATCAATCCACTACTCGACATTCTAAAAAAAGGGATGTCCCCACAAAAACTTTCATTAACAGTAACGCTTGGAATTATAATAGGCATTATGCCATTTTTGGTTGTTGGATCTTATTTGTTGCTTTTGCTAGCTATTATATTAAGGCTAAACATCCCAGTTATTCAATTGGTTAATCACGCAGTAATAGTTGTAAAAATAGCTCTGTTTGTTCCTTTTTTAAAAATTGGAAAATCAATTTTTGAGGTACCTCAAATTCCATACGAACTAAATGAAATTACAAGTCATTTAAGAACAGAATTTTGGGAAACCTTCTCTATTGTTTGGCAAACCAGTTTATCAGGAATAATTGCCTGGCTTGTTTTCTCATTACCAGCCAGTTATATAATTTACAAGCTATCGGTTTTATTTTTCGCAAGAAAACAAAATAAGTTGATGCTAAATACCGTATAATGCTAAAGCAATAGGTACTAACTATTAAATCAATTTTAAAACACATATGTATCAAAATTAATATTGAAAATTAATGGCAGATTCTTCTATATTTACGCAAAATTTAAAAACGCTGAAAACTTACTTTAAAAATAAAATCCTTAACCCATTGCTTGGCCTTTTAAGCCAGGGAATGTCGCCACATAAATTAGCACTTACTTTAGCAATTGGTTTTATTTTTGGAATTATTCCATTTATGGGAATCAGCACTTATCTTTTAATTGTTATCGCCATTATATTTCGTTTAAATATACCAGCCATTCAATTAGTAAACTATGGTGCTTACATTATACAAATTACTTTATTTGTTCCTTTTTTAAAATCCGGACAATTCGTTTTTAATGGCCCGGAGCTTCCATTTGAATTAAGCAATGTACTAAGCATGTTGCAGGCTCATTTTTGGGAAACTTTAGAAGCTATTTGGGAAATCAATTTATTAGGTGTAGCTATGTGGGCAATTATTGCAATTCCTGGCGGTTTTGGCATTTATTATCTTTCAAGGCCATTCTTCGTAAAACAACAACAAAAGCTTCAACTAGAGCTGGCTTAGTCTTAATACTGCATTTTTTTAGCATGTATTTTCATTATGCCCAACTTAACATATAGTGGAAACAGCTATTCAATAAAAAATCCAGACTTCAAATTTCAACAATTACGTTCAAATTTTGTGGTAAGATGGGAATATAAAGCTGGCTCGACTTTGTATTTTGTATGGACACATAATCGCTATCAATACCAGGAAATAACAAATACATCATTATAATATAAATGAGTTAACAGGAATTCATCCAGAAAATGTATTTTTGATTAAGTTTAATTATTGGTTTAGTTTGTAAGAATTGATTTGATTTGTTTTTAAGCCTACTGAAGTTAGTAGAGCAATTATTCACAAAATCAAACTTTTGATTGAAGACAAATTAGAAGACCAGGAATAAATTAGTATCTTGGTCAGAATTACGATCAAAGAACTTCATGAGCCAAAACAGAAAAGAAAGTTAAAAATAAATATCCAAAAATGAAAAAAACACTAATTGTTTTAACCACATGTCTCTTAACTTCCTGTGTTACAGAAAAAAGCATGATAAAAAACTATTCAGATTTAGATTTTACTGTTAGTGTTGATAAAAAATATCATCAGAAAAATGGAGTCCTTCCTTTTCAAATTAAAGTTCACTTCCCGGCAAAATATTTTCATAACAAAGCATATTTTGATCTACATTCCTATTTTGAAATAAATGGAAAAAAATACCCACATTCACCATTTTTAACATTAAATGGAGAAAAAGTTCAGGATTGCAATCGGGTGGTTCCTACAAAAAAGGCATCATACTGCAAGTATATTGATACCCTAGATACAGATGAGGCAGGAACATATACTTTGTATTTTTCAGCAAAAATAAATGATATAGAAATGCCTGTAAAAAAATTAATTTCATTTAGAAAATAAGACTAAATCAGCCAGCAGTAAGATAGTGCTGGCTGATTTAAACTTTAGTAAGTCGAAATCCCTACTTCTCCACTTTCACCCTAATCCCCTCAGAATGAGCAGTAAATTCAGGAGCGTACATACATTGAATGGTAGTTACTCCATTAGAGAAATCACCTTTATGAGTTACCCGTAATGGATATTCAAATACATAGGTTCCTTTTGGCAAGGCTTCCATAAAAAAGTTTGTGGCTGCATCTTTTGTACTTTCGTAATATCCCAGGTTGTCCTGCCATTTATAGGTAGAAATTACATTAATGGGCTCAAAACCTGATGCACGCATATCCTTCATATGGATGTATTCCATTCTGCGATCCACCCTTAGCTCAATTCGTACAATTACTTTATCACCAATTTTTAACTCATTATTGTCTGAAATTGGTTCGATAATTTTGCCTCTTTCAGTCAGTTTTTCAATAAATAATTGCTTTTTGAGCTTCAATGGCGTTTCATGAGGGGTAATTTTATCCAGTTGTTCAAAGTATTGCCAATAAACTGCTCCCCAGGAAACTCCTTCGTCTGATTTTGAAACAGTTACATTCCCCATTTCAGGTTTGATGTCTCCCCCACTCCACGAAGTTTTAAAATAACCTGTTCCAGCTTCGACTTTTACATCATCCATTTTTTTAGGATCAATTATCTTTTCACCCATTTTTATTTCCACTAGTTTATCACTTGCCAGCCAGTCACTTCCTCTCAACAGCAATGAATAAACGGCTTCTGTAGTCGCCTTTGTGGTTTTCCAATCCTGGGTTTGTTTTTGCTTTAATAACCAGATTTTTAAATCATTGACAGCAGCCTGATCATTCGCCACTTCATCAAATACTTCAATCATAAGTGCATGGGTTTCGATAGGTGCCTGATACCAGTACCATCCGCCCACATTATCCTTCCAGTACATTCCCATTTCGTCATTACTGGTTGAATTCTCTTTCAATGATTTTACAATGTCAGCTGGAACAGTTTTGTTCTCATATCGATGTAAGCAAAGTGCAATCATTCCCTGCATGTACTTGCTTTGCGATAACCAGTAGGTTTCAGCCTGCCCTTTGTAATAGTCAAAAGCTTCCTTACTTTTTGCAGGTATCTCAATATCAGCAAAATAACTTCTCCCATAAAGGTATTGAATAGCTGTACTACTTAAGTGATTTTCCTTCAGTTCTTCTTTGGTGTAATTCCTTTTTAACCAATTATAATCCTCCTTTATTCGAATATCTAAATAAGCAATAGCTTTTTTTAACATGTTCCAGGTTTTATCATCAGTACGAACTGTTTTAACTCCTAATTTATCTAAATGTCCCAAACCTGTAACTATGTGATGTGTGATGTACCTGCTTTCAGGCATTCCTTTAAACCAGGGCCATCCGCCGTTTGACTTTTGCGCTTTTTGTACTTTCTTCAAAGCTCTGCCCAACTCGTTCCCCATTCTGTTTAAGTCAAACAAAAGTCCCACTCGGTTTTTTCGTTCAGTTTCGTTCTTACCATCTAACACCCAAGGAGTCTCTTCAAGTAATACGGACTTAAGTTCCTGATTTTTCTCTAAATTAGAAAGCAGTGCTTTTGAGCCTTCAGTATTTTTCCATGAATCAAAAACACGCTTGATTTTAGGGCTTGAGTTGGCAATATGCGAAGCAATGCTGTTAGCATAAAATCGACTAAAAGTTTGCTCTGTACATTCGTAGGGATATTCCATCAAATAAGGTAAGGCCTGAATAGCATACCATGCAGGGTTTGAAGTAAACTCAAGAGTTAATTTATGATTTCTTAAAGTTGTAGATTTACCTGAATTAACCAATTTTTCAAATTTAAAGATCTTTGTTTCATTTCCTCTAACAGGTAATGGCATTGATTCTGTTACCAACATACGATTTGTTAAAACAGGTAGGGGCTTTTGTTCACCATCCGAAAAATCACCAGCTTTAGCAACTACTTTATACATTATTGCTCCAATTCCTTCTGGAATTTCCAACTTCCAGGCTGCAAGACTATTTTTTCCTGCTTTTACTTCAAAATCTTTGGTTTCAGACTCCCCTTTTGCAAAAATATTGGTGACTGGTTCCATTGTTATTGCATCAAATAACTCCAGTTTTACTTTCCCCGATAAATCATTTTCCGAAATATTGCTTATTTTCACAGGAAAGGTAATCTTATCATTCTCGCGGAAAAAGCGAGGTTCGTTAGGCAACAACATCAAATCCTTTTGTGTAACCAGTTCATTGGTAATTGAGCCATACTTTAAATCTTTGGTAGTTGCAAAGCCCATCATTTTCCATTTGGTTAACGATTCAGGCACCGTAAATTCAACAATTATCTCACCTTCCTTATTTGTTTTTAAATGAGGGTAGAAAAATGCTGTTTCGTTAAAATTGGTGCGGACTTTTACCTCTGAAAAATCTTCTTCTCTAACTTTACCTCCATGTAAATAGCCTCCTTTTTGCTCAGTAATAATACTTGATAGCAGACCATCTGCCAAAACTCCATCATCAAATTTTTCGGCATCTGCAACTTCCATCATTGGTGCAGGTATTGCTTTACTCTCTTTTTTATATGATTTACTTTTAAAAGACAATCTTTGCTTGCCTCGTGAAACCCCAAATCCAGTAACTACAACTTCATCAAGACCACCATAAAAACCTGGATAATAATTAAAACCAAACCAGTTAAAATAATCATAAGTTAGACTAGGTACATAGTGCGAAACATCCAGGTTTTTCTTTATTAGTGTAGAACTTAGGTAGTTAAATGTTCCTGTATTCCATGTTAGCATAGTATAATAAGAGTTATAAATATTGAAATCCCAATAGTTTTTCTTAAACTGATCAAGAGAAGCATCGTACAAAGTAGCCAACATTTCAGCAGCTACTTTATCACCTTTATCACCTTTAATTTTTAAACGCCATTGCTCTTTCTCTCCCGGGTAAAGTTTATCTCTAAATGTTTCAAATTCAATATCAAGATGCTTATTTGTATAAGGTACATAAACCACAGCGCTGTGATTGTAATATCTATTGTTTTTAACAAAAACAAAGTGAACAGAGAAATTACCGCGGTGCTTTTCCTCAACCGGTATTTTAATAAGTTTTTGTTCATTGTTTATTGTTAAATATTCTGATGATATTATCTGGTTTTTATGCTCTACCTGGTATAAAATGGTAACATTTTTATTACTTGAACCAATTAAAAATTCTGCTTCTTCTCCAGGTTCACAGTAAGTGTTAACTGCTGAAAATAAATCGATTATGTTATATGGCACTTCAGTTCCTTCATCAGTAAAAACATTGAAAAAATGTTTATTACTTACTTCGTTTCCAAAAGCATCCGTTGAATTAATCTCAGCTACATATCTACCTGTCTCAAAGCCCTTTACCACTGAAAAATCAAGCTTTTTTTGCTCTTTTGTGTTAAAAACAGTCATGAAAACCTGTTTTTCTTTTTCCAATTGAAGGTTTTCTGATTCATTATCATAGATATTACCTGGAAACTCTTTATTCCACTCTTCTTTTGAATAAACATGCTTATCAGGTCTGCTCCAATGCCTTGCACGAATAGCTTTTGGCAAATCTTTTAATTTGTAAATCTTAATTTCGCCGCTGGCAGGAATGTATTCCTGGTTTAAATTGTAAGTACCAATTTCAATTAGTTTATAATTTTCGTCATCATACTTTTTATCATTTTTATTGATTAAACCGGATAATGGCAAACTCACCTGCAAAGCTCTGTAACCGACATTCAGGTTTTTTGAAGTACTCTGTGTTTCACCGTTGATATCCGTTACATCAATTTTAACCTGATAATTAAAAGACAAAAACTCACTTTCAGGATAGGACAAATCTGGTAAAGCTTTAAATTTTACTTTAAAATGCCCGTTATCATCTGTATGAATCTCACCATTTTTAATTTCAACTGGCACACTGCTAAAGACCCAATACCACCATCCACGCCATTGTGGTGTTCTAACTATTCTATATTTTACATTGGCATCACTAATTGCAGCTCCCGAATAACTAATAGCTTTACCTTCAACTTCTACTTCATCGTTTAACAAATAATTTCCTTTAAAGGGAAGCATCTCCACTTCAAATTTTGGCCTTTTATATTCTTCAACCGAAATATATTTTAACCCCTGATAACACTCTAACCGGAAATTACCATTTAATAGGCCTGTAGGAATATCAAAAGTTCCACTGAAAGTTCCATATTCATTCGTTTTTAATTTTAACTCAGCAACCTTCTGAGAATTAACATCTTTCAATAGAACAGTTACCTCATATCCTGTTTCTATTTTATTAGTTTCACCATCTGTTCTAATACTAATTCCTTTAAAATAGATGGTTTGCCCGGGCCGATAAATTGCTCTATCAGTAAAAAATATCGTATTAACCGTAGAATATTTTTCATGCCCCCGGTAATAAATGTAAGAATTGCGTGCTGTGGTTAAAAAATCATTCGCTAATTTAAAATTCACTCCCCAGTTTTCAGAATCTTTTCCTTTTTTTGCCCTAATTACAAAACTCCCATCTTTATCAGTAGTATAAGCCAATCCCATTTTAGTTACATATCTGCGCTTAGAATAGCTATATTTTGAGTACCAGGACTGGCAGGAAACACCCTGCATTGGCATACCTGTTGTCCTGTTTAGCACTACAAAACGATAGGAACCATCATACTGCTGCTGCTTAATATAGCTGATATTCGAAACTGTGAAAGCCTGGTAAGAAGACAATGCTTTTTCATAATTAAATTGCTCATTATCAGAAGCTAGCAACACATAAAATCCGACAGGGAGCTCATTTAGTAACACTTCAACAGAATGTTCATTAAAGTCTTTATCAACAGGTAAATCATAGCTTAACTCATAAATTTTATCGGCAGAGTTCTTTACTTTATCGTAAAATTTCTCAGAACTATATTTGCTTTGTAGTTTTTCGTATTTTGAACGACTTATCTTAGCTGCCCTAAGAAATACTTTATTGATGTTTCGATAATTTATTTTTGCAGAAAACTTTGAATCAGGCATTAAAATACTCTCAATATTAAAACTCAAATTATGAGTTTCAATGGTAATTATTAATTGCTTACAATGTTCAGCAGCATTTGTTTTTGGAAACTTTTCAATAATATTCTTGCATATTTCGTGTGCTTTGACTTTGTAATTCTTATAGTTATCAGTCTCCTTCACCAGTGGATCATATTTGCCCGATAAATTATAATAATAGTGCGCAATTGCCAATGAAACTTCAGCAGAAAAGGAATTTGTATTATATTCTTTTTCAAGGTTTTGCAATGCCTTCAGGTACAATCCATCTTTATTATTATTAACCGAGTGAGCATAAGCAAATTTTAACCTCTTTAAGTCCACATCAATTAAAGCATCTTGTTCTTTGTTATTTTTAAGCCTGAATTTTAATAAATCCTGCAAAATTAGCTGTGCATGAAAATGCAATGACAAGGTATCAGATGTTGAAATATCTTTACCAATGAAGGTATTTGCATCAGCAAAATAGAAATCTTCTCTTAGCTCATAATTATCTGCTGGTTTACTAAGCGCAATTTCTGTATTAGAAAAGAAATCAATTGCCTTATGTGCTAAAAAATCATACAAGGTGGGTCTTAGGGTTCTCGGTTTAGTACCTGAATAAATTAGTTCTTTGTATTCTTTGGCAGCTATTTTTTGAAGTTCTTCTTTTTTCACCAAAGACTCGTTATAATTAATAATGATCTCATTTACAAGATCATCCAATGTCCAGGTTTGCATATCGGCATTATCAAAATTTACAGTATTGCTCCTGTTTTGAAATTTATACCGGTTGTTTTGATAATACCACCAATACATATCTGCTAGCATTGAATGCATTATTGCATTATCAGGAAAAGTGGCTTGTTTTGCAGCAGAATCTAACTCGTAACAAAGAGCTTCAAATGCATTTTCTTCGTTGGAATTTTTGTATTTTAATTGAAAAATGAACGATTTTATAACCTGTTCAGAGTTTTTATCTGATTTTGCTTTTGCCAAAATCTCATTAACTACCTTCAGGGCAGATTTAGGAAGGCCCTTTTGTTCAAGGCTATCCACTTTTGTCCATTTCGATTGATAAAAATTCATGTTTTGGGCATTTAGGTTAGTGATCAATAAAAAAAACAGTGCTACTAATAATACAATTTTCGCTTTCATATGTAAATGATTAAATGTCGGAATATTATAATATTTGAAAGAAAAGTTAACGATTAATTCTTTAAAGTGTAACTTCTTACCTATTGAAGATACAAAAAAAATGTAATTCCATAATAAAGGCGTCAATTAAAAAACATTTTGTGCTTGTCAGACAATTCTCTATTTTTGAAACAAAACTGATACTCCACTCAAATTTTTTACGCTATTGCAGTAAACAAACATTCGATTTTCAGATATTTAAACATAAACTAAAAGTATGAAATCTGATAAATTCCTCTCTTTTTTGATAGTAATCTTTCTAATTGGTTGCAGCCAAAAAGAACAAACAATGTATCAATCAGAACATTTTAGCATTACTGATAGTGCTGTTATTCAAGGCG
Source organism: Bacteroidales bacterium (assembly GCA_050291445.1). GTDB lineage: Bacteria > Bacteroidota > Bacteroidia > Bacteroidales > NBLH01 > NBLH01. The sequence continues at coordinate 33,320 of JBNKJW010000126.1, read as the reverse complement.
AATATATTGCCAAAGCAATATCAACTACCGAAATTACATCCAATTATCAAAGCCCTGCAAGTGATAAAACTTCAGCTTTAATTGAGTTTAAATTTAGCATTAATGGTAAAGACAACGAAAAGCCTTTTGCCATGAACCACAAGTACCTTTTTAACACTGCTGAAGATGCAAAAAATGAAATTGCCCTTGCTTTTGGCAGCAATGACTACATGCAAGACATTGATGCTGAGGGACAAACAATGGCTCCAAATTCCAAAATAAAAATCAACCTCGATTTTAACAATGTTTTAAAAGCTTTTGAAGAAAAAGGGTATTACGAGGCCATTAATGGAGAAAAAATTTATAAAAATGATTTTAAAGGACTATTCATTGCAGGTAATACAGCGCCTTTAAGCTGGGATTTTGAAAACCTTCACAATAAAAGCCTGGAGTTAAAAGATGATGATGACGATGGGATTTATGAAATAGAATTAACTATGAATCCATACAATCCTGATAATTTCACAGCTTCGCATTGGAAACTGGCAAATGATATTAGCAAATACCCTCAGTTAAATTCAGGCAAAGTTATAATTGATGCCTTGTATAATTTAGGTTTGGATGAAACTGTAATGAACATTGAAGATGACGGAACTTTTAGAACAGGAAAGGAATGGCCGGGCGTATGGACTAGAGACATCAGCTACAGTGTATTTTTAAGCCTGGGAATTATTGAACCCGAAATTTGCAAAACCAGCCTGATGCGAAAAGTCAGCAATGGACGCATTATTCAGGATACCGGAACGGGTGGTGCATGGCCGGTTTCTACTGACAGAACAACCTGGATAATAGCCGCTTACGAAATTTATAAAATAACTGGTGATGAAGAATGGCTAAACACCATTTATCCTATTATTGAAAAATCGTTACAAACCGATTTAAAAACCATTGTTGATCCCAAAACGGGTTTGATGCGTGGCGAATCCTCTTTCCTCGACTGGCGCAAACAAACCTATCCTAAATGGATGAACAGTGTGGATATTTTTGAATCACTCAGCTTAGGAACTAATGCCGTACACTACAAAGCTTGGGAAATTATGGCTGAAATGGCCAAAACAAAAGGCAAGGATCCATCTGATTATGAAAAGGTTGCAAAAAAAATAAAAACTGCCATTAACAAAGAAATGTGGGTAGAAGATAAAGGTTATTATGGCCAATTTATTTATGGAAGAACTTATAAGTCATTATCACCAAAATCTGAAACTTTAGGTGAGGCACTTAGCGTTATATTTAACATTGCTGATGAAAAAAGGAGTCAGAAAATAATTGAAAACACCCCTATGGTTCCTTTTGGTGCAGCATGTGTATATCCACAAATTCCAGATATTCCGCCTTACCATAACAATGGAATTTGGCCTTTTGTACAAGCCTTTTGGAACATTGCAGCAGCTAAACAACTAAATTACAACGCATTGGAACATGGTCTGGCTTCATTCTATCGCGCTGCCGGTTTGTTTTTAACCAATAAAGAAAACTTTGTTGCCGATAATGGAGACTTTCAAGGCACTGAAATCAACTCAGACCGCCAACTCTGGTCGGTAGCAGGAAACATGGCCATGATATACCGAGTGCTATTAGGAATGAACTTTGAGAAGGGTGGAATTCATCTTCAACCTGTTGTGCCGGAAGCTTATGGTAAAAACTTGGAATTAACAAACTTCAAATATCGAAAAGCACTGCTTAATTTTGAAGTAAAAGGATATGGAAATACCATTAAATCAGTTACCATTAACGGTGAAAAACAAAAGGAAGCATTTATACCTGGAGATATAGAAGGAGAACACACAATTGTTATTGAACTTAATTCATCAATTAAAAACAAAGGTGTATTTAATTTGGTTGAAAATAAGTCTGCTACCTCCACACCAATAGTAAAAGAAGAAATTATTAATAATGAAATTGCACTTAATTGGGACAATATTGAGGATGTTGATGAATACATATTGTTTGAAAATGGACAGGAAATTGATAGAGTGGCCAATGAAGAAAATAAAACAAGGTTTTTATATACTATTGAATACCAGCCTTTTTATGGCGAATACCAGGTTACGGCTGCAAGTGAAAGGAACTCTTTTTTAAGCAAACCTGTTCACTCAATAAAAGGTGAATTTATCGATGCCGCCAAATTTGCGCTGCGTTCAAAGCTTCCCTATCAGGGCTTTTCAGGCGATGGATTTATTGAACTAACAAAAGAAAAAAATGCTAAGGTTGAGATGACTTTCAATGCCGAGGCTGATGGAAAATACATTATTGATGCCCGGTACTCAAACGGCAGTGGCCCTTACAATACTGATAACAAATGTGCAATCAGGACATTAAGCATTAATAATCAAACAATTGGAGCAATTGTAATGCCTCAAATTGGTAAAGACGAATGGTCAAATTTTGCTTACTCTAATAGCTGGGATGTAGAGTTAAAAAAAGGCATTAACACCATAATTTTAAGTTATGAGAAATACAATGAAAATATGAATGGTGAAGTAAATATGGCTATGTTGGATGGGATTAGGTTGAGAAAGTTAAAGTAACAATTTCGGGAAGTAAGTGCTTTATATTGATTGAACCTTTCGGGTTTTAAAAATCCTAAAGGTTTAGCCGACAGGCTACTTAAAAGGCAAAAATTCGAAGAAAATGGAAATAGAACCAATTGCAGAAGGTAATTATTATCATATTTTTAACCAGGGAATTAATAAAGAAAATGTTTTCAGAGAAAATGATAACTATCGTCATTTTCTAAGAATGTACGAAAAATACCTCGAACCTGTAACAGAAACCTATACCTGGTGCCTGCTTAGTAACCACTTTCATTTACTTGTCAGGATAAAAACCCTTGATGAAGTACAAAACTATTGGGATAGCCAAGATATCTCCAACCTTTCGGGTCTTTCCGACCCGAAAGGTTTTAAAAACAAAAACAATAAAAACTTCATTATTACCAACCAGTTTTCAAAGTTTTTCAATGCCTATGTTAAAGCATTCAATAATAGATATAAAAGAACAGGTTCCTTATTAAAAAAACCTTTCGATAGAAAAAAAGTAGATAATATGATGTATTTTAAAAACCTGGTTCATTATATCCATCACAACCCAGTACATCATGGTTTTTGCAAAAAGTTACAGGAGTATCCATGGTCATCCTACGGTTCGGTAATCTCAGTGAAACCAACAAAGCTGCAAAGAGAGAAGATCATTGGCAGCTTTGATAGCCTGGGTAATTTCATCGAGTATCATAAAAAAGAATACAGTTACAACGAAATCAGGTATTTATTATTTGAACATTAAATAACTAATTTGGTAGAAAAACCTTTCGGGTTTTAGAAACCTGAAAGGTTTAACAAGTAATAGATAATACATTTATAAACAAATGATTAGTAACATCTAAAATAAATCCAAAAAACATGAAAAAGATCCTAACTGCATTTATTACATTTAACTTGCTGACTTCTTTAATTATTTCAGCGCAGGTGCAAACCGGAAAGGTTTATGACAACCTTGTAGTAACAAGCAAAATCCTGAAAATGGAAAGAAAATACGCCATTTACCTGCCACCGGATTATGAAACTTCAGAAAGAAGTTACCCGGTACTGTACTTATTGCATGGTGCTGGCGATGACCAAACCGGATGGGTACAATTTGGAGAAATATTACACATTGCAGATAAGGCCATAAAAGAAGGCAAAGCAACTCCAATGATCATCGTAATGCCAGATGCTAATACGGGGCAAAGGGGCTATTTCAACTCTATTGGTGGCGACTGGCGCTACGAAGACTTCTTTTTTGAAGAACTGATGCCATTTGTTGAAAAAAAGTACAGAATAAAAGGCGAAAAGCGGTTTAGAGCTGTAGCAGGCCTATCAATGGGAGGCGGAGGTTCATTTATGTATGCGCTCCATCACCCTGAACTATTCTCATCTGCCTGTCCATTAAGCGTATACGTTGGCCCACTAACTATAGAAGACACCAAAAGGTGGCATTTAAAAGAAGGCGAAAAGTATACAGATAAACAAATAGAAGACTATTTTCATCAGCACAATGCCATTTCGCTAGTAAACAATATTAAAGATGAAGATAAAAAAGCTGTCCGTTGGTTTATTGATTGTGGCGATGATGATTTTTTGTTTGAAGGAAATAGCCTGGTACACATTGCAATGAGAAAAAACAAAATTCCGCATGAATACCGTGTACGTAATGGTGGTCATACCTGGACCTACTGGAGAGCTTCGTTACCGGTTGTCTTGGAGTTTGTTTCGGATGCTTTTCATCAGTATTGATTTTGTAAACTGGTGTATTTGAAATTGGTATATTGGTGTATTGATAAGTTGTATTAATAACCAATATACCGGTATATAAATACACAAATATAAAAGTTAACGGGTGAATATAACTTGAAACAAAAAACTGTGACTAAATTTGGAAATTCTAAACCTTTCGGTTAAAAAAAAACAAAAGGCTTGACAAACATCATCAAGTTCCCCCCCCCTAGGTCAACAAGTTCACATAAACTATCACACCTATTATCAAAAAAATGGGGTGTTTTCAAAATAAACACTATATTAGAACTTTGCATACCCAATTCCGCTTTATATTTATGAAAAACACCACTGTAAAACCCTATACCCCTAATGAATTAAGGGAGTTTCTTAACCTGCCAGAAAACGCAGAATCTCCCACCTTGGATGACAAACAAAAAGCCATGTTAGCTTTTGTTGAAAAGTTCCAAACCATTGAAAACACTTTTTCTTTTATTATTGATTTTACCACCATGGAATACCTTTTTGTTAGTGAAAGTATCTATCATGTAACAGGTTATGAAAGAGGAAAGTGGATAAAAGGTGGTGTTGAGTTTGCTATGAGTTTATACCACCCCGATGATGAGCAAGCTGCACGACAAATACACCAACGAAAAATTGATCATACTTATTCATTGCCTATTGAGGAAAGGGAAGATTATCGCCTGACACATGATTTTCGTATCCGGCATGCTGATGGACATTATATCCGAATAAACCATCATGCCATTTATTTGCAATTTGACGATTTAGGGCACCCATTATCAACGCTTTGTATATCAAACGACATTACCAAGCTAAAAAGGAGCACCACTTTACAATTAGAAATTGCAAAATTAGATAACACGGGAGCTTACAAAGTGATTGATAGTGAATATTTTCCTTTATCCGATGCACTTGACATTTCGTCAAGAGAATACGAAGTATTAGCCCTACTTGCAGAAGGATTCGATAATAAACAAATAGCAAATAAACTTTGTATTTCAGAACATACCGTGCGTTATCACCGCAAAAATATGTTAGCAAAAAATGATATTGGTTCTATCAGTAATTTGATTTCACTGGCTTGGAAACATGAATTATTTTAGCAACCTTTTAGCGTTTGAAAAATGAACACCACAAAGCGTTGTCCGATAAAATAAACCGATTGAGTTTCCGAAACCCAAAAGATTTGGTAAACGACCACCTCAAATACATTAAACACACTCCTTTTATCAAAACAACCTGACAGCTCATCAAATAAAACCTTTCATTTATCCAACCTACCCAAATGGATAGGTGTAAAACTGGCTATATGTCCTATTTTTGACCCCAATTACCCTATAAATAACTATTATCATCATAAATATTACACAACTTTAATCTTAGTTTTATGAAAAAAATCCTCCCCCTAATCATTCTTTGTTTTATTTCAATTAGTATGCTGGCCCAAAACAGTGGGCGCGGAATAAGCTACCAGGCCGTAGCTCGAGATGCCAATGGCAACATCCGTAAAAGCGAAAATATCGAACTACGCTTTAGCTTACTAAAAGAGTCAAGTACTGGAACAGTGTACTGGTCAGAAAGACATAATGTTAACACCGATGCTTACGGAACTTTTGCAGTAATTATTGGTACCGGAACAAAAGATGAATGTGCCCTGGATGAATTTACCGATGTAAGTTTCCACATCCATTACTGGTTAAAAATAGAAATTATGGAAAATACTACCTGGGTAGAAGTTTCCAACCAGGCCTTATTAAGTTCCCCTTATGCGGAAAACACAGTGCCTGTTGGCTCAATTATACCATTTGCCGGCCCTGTAGACAATATACCTGAAGGTTGGGAATTATGTGATGGAACTGCCTTAAATAGCAGTGAATACCCAGCACTATGGAGTGCAATAGGCCAGGCCTGGGGCGATGGTACTGCCTCTCCGGATGGTACAATTGGAAATTTTAACCTCCCTGATTTAAGAGGCCTGTTTTTAAGAGGGGTTTCTCATCTTTCGAATAATGACCCAAATAAAACAAGTAGAAATCCAAGCTCGATGACATTATCAGGCCAAAACACTGGTAATCTGGCTGGTAGTTTGCAAGATAATGCAACTAAGTTACCAAACACAGATTTTGAAACGGATAACTCTGGTAATCACACTCATTCGGAAACACGAATACCTAAGGGGAATGTATGGTATAGCAGGTACTCATGGGGTGGTGGACATATTACGGAAGATAATTTTTCATATCAATCGGTTGCTACCGGTGAAGGTGGAAGTCATACTCATAAGGTTACTACTGGAGGAGATGATGAAACCCGCCCCAAAAACGCCTATGTAAATTACATAATCAAAGTAAAATAAAAGCAAAATGAAGAAATATCTATTCTTATTTCTATTGCTTTTATCAAGCTTTTTTGTTGTTGCCCAAAGCCACCAGCCAGTTTCGGTCAATAACGGGGGAGGCAAGGCAACTACACCCGATAATAGCTATAGAATCAGTTATACCATTGGTCAGCCTTTCAGGGGCAATTATGCTACTGATACGGCGGGCAGCTATCAGATTACGCACGGTTATCAGCAACACATTGTGGCACCCACAAAATTCAACATTGGCGAAATACCCGAACAAAATGTTGGGCAAAACAACGAAGTTGAATTATTTATTGAAAGCAAAGATTTAGGGCCAAATGCAGTTTTAAGCATGATGGTACATCAGCCGCCTTTTGGCGAAATCTATTTTTCAAGCTCTACGGGTTATTTCAAATACCAGCACAATATTTTAGATACACAACCATTTGAAATTACTTTCACCGCTTTTTACGAAGGAAACGAAGTTTCCCAAACAGTTACCTTTACACCTGAAATTATTATCCCCCCTGTAGTTGGCGAGTTTTTTGGTTATTCGGCTGGTGAATTTAGTGTAACTGAAAATGGTGGTTCTGCTTATTTTTTCCCCATTACAGTTTCGCCCGGTACTGCAGGCATGCAGCCCGATTTATGTTTCACCTACTCAAGCCAGGGCGACAATGGCATTATGGGTCCGGGCTGGACATTAGGGGGGCTTTCAGTTATCAGCAGATCCCCATCTACCTATGCTCAGGATATGTATATTGATCCTGTCGATTTTGAAGGTTTTAATGAACCCGAAGCTCAACGTGATAAATTTTCTCTGGATGGAGAACGGTTAATTGTAGTAAATGGAGGTGGATATGGTGTAAATGGCACACAGTATTACACCGAACAAAATACTTTTGCCAACATCACTTCTAATGCCGAAGGGGGCGTAACGACCAGCTTTGAAGTGAAAACAAAATCGGGTTTAATTAAGGAATATGGTGGCACTGATAATTCGAGTATAAATGTTCAGGGAAGACAAGCACGAATGTTTTGGGCCTTAAATAAAATAACCGATACCAAAGGTAATTATATCACTTTCACTTATGCAAATAATGGATATACAACAGGCGAATATTACCCAACTGAAATAAACTATACAGGCAATGAAAATAAGGGATTGCAACCTTATAATACCATAAAATTTGAATACGAAGATCGTAAGGATTCGACTAAATTATACATCTCTGGTTCAAAAGTAACGAAAAGTAAAAGACTAAAATCAGTAAAAGTATTACACGATGATCTTATTGTCCGGGAATACCGTCTTGAATACACCGAAGGAATTTACTCCAAACTGATTAGTATACAGGAATTTGGAAAAGGCGGCGTTGCCCAGGGCGAAAAATTTGAACCTACAAAATTCGTTTGGCAGGCCAATACTTATTTTAACCTTTCGCAGGTTTCGGATAAAATTAGTGCAGCTGAATTTAACAATGATATACAGGTAATACCGGGCGACTGGAACAAAGATGGTTTTTCAGATGTTCTGCTCTATAACAAGACCAACGGAAGCAATAACTGGTTTATTAACGATGGTAAATTGGTTTTTACCAAATACACGAATAAAATTCAACCTGCGAGTATTACAGGTGGCGAAGGCCTGTACTTTGGCGATTTCAATGGCAACGGCTACCAGGACATTATGTGGTGGAACAAAAGCACTGGTGATAACAGGTGGTTTTTATCAAGTGTATCTGATGGCGGTCAATTTAGTTATTCGCAAAGCTCATTTACAATCACTAATATTGAAATTCAGAATGGAACAAACCTTGATTTTGGCGATTTCAACGGAGACGGACTAACAGATTTTTTTTGGTATAATTTAGAACCAGAAAATGGAAATAATAGTTGGTATCTAAACGAAACTTATATTACCGGCAATTTAAGTTTTAAAGACCGGGCAAATAATTTAGTTGACCAGGATAAAATTGAAGGGACATCTGTTATTTACACCGGCGATTGGAATGCTGATGGCTTAGCAGATGTAATGGCATGGGACAAAACCAATGGAGACAATTATTGGTTCTTAAACGAAGGCTTGGTCGATTACAAGATTAGTTTTAAACGTGAAGAAACACCAATTAGAACAACAGAAATACAAGGTGGAACAAGTCTTTATTTTGGCGATTGGAATGCCGACGGTATAACCGATGTAATGTGGTACGATGCAGAAACGGGTAAAAATCATTGGTATGTGAACAAAGGGGATTATACTTTCGAGACTTATGAAATAAATCCAATACCGCAAAGTACTTTAAAGCACCAGCAATCAGTTGTCTATTTAAACGACTGGAATGCAGATGGCTATACCGACTTAATGTGGAACAATCTGGAAACAGGGGCAACTAAGAACTTTATTAATAAAGGTGATTTTAATTTTACCCGCAATGACAATATCATCAAGCCCAATTCAATTGTATATCCAACAAAGCAAGAGGTCCTTGATGAAATTGACGATTACATTACTGAAAATTATGGTACTGTCACTCAGGAAGAAAAGGATGCCTTTATTAAAGAAAACTATAATACGTTTTACAAGAACCTTGTAAACGAAAAAGTAGCAAAAATCAGCTTTACTTTTGGCGACTGGAAAGGAACTGGTCATGCCGGGTTACTATGGTACAATAAAGAAACCGGTAAAAACCACTGGTACGTTAACGAGGTTAGCAACACCAACCTTATACAACAAGTGCAAAAAGGAAATGGTGCTGAAATAAACATCTCCTATAAATCATTGGTTGACACAACAGTTTACAAAAAGTACCATAACCCTGTTTATCCCGAAGTTGATTTTATTTCACCTTTACAGGTGGTAAGCAGCTACAATACCAGCAACGGAAAAGGCGGTGTTAATAATTTCTCCTACTTATACGAAGGAGGTAAAGTAAACCTCCAGGGCAGGGGATTTCGTGGTTTCCAAAAAACCATTATTACCGATGAGCAAACTGGTATAAAAAACATCAGCCATTATGAGCGCGACTTTAAGTTTGTGGGTAATAAATTAAAGAAAAACTACCAGTTACTGGCTTCAGGCGATACGGTTTCTGTAACCGAATATACAAACGATTACAAAGAGCATAATTCATCCTACTTTTCGTATTATCCAAAGCAGGTAACTCGAAAGTTCGAGATAGATGGTTCTTTAATATCGACCACTGTTATAGAACAGGAATACGATGATTATGGCAACCCGGTTGAAATAATCACAGATTACGGTGGTGGTTTTTCAGATATTGTAACCAATTCATACATAAACGATGTAGACAACTGGTACTTGGGCAGGTTGACACATACCTCTTTAACTCGCATTGCCCCCGACCAGGAAAATATCACCCGTGTAAGCGAATTTGAATACGATCTGGAAGGCGACAACCCTTCAGGAATGTTAGTAAAGGAAGTTATTCATCCCGGAAATGATGATTTACGTATTACAAAAACCTATACTCACGATGATTTTGGAAATATAGCATCCTCAACTGTTACCGGCAACAATGGTACCGAAGACGAAAGTCGTACAACAACCACCAACTACAGTACCGATGGGCGCTTTGTTTTAGAAACAATTAATCCATTAGGGCATACGGTTGTAAAAGAATACGATCCTTTATTAGGAAACGTGATTTCCGTATCAGATGCCAACGAGCTGCACACCTACTACCAGTTTGATAATTTTGGCAGAAATGTAAGGGTAACCAGGCCGGATGGAACCGAATCGGTAATCTCGCTTTTATGGAGCAAAGATTTAAGCAATGAAAGTCCTCCGCCAAATGCTTTATATGCTACGCATATTCAATCGACTGGTAAACCCCTGCAAATTCTCTGGTACGATACCCTGGGAAGGGAAGTACGAAAGGAAACTGAAGGTTTTGATGGAACCAGAATATACCAGGACAAGGTATATAACAATATTGGGGATTTAATTGCAGAATCAGATCCATACTTCAAAAACGGAACCATTTACTGGACACAATATGTTTACGATGATTTTAATCGCTTATCGCAAATTACAAAGCCCGGAGACAGGGTTTCAAGCATCACCTACGAAGGTTTAAAAACGACTTACACCAACGAACTTGGCCAAAAAAATGCTGAAATTGTTGATGTAACTGGTAAATTAATTCGAACAATTAATGCCAACAACGATACACTGGCAATGACCTATAACAGCGTAGGCAACCTTACTGAAGTAATTGACCCGCTTGGAAACATCATTAGTTTAGAATACGACATTGCTGGCAATAGAATAAAAATTGACGATCCGGATTTAAAAGTATCTACCTTTGTTTTCAATGCTTTTGGGCAAATGGTTTCAACCACCGATGCCCGAAACAATACCATTGAAACAGAATATGATTTATTAGGCAGAATTACCAAGCAAACTGAGCCGGAAGGCGAAAGTGAATGGTATTACGATACAGAAGAAAAAGGTATTGGCAAACTGGCAAAAATTGTCAACTCAAATTCATTTGAAGAAAACTATAAATACGACAACTTAGGACGAATCGACAGCCTGATTCAGTTACATGGCAGTAAAACCTACGCCCAGGCCTACGATTATGATGATTTTAGCAACCTAAGCGAAATGACCTACCCTTCGGGATTTAAAGTAGGTTATCAGTACAATACTTTAGGTTATTTAGAGAGTGTAGTAAGGGCATCTGATAATTTCACTTATTGGACGGCACAAACCCTCAATGCAAAGGGCCAGATTGAGGCTGCTCATTGGGGCAATGGAGTAAACTCGAGCTATGCTTTTAATAACGAAACAGGGTTTATCGAAAGCATTCAGTCCTCAAGAACGTCCACCATCCAAAACCTGAGTTTTGAATTTGATGCCATTGGCAACCTGAAAAGAAGAAGCGATGAATTTAGGGGATTAGAAGAAGTTTTCGGCTACGACAACTTAAACAGGCTAACCAATGCTGATATTACAAATGGTACCAGCCTGGTTATGGAATACGACAGGTTAGGCAACATTACCTACAAATCAGATGTAGGAACCTATACCTATGGCGAAGGCAATGCTGGTTCTCATGCTGTAACGGCAATAAATGGCGAAGGCATTGAAAATGTGGGGTTCATGACCAGCCTTGCAGGAAACATTCAATATACATCGTTTCGAAAGGCCAAAGAAATCAAGGCAGATGCAATTAAAGTTGAAATTGCCTACAATTACAATCATGCCCGTAAACAAATGAAGATTTACGATCATGAAACCCTGGTTAAAACAAAAGTATACGTAGGTTCATTATACGAAGAAGAAATAGTGGGCGATACTGTTACCCAAAAGTGTCATATAAAAAATGGCAGCCAGGTAATTGCAGTATACTCAAAGAATAATTTTGGTCAGGAAAGAACCCATTATTTACATCGCGATCATATTGGTTCTGTACAAACCATCACCAATCAAAACGGTGCAGTTGTACAAACCCTTAGTTACGATGCCTGGGGACGAAGACGAAATGCCGAAACCTGGGAAGCCGATAATACCATTTCAGCAATTCTCGACCGTGGTTTTACCGGCCACGAGCACATGGATTTGGTGGCCTTAATAAACATGAATGGCCGCATTTACGACCCGGTAATTGGCCGCTTTACTAGTGCCGACCCATTTATTCAGGAACCAACCAACATTCAAAGCTTAAACCGCTATTCCTATGTATTTAACAACCCGCTTTCATATACCGACCCAAGTGGTTACTGGTCAATTAAAGGAGCATTCAAGAAAATAGGCGGTGGTATAAAAAGTGCTGGCAAATGGGCATGGAAGCATAAAAAGGCCATAGCTATTGTTGCTGTAACTGTTGCCTCTGGATTTGCTGCAGCAAGCTTAGCAACTACTCTTACAGGTACAGTATCCGGGACTTTAACAAATGCGATTGTTTCAGGAGCAGGCATGGGCTTTGGAATGTCATTTAGCTCTGCTGCATTATCGGGTGCATCTTTAGGAGATGCTTTAAAGGTAGGCCTCAAGCAAGCATTGATTGGAGGGATTTCAGCCGGACTAACTTTTGGAGTTGGCGAAGCCTATGCTGTAAATGAGAAACATATTACCAATGCCAGTAATGTAGTACAAAAATCTGTGGCACACGGAATAATTCAGGGAACGTTTACCGAATTGCAGGGTGGTAAATTTGAGCATGGCTTTTTAAGTGGTGCAGTAACTTCCGTAAGTCATATCAATTCATTAAACACTAATAATCATGGAATGGAATTTATTAAATCTACTGTTATTGGAGGAACTGTCTCAAAAGTAGGAGGTGGAAAGTTCTGTAATGGAGCGATGAGTGGAGCAATGATCTCTCTATATAATTTTTCTGCAGGGTATTTAGAATCCCTTTTATGGGGAGAAGCAAAATCTAGTTATAATATAGCTAAGAAGGCTGTATCAGATAATATTCCTTCAAGTGAGCAGATAGGTGATGGGTTAAGGACCATTTCTAAATATACAGGTTATGGAAGTTGTGGAGCAGCTGCTACCGCTGCCGTATCAGCAGTAGTACCACTTACTTGGCCCGCTGTAGTCCCTGCAATGACAACATCAACTACCTTAAATACAATTTCAACAATCACAGGTTACGGTGCTAATTTAATAAATCCAACACCAAATTCTGTTCATAGTGGTTTTGTTGGTCAACAATTGGGGCATCCATGCTCTGGAATCATTATGGATATTATGTCAAGTGATTAACTATTAAAACTGTAATTAAATGAAAAAAATTTTAAAAATATTAGCAGTTTGTATATCAATCTTCTGTCCTAAATATAGTTACTCCCAAACTATCATCTATACCTATGATGAAACAGGAGAAAGAATAAGCCATCGTATAATTACGCAAGAACCCCAGTTATTGGTTAACCCGGCTGGTAAAGTAGTATTTGCTATACCAGGTCAGGATACCATACAGGTAACAAATGGGGGTGTCGAGGATTTAAACTGGTCTGCTTCTACTGAAGAAACATGGATTACTATTGAAGAAGGTAGTTCAGGGACTAATGATGGAGAAATTGTTTTCAGTTACCTGGAAAATACAGGTGCCGAACGCAAAGGTATTATAACCATTGATGGAGGAGAGGCATTAAACAGCCCCTTTACTTTTGAGGTCACACAGTTGCCTCCAAACAATCCTCCTGTTGTAATAAATCCATTAGCGGATATTACAAAAACAGAGAGTTTTGTCGATACCAGTTTCTCCATTGCAGCTGTCTTTGAAGATCCTGATGGAGATGAATTAAGCTATACGGTATCATCAGCTGATGAGTCAGTGGTTACAGCATCCTTAACAGGTACTACGCTTCAACTGTCAAAAGTAGCAACAGCTACTTCAACCATTACTGTAACAGCAGATGATGGCCGGGGAGGCACAGCATCAGATGAGTTTCTATTGTACATTGCCAGGGAGGGCAATAACCCTCCGGTTTTGGTCAACCCCATAGAGGATCAAATAGCTTATGTTGGAAAAGCATTTGAATTCAAAATTCCGGTTAATACTTTTAGTGATCCTGATGCCGGTGATGTATTAACTTATTCAGCAATATTGAATAACAATTCAGCACTGCCAGAATGGCTATACTTTGATTCAGATATGAAAACTTTTAGTGGGGTACCAACAGAATCGGCTTCCCTAATCATTAAAGCCACAGTGACTGATGTTGCCGGAGCGAATGCAAGTGACTTATTTGTGATAACTGTTGAAGGTGGAAATTCAATTGAAGAATTAGCAGGTAATAAGCTATCTGTTTATCCTATACCTGCAAAGGATTTTATACGAATTGAATTTGAAAAAATAGCAATAAATAACATTATTGCTGAGATTTCTGACAGTCGTGGTGTAATAATTAAAAGCAGCGAGATAGAAGTTGGAAAAAGCTATTTCAGATTGGATGTATCAGGATTATCAGAAGGTTCTTATTTTCTTCAGCTAAGAGATAGTAAAACGGATGAAGCAACTGTAAAAAAAATACTTATAAGTAAGTAAATCAGACAGTAATTTATTCCTAAAAGCTAGGAAATTAATTGTTTAAGACTTTTCCCAAACCTTTCAGGTTCTCAAAACCCGAAAGGTTTTCTTTTATAAAACATCCTTCCTCAAAAAAATCAGCTATCTTTATAGTGACAATTTAAGTGTTACAAATCCAAATGCAGAGCCAATCAAAACCAAAAGAAGATATATTTACTGCTGCTGAGAACAATGATTTAGAACAGTTGACCCACCTGATTTCTAATGGAGTGGATATTAACGCGATAAATAAGGATGGATTTACGGCTTTACACCTTTCTTTGCAACTGCCCTATTTCGATATTGCTAAATGTTTACTTGCAAACGGGGCAGATATTCACCTGGCTGATAGTTATATAAGAAAATGGGGGCAAAATTAAATGAAAAAAGTAAATAACCTAACTGAAAAAACCTTTCGTTTTTTGAAACCCGAAAGGTATATAAACTATATATAGCAAATGAATCACATCGCCATAGAAGGCACTCATATAAAAATGTCATCACCATTAATCAAAAGAATATTAAATGGTGATTGTGCAGACATCCTACCTGAACTTGCAGGCAAAAAAGGACAGCTATTTTCCAATTTTACTCTTCGAAAATTTATTGATGAAGAAGCATTGCATGACGACTTTTCCCTTAGTCAGGATAAGAAAAGAAGCATAAGAAGTTTTTCAACAGGCGAACAAAAAAAGGCGCTCCTCTCCTATTTACTCAATAAAAACCCGGACTTTTTAATACTTGATAATCCTTTTGATGCCCTAGACAAAGCTTCGGTTGAATCGTTAAAGAAAAAACTGAGTAACTTATCAAGGCAAATACCTGTTATCCAATTATTTAAACGAAAAATAGATGTATTGCCTTTTATTACTCATGCAGCTAAAATTGAAAATGAAAATAGCCTATTGATTGAACCAATTACTAAGTTTTTAAAAGAATATGCAAATAGCAGCAGCTATTACTTGCAAGGAAGCATCCCACCTCCTTATCAGCAAAATGAAAATAAATATGATGAATTAATCAGTTTTAAAGATGTTTGTGTAAACTATGAAGATAGACCAATTCTGAAAAACATTAACTGGACAGTAAGACCAGGAGAGTTTTGGCAACTAATTGGCCCAAATGGCTCTGGTAAAACCACCATTTTAAGCATGATAAATGGCGATAATCCCAAAGCCTACAAACAAAATGTAAAATTGTTTGGCAAGCAAAAAGGGACTGGTGAATCTATTTGGGAAATAAAAAAACGAATTGGATACTTTACACCCTCAATGACAGAACTTTACAAGCATCGACATACCGCCCTCCAAATGGTTATTTCAGGACTGACCGACTCCATTGGCCTTTATAAAAAACCTGGTTATGTGCAAACAGAACTGGCCAACGACTGGTTAAAACTAATTGGTATTTCTGAAAAACGTAACGAATTATTTATCAACCTTTCACAAATTGAAAGAAGAATGACAATGATAGTCCGCGCTATGATAAAACACCCGCCACTGCTCATTTTAGATGAACCTTCAACTGGGTTGGATGATGCAAGCGCAAAAATGCTTATTGCCTTAATAAATAAAATGGCGAAAGAAGGCACTACCTCAATTATTTATGTTTCACATAGAGAAGAAGAAGGGCTGAAGCCTGAATTTGTTTACAGCCTGACTCCTTCGGAAAATGGTTCAATTGGAAAATCAGTACCACAACTTTCTTAGGCTATGTTGCATGATGGAACTATTAATATGTTAAGGAAAAGATATCAGGTGACAATACCTGACTTTTGAAATAATTTTATGTCAAAATCGAAACAATTTATGGTCAAAATAGTAACTCGATGAAATAATTTCCTGAGAATTAATATTTTTGCTCAGTTCTAAAAACTATCAAATATGAAAATCAAAACTACTTATTTAACTGTATTGTTAATTTCTCTTTTGTTCTTTTCCTGTTCGGAACCAGAAGTAGAAATAAAACCCATCAAAAACGGAGCAGAGCTGTCAACTGCTAAAATTAATGTAAAAGTACAATTTTATGCTGAAGACATTGTTCGTGTGACCAAATGGTTACCTGGAGGAAAAGCAGATAAAAAAAGCCTTTCTGTAATCAAAAACGAAATTCCTGAAATTGCTGTTGAGCAATCAGAAAACAGTGAATCTGTTTCTTTTAAAAGTAGCAAACTTGAAGTACTAGTCAACAAAACAGACGCTTCAATATCTTACAAAACCATTGATGGAGCTAATATCTTAGCTGAACAACAAGCTGAGTTTACCCCCGTTGTATATAGTGGCGACTCTGCTTATAGCATTAAGCAAAACTTTAAACTGACCAAAGATGAAGGTATCTATGGTTTAGGTCAGCACCAATATGGCTATCTGAATTATCGTGGTAAACAAGTTGTTTTGGTACAAACCAATACCGATGCTGTGAACCCATTCCTTGTTTCAACCCAAAAATACGGTATTCTTTGGGACAATTACTCAAAAACTGTTTATAATGATGATGGAACCGAAAATGCATCATTATGGTCGGATGTTGGAGATAATATTGATTACTATTTTGTTTATGGAGAAGATTTGGATAAAGTGGTTGCCGGATACCGGGATTTAACAGGAAAAGCTCCGATGTATGGAAAATATGCATATGGTTACTGGCAAAGTAAAGAACACTATGATACCCAGGCTGAATTAATGGCTGTGGCTGAAAAATACCGAAAACTGAAAATTCCGATTGACAATATGATCCAGGACTGGGATTATTGGAACGGTGCCGAAAACTGGAGCGGAATGTTTTTCGATAAAACACTTTTCCCTGATCCTAAAGGA
Source organism: Bacteroidales bacterium (assembly GCA_050291445.1). Taxonomy (GTDB): domain Bacteria; phylum Bacteroidota; class Bacteroidia; order Bacteroidales; family NBLH01; genus NBLH01. Next base: position 15,799 of record JBNKJW010000126.1, on the reverse strand, counting down.
ATGATGGATCGCCTACATGAAATGAATTATCATGCAATTATCTCAATTTGGCCGGCACTTGGACCAAAAACCGAAATCTATGCCGATATGGAAAAGAACGGCTTTTTATATCCAACCATTGGATGGGCCGGTTTTAAATACTACGACGCCTACAAGCCCGGCGCTAGTGATATGTACTGGGATTACTTAAAAAAAGGTATTTACTCAGTGGGCCTTGATGGCTGGTGGATTGATTCTACAGAGCCGGATGTGGTAAATGCATTGTCAAAAGGTTCTACAGAGTATGAATTGAAAAAAATGGGACGTAATGATTTGGGTTCATTCGCAAGGTACCTAAATCCCTTCTCATTAGTAATGACCGATGCATTGCACAAAAAATGGAGAGAGGAAACTTCCGACAGAAGAGCGTATATTCTAACACGTTCAACTTATGCCGGTCAGCAACGAAATGCAGCTACCACCTGGTCAGGTGATATTGGTGCCAACTGGGATGTATACAAACACCAGATTGCAGCAGGTGTTAACCATAGTATGTCGGGAATTCCTTACTGGACTTTTGATATTGGTGCTTTTGTTATTGGTGCTTACGATGGAATCTTCTATAATGGTGGAAAAGACCCTGCTTACCAGGAGCTGTATGCCCGTATGTTTCAGCTAGGAGTATTTACTCCTATTTTCCGTTCACACGGTTCTGAAACTCCTCGTGAAATATGGGAAATGGGCGAATTTGTGCAGCCACTTATTAAGTTCGACAACCTTCGATACCGTTTATTGCCTTACATTTATTCTTTAGCATGGAAAGTTACCAGCGAAGATTACACCATCATGCGCGGGCTTCCAATGGACTTTATCCAAGATAAAGAGACGTACTCAATTGACGATCAGTTTATGTTTGGGCCATCAATTATGGTAAACCCGGTTACAGAATACATGTATCATCGTCCACCAGAAAAAACTGTTTTAGTTGAAGGGAAATACTTCAAAACTAATGACGGACAGCCAGGGCTTAATGTAAAATATTACAAAGACAAAGAATACAAAAACCTTTCAAAAGAAGGTATTGAAAAAAACATAAACATTGACTGGTACACAGGAAGACCTGATTTTGTAACCGATTCGATGTATTCTATCCGTTGGGAAGGAAAGTTGATTCCTGAAAAAACTGGCCCCCATCAGTTTCATATGTTAAGCTTTGATCCTAAGCGAATTAAGTTGAATGGTAAAGAATTAAAAATTGTTTACACCAGTGTTGAACAGTACACTGAAGTGGTGCAGTTAGAAGCTGGAAAAGAATATGATTTTGTACTTGAAAATGAAAACGACCAAACTGGTGCAGCAAGGATGAAATTATTCTGGAAAACTGCTGATATGTTTGAAAAAGAAAAAACAGTTGAAGACCGCAAACAAACAAGGGATGTTTATTTGCCAGCAGGTACTCAATGGATTGATTTCTGGACTGGCGAAACTTTAGAAGGTGGAAAAACAATCTCCACTGCTGCCCCTATTGAAATTATGCCTTTGATGATAAAAGCGGGCTCAATCATTCCAATGGGACCATTTATTCAGTACAGTACCGAAAAACCGGCAGATCCTATTGAATTGCGTATTTATCCGGGAGCAAACGGTAGTTTTGTTCTTTACGAAGATGAAAACGACAACTACAATTACGAAAAAGGGATGTATGCAACCATTGAGTTTAAATGGGACGATGCCAAAAAAGAGCTGACCATAGGAAAACGCAACGGTGAATTCCCTGGTATGTTAAAAGAACGAACAATAAAAGTAGTGATAGTTGGCAAAGACCATGGAACAGGCATTGAAATTTGCGAAACACCTGATAAAGAGGTGGTTTATGTTGGCGAAGAAATGGTAATTAAGCTTTAAAAAAATCTTTTTAAGATAATATACAAGACCTCAAAGTATTCGACGAAAGGAGAATCTTTGAGTGTCTTATTTCATAAAACATAATCATTCCTCTGAATATTTTCTTTGTTCTTTTCCTTAATAAATCAAAACAAAGTGGAGCCTCATGACTGAGAGGAGCAAAAGAATCAGAAACTGCAAAGCACCTAATGAAGCAGAAGGCGAATAAAAAAATATCTTTTTTGGCACATTTACTACTCAGCATCTCCATTTCTGTTGGTTCTTTTATTCCTCAAACACAATCAAGATACTGATGTTTCCCAAGTTAATTTTATGAATAAAATAACACAATTATCAATACGGACAAATTGCCCGATCGGCCTCATTGAAAACCTTCTTCAGCTCGCAATCAAGCCTTAGAGAGACTGGGAAGCTTCAAACTTGTTTGAAGATCACCCTGCCGAACTTAGGTTTGATAAGAGATGGAGGAGGTTTTCAATGGAGCCTTGACTTTTTTACTCGTTCTTTCAGAACTTCATGAGATTGGCTTCGCCTAAGTTGCTTCGTTTTTGGGTCAACCGGAACAAAGTGGAGCTCATGAACGAAGTGAATACCCCCAAAATGAAGACCGATTTTATTCAGAAATTGAAAAACAAAGTTAAATTTCACACAATAGTAATTATAAGTTAGGGTATCAACAACAAATTTTAATTGCTCCATTGTTGAGTCATCATACATTAAACCATTATTATTGGCAAATTCATTATTTTAGGCATTGCTAAACAAACTTGCCAAAAGAATTGCAATAGTGATACCTAATTTCTTCATTCGTATTATTTTTAGGGTTTATTTGCTAATATAACGATTATTAACAGAATACTAAAAGTTATGGATAAATTAAGATAAGTCTTTTACATTTGCAATATTAAACAAGCAGACATGTCTTTTTCAGCAAGCTATTTTTTTTATGCGGAATTAAATGACTTCCTCTCAAAAAAAAACCGAAATAAAACAGTAAAACACACCTTTAACAATTCCACAATTGTAAAAGATACTATTGAAGCCATGGGGGTTCCACATCCAGAAGTAGCGGTAATAAAAGTAAATGGGCAGGCAGTTATGTTTGATTATAAAATTAACCATAATGACAAGGTTGAAATCTACCCCTACTTGTATTTAGATGACATACAACCAATTACACCATTATTACCCAAAGCAAAACCTTCGTTTATTTTAGATGTACACCTTGGAGGTTTAGCCAGATACCTTCGTATGGCTGGTTTTGATACACTTTATAACAACGAAGACTGGGGTGATAAATACATTGCAGACACAGGTGGAAAAGAAAATCGGATTGTGCTTTCGAGGGATGTTGGTTTATTGAAGCGTTCGTCGGTAATTTATGGTTATTTTGTCAGAAAAAAAGACAGTTTGGAGCAGTTTAATGAAATTGTGCAGCGTTACCAACTAAAACAATGTTTTACACCGTTTTCGATATGCATTAAATGCAATGGTAAAATACTATCCATTGCTAAAAATGAAATAGAAAATATACTGGAAGAAGGTACAAAAAAAGAACACAATGAATTTTGGCAATGTACCAGCTGCAAACAAGTTTATTGGAAAGGAACACATTTTAAGAAGATGGAAGAACTAATCAAAAATATTTAATGAAGAACTGGTTAATTCCAATTAAGGAAATGTATAGAATGACCTCGAAGAGGTGGCATGTTTATAGCAAGTTATTTTGGCTGCAAGACGATACGGATTTTTACTCTTAATTTAAATTATTAACACCGATTAACCATTATAATGAAAAAATATAAAAAACCCAGATTTAGATTACTAAAAGCACACAGCACTACCTTACAAATTTTGTTAAGCTTTGGATGGATTTTTCTGGCCAGTCAGCTACTTGGCAAAAAATGGCAACAACGCAAAATGGACAGTGCTTATTTAAGAAATGCCAAGCGACTGAAAAAAATGATACTTGAACTAAGAGGCTTGTATATTAAAGTGGGTCAACTAATTAGCATTATGAGCAATTTCTTGCCACAAGAATTTCGAAATGAATTAGAAGGACTGCAGGATAAAATCACACCACGCCCCTACAATGAAATTGCTGCCAGAATTAAACATGAATTAGGAGCTTCGCCAGAAAAAATATTTAAAACATTTAATAAAGAGCCCATTGCAAGTGCATCGCTGGCGCAAGTTCACGAAGCATGGCTGGAAAATGGCCAAAAAGTAGCTGTTAAAGTTCAATACATGGACATTGAAAAAATGGCCAAATTAGACCTACGAGCCCTGGGCCGTATCATGAAAATGGTTGAATTTGTTTTTAAAATAAAAGGCATTTCTACCAATTTTAAGCAAATTAAGGAGATGATTCTTGATGAATTGGATTTCAAAAAAGAAGCTAAACACATCGAATGCATTGCATCAAGTTTCGAAAATGACAGGTTTATAAAATTTCCAAAAGTATGCCACGATTTTTCATCGCAAAGGGTATTAACTACCAGCTTTATGGAGGGAATAAAAGCCTCTGATCTTACCTACCTGGATGCCAACAAAATTAACCGGGATGAGTTAGCTCACCGGATTATAACTGCTTATTGCCAAATGATTTTTATTGATGGAGTTTATCATGCCGATCCACACCCGGGTAATTTATTGGTGCAAAAAGATGGAAGCGTTGTTTTTATTGACTTTGGCGAAGTTGCCTGTCTTTCGCCTTCAATGAAAGAGGGTATCCCCAAGTTTTTGGAAGGTGTGCTGAAACGCGACCGAAAACAAATTGCAGAATCGCTGCAATTGATGGGTTTTATTGCTTACACTGAAAATGGGTATGATACCGAAAGGCTTATTGACTATGTTTATGGTACTTTTTTTCAGGAAATGTCTTTTGACTCCTGGAGCCTTAACGATATCCAAAGTAGCCTGCAAAACCCGATGGATGTATTAGGTGATTTTAGAAAAATGAACATATCACTCAGGGATATAATGAATATGATGCAAGTACCCAAAGACTGGACATTACTGGAGCGTACAGTTATGCTGCTAATGGGACTTTGCACCCACCTGCAGCCAGAACTAAATCCCATGCACACCATAAAGCCCTATCTAGAAGAGTTTGTTTTGGGTAAAAACAATAGCTGGCAAAAGTTTATTGGCAGTGCTATTAAAGAATATCTCCTATCAGTTGTTAAACTTCCTGAAAAACTGAATGAAGTTATAACCAAAGCGGATAAAGGTGAACTTAACATAAGGGTTAAAGACATTCCTGAGAGCGTGGATATACTCTACTCATTAGGGCACCAGGTTTTATACGGATTATTTTGTATGGTAACCGGCGGTTTTGCTTATATGGCACATTATAATGGTGAAATTGTTTTAATGAAATGGTTGGTTGGAACTTCAATGTTTTTTGCTACAAGTCTGATAATAAGCATGTTAAAAGTAAAAAGAAGAAGACAGAAAAGAAGATAATCTTTGTTGGAAAGATAATATCTGAAACCAGAACAGTAGGAGCTGAAAGAAAAAAAGGTTATTTAAAAATCAGGAATCCCTTACAAATCCGCAAATAGAAAAGAACAACATACAAATAAGGGATGTATTAAAACCAACTTTTGGTTGCTGCATTTCGACATGTGGTACATTGAGCACTTCGGCAAGCTCAGTATACCATGTGCCGAAGTACTTAATGCTCCTCACTTTTACGACTTTCACCTACGGTGAGGGCTTTGCAGTTGATACAGCTCCCTTGTATTTAAAAATCTACCACCGCAATACTGTTAGCTCTTTTGTAACAGCTTCTTCACCATTCAATTCAGCATCGTAACAGTTGATGATTTTGGTGACAGCAATTTCATTACCAACCACCCGGATATTTTTAAGACAGCCTTTTATTTCATCTGAAACCGCAATGATATCATTATCAAAGTGAAAAAAGTAAAAACTGCTTTCACATTCGCCACAGCCGTTTAATTTCAGATAAAATGTCTTATCATCGTTATTAATAGCATCAAAACTGATTATACTTATGTAGTAATAAGTATCACCATAAGCTGCAGAGAACCACTGTAATTCTTCAATTGGAAAATGATCTGGCTTTGCAATAAATTTATCCTGTTTAATATCATACAAAATTAACTGAATCAACCTTTCATTTTTATGCAGCTCATAAACAGGATCCTGATTAACTATCACATCCATCAAGTCAAAATTGGAATTCTCCAGAGTTTCATAATCCTCCTCATTATCAGAAAGATAAATAGTGAATAAAAAAGCAAAAATGCCATCATACAGTTCTAGTAATTTCGATTCTTCATCAGTTAAAGGAATTGAAGCGAACTTATTTCGGGCAATGGTTGAAAACACCTCCTTATTGTTATAGGTATTTAGTTGGTGCTTATTGAAAAGGTTCCTCAGGATTTGTAATTTAATAGCATCCTGTGCTTTTACATTTTGAGCAATAGAAATAGAAAAAAATAAAGAAAGGATGCATAAAAAACTTCTTTTTATAAACTTAAAATACTTGTTCATACCAGTTTAATCTCTGTAAACTCCTTTAAAACTTTTGAAAAATCCCTCGGTTCTTTTTTTATCTCGAACTCAACATTATTAAGGACAGATTTAATTGATTTGAAAATAAAGAAGTTCAACCAATTAGTTAATTTTATGTTGTAATTGAGTATGTAGCCATTCTCGGTATTTAAAACTTCATAGAGTGGAGAAATTTTATAAACCAGCTTTTCATCCGTTTGTTCAATTACGGAATACTCTCCTCCTTTATAGCTTTCAGGTATTTTTGTATACCTGATAATTCTTTCGTTATTATATCTTACTTCAAGAGCGTATTGCGATCGGTCTATAAATAATTTTATTTTCACAAGTTCCAATTATTAAGCTTTACTATCAAAGATCTAAAAATTAATCTACATTACCTTGTATCCACCTCACTTTTTATTAACACAGGTATGATAATTTTAAATAATAACCTAAAATTCAACATGTTAAACTTGATTTTTCCATCCTTTTTTCGTAAATTTAATAGTCTCAGACCAATTATATCCTTCCAACTACTTTGCATCTGACAAACTAAAATCTAAGAGCTATGAAAAATTCTAATTTTTTGGCTAATATACTGGCCTGTTTACTCATCATTTTTGCTTTGTCGTGCAAAAAAGACAACGATTCTAGTTCTTTATTGGTTGGAACCTGGAATACAACCAATTCTGTTCTTGAAGTTACTATTGATGGTATAGGTTACGTTGAATACCTAGTAAACGAATTAGGCTATACCCAAGAAGATGCTGAAGCAATACTCACACTTTATCAGAATGGTGGGCCCAGCCAAATCATTTTTCGGGAAAATGGAACCTATATAGCCAGTTTTGTCGATGATGATCCCGAAAGTGGGACATGGCGATTAAGTGAAGATGAAAAAACTCTCACAATTATTCCGGAAGATGATGACGAGCTAATTATTGAAATTGTTTCGTTAACCGAATCCAGCTTAGAAGTAATAATTACTAACCAGGAAATGGGTGATGTTAATGAGGATGGCGACGATGAATTGATAATTTATACTCAGACTATGAATTTTTCCAGGTGACTTCTTCAGCTGTTTAGTAGAATTGTTAAACAAAAAAAGAGGCAGTGATGCCTCCTTTTAAATTTTACTATCAACTACCTATTCTTGCCTGTCAGCGCCCTGTCGTTCAATCATCCAGCCAGGATACTCAGGTGCTAATTTGCTTACTTCATCCAATCTGGTTAACTCATCTGCCGTTAATGTTACATTTACTGAATTTAAATTATCTGCCAATTGATGTGGCTTGTTAGCACCAATAATTACCGAAGTAACTACAGGCTGGTGAAGTAGCCAGGCCAGCGAAATTTGTGCTACCGTAACTCCCTTTTCCTTAGCAATAACTTCCATTACATCAATAATATCAAAAGCTTTATCTTTGTTTACAGGTGGGAAATCAAAGTTAACCCGTCGACCTTCATCAGTTTCACCTTTTCTGGTGTACTTTCCGCTAAGTAAACCACCTGCCAGTGGGCTCCAAACCATTAACCCAACTTTTTGGTCATGTAACATAGGAACAATTTCGCGTTCCAAATCGCGACCAGCAATGGTATAATAAGCCTGCAACGAAACAAACTTGCTCAAATGCCGGCTAGCCGAAATACCTAAAGCTTTCATAATTTGCCATGCTGCAAGGTTGCTGCACCCAATGTAGCGTACTTTTCCACTTTTTACCAGGTCATCTAAAGCCTCAAGTGTTTCTTCTATTGGTGTAAGTGGGTCAAAACCATGTATTTGGTACAAATCAATGTAATCCATTTGAAGCCGTTGAAGACTTTCATTGGCCTGTTGCATAATATGTTTTCGGCTTAGCCCCGAATCATTTGGCCCTTCACCCATCTTGCCGCGCACTTTTGTGGCTATCACTAAATCATCCCGTTTTAGGCCTAAGTCCCGTATCGATTTTCCGGTCATTTCTTCACTAAGGCCTTCGCTGTAAATATTAGCTGTATCAATAAAATTAATACCACCATCAATAGCCTGTTTTACCAACTCATTAACCTGCTCTTGTGGCAGGGTTCCAATCGCTGTCCACATTCCTCTTCCACCAAATGTCATGGTGCCAAGGCAAAGTTCAGATACTTTTAGTCCTGTGTTTCCTAATAATCTTTGTTTCATTTGTTTAATTTTTTTTGTGTTAAATGATTAACCATAGTACTTTCCATATATTAAAATTGATAAGTCGCTTGTTTACTATAAAAGCCTATTACTTACTGATTATCTGTAACTTAACACACATCGAAGTAAACTACTACAAAATCAGTTATTAAAAGTACTAAAATTACATGAACAAAGGTAAATGCTATTTTTATTGGGGACTTGCTAATTTGAATCAATCTACTTGTCAAATTCTATCAAATGGCAAGTGCTGCAACTTCCGAAGGATTTTTTCCAAAATATTGCTTAAATGAACGACTAAAATGGGATAAATCTTCAAAACCAAGATCTAAATAAATTTCTGAAGGTTTTTGAGTGGTGTTTAAAAGGAGTTCCTTGGCTTTTTGTAGCCTGCGTTCTTTTATCCACTGATGTGGGGATGTATTATAAATACTTTTAAACTCGCGATGGAAAGTGGCCACACTCCTACCCGACAATTCTGCAAGTTCTTTTATAGCTAGCCTTTGACTAAAATAATGCTCCATAAATTCTGGTAAGTCGGCCTTTATAAGTTGAGAAGCTCCACTCAAATAGTGAAGTATACTCGTATTTTGTTGTGCAATGCCTATTAAAGATTCTAATGTTTTTAACTCAACAATATCGGGGTTAATGTCCTGTTTATCATTTAGATATATTTCCAACGAACTCATTAGACCCAATAAAATTGTATTTGGGCTAACCGGAAGGAATGGTTTATTATTACTTTCTGGGCTACCGGTAATTACAGGAAGTTTTAAAGCAACCTTTTTAATAAACTCATCGTTTAAAATAAAGGCAATTAACTTGAACCCATCTTCATTTTCACTCCATGTTTTAAAACAGTTTAGCGAAGTATGTTTGCGAATCAGGCAGAAGTTATTCGCCTCAATGCTAATTAGTTCATTATTGTATTTGAAATTGAATTGTCCTTGTTGAACAAAAATTAAAGCATGGCTGGGATAATAGACGGTATGTTCTTGGCGATTTGAAAGTTCTACAGAGGTGGCTATTTGCAGAGAATTACATTCAATGTATTTTTTATTTGCAGGCTTCATTTATCCAGGTTTAAGTGCTTATGAGTAAAAAGCAATAACTATTACTCTTTTATGGGATTTAGCTGCTACACGAGAAAACCCGTGCAGCAACTAATATTTGAATAAACTATTTTATTCGTGCTTAGAAAAATTTGATTTCGGACAACCGTATTCAGTCTCTAAATAGTCATCCATATCATCTGCTTTTTCAAGCATGTTAGCCATATTTTTCTTCACTTCATCACCATAATCTGAGAAAACATCGGATAGGTGTGCCCTGTACGAGATAAAAATCTGATTACCATAAATACCTAACTGATAAGGTTTTGCCGGCTCACTAAGTAAATACTTGTATAATTTTTCAATATTGCTCGAAGGCAAACTGTTAATAGGCGAAGTAGCAAAAATATAGTTTTTATCGTAAACAAATACCCTTACTAAAGCACTTCCACGGTGAAATTCCCAAAACTCAAAACCTGTTCTGGCCATTACCGGATCCATATCAATTTTTCGCAAGGCATCTTCAACAAACGCTTCAATTTTGGTAGGATTGATTGTTTCGAATAATTTTTGATCAATTGTGCTTCCACAATTAGGACAATACTCAGCTTCTTCCTGAATTAGCGATTTACAAGAATTACATTTAATTGAATAACTCAATTGAGTATTCTGGCCAAAAGTGGTTAGTTCTTCTCTTAAAATATCTACAGGGATAGCAAAGCCCATATTGTCAGCTTCTTTAAACTTGCTGGTTGTTATGCCCACCACTTTGCCTGTTTCATCAACCACAGGGCCACCGCTGTTTCCAGGGTTAACCGCTGCATCGGTTTGAATAAAGTAACTGCCTTCCATCATTTGCCTTGGTGCAGATACAATTCCTTGTGTTTCGGTATAAGGCATTCCAAAAGGGAAACCCAAAACGTAAACTTTGTCGCGGCTTTTTAGCTGTGTAATATCCGCCAACTCAACATTAGGCGTTTCAAATGCCACATCAGGCTTTAAAAAAGCCACATCGGCCTCTTTATTAATAAAAACTACTTTTGCAGGATAGCGGTTTTGCTCGTGGTCTTCAAGCGCAACATCACGATGCCCAAGAATAACATGGCAATTGGTAACAATAATACCTTCCCCGCGCAAATAAAATCCAGTTCCACTGCCCGAAGAGGTGTTAATTTTAAATACTGATTTGGATATATCTATACTTTCCATTATTCTCTGTTTTTATTATTCTATTTAATTATCTGTGAATAAAGTTGATTAATTTGAACCCCAATTACTGCCCTGGTTTGAAGAACCGCTCCCCCATGAGGAACCTGCTGAGCTGTTTGACTGGTTTGTTTGTCCACCCATAATTTTATTCATTGCTTCCCAAAGAATATTTGCAGCCTGCTCCCATGGCTGATCTGATGATTTCTCAAGTGCTGTAGTAATTGTTTCAACCACATCCTCAGGGGCATACGAATAATAAAACTCATATAAAAATATATACCTGATAGACAATGCAGCTCCCAAATAGTCTTTGTGGGCCATTTCTTTTTTGGCCGTTTCAAACTGATTTTGGAATGTTTCTTTTACACTTTCGTGCGAAGCTGTGTTTTTAACAGGAATAAACAAATCAGTGATATAAAGATTTGAACATAATTCCTCCTTCGAAATATTCTGTAAATCCTTAAACAAGCTTTTTCCTTTATCAATTTTTTGCTGAAGGCTGTAATTTCTGTTTTGCATGTAGCTTACAACGTCTTCAATTTTTGTACGCAAAGCACCTTGTGGTGCAATCTGGTAATCAATGTAAAAAAACAATTGCAAAAGTACATCCCAAACAAAGCCGGGTATTCGTTTATTTTCAAAATGTTCACCATATTGGGCAGCTTCTGAAAGCATGGCCTGATAGGTTTCCCAAATTTCGTTTTGCTTTTCTTCTGAAAAATATTCCACGCTGGGTTCGTGTATTCTAATAGCCCCAAACTTATCGATAAACTCATCATCGTAGTTATCGGCATTGATGCAGATTTCTCTGAAAACATAATACATTTTCCAGGGTTCGCATTGTTTAAGCGCAGTTGAATATTTAAATTGCAATTCATCACCTTCTAATACTATGGTGGCCAGGTTAAGTGGCGTAAAATTAATCTCAGTAATTCTTCTGAGCAATGGAATTGTACTTTTTTCGGGTAATTTCAGAAAAGGTACTTTAATGTTCAACTGGTCATTTTCTATTTTAATATTAACCACAACCGATCCGTGTGGCACATTAAACTCGGTTTTATCAGCATTTCCTCTTTTTGCTACCAAGTCTTTGTCAACATAATCAAAAAGTTTTAATAAGGACTCATGATATTTTCCTTCCTCAAACAGTTTGGTTGTATCCTGCCATTGCTCCCTTTGCAGCTTACTCTTTGAAGGAATCTGCGTCCTTTTAAATGATTGAAGTTTCTCCATGTTTATTAATTTACTTTGTTTCCTTTAGTTTTATAAATTAAAAAATTGAGCTTGAAATTAGGAATTTTTTTTCAGAAATGGAGCGATTGGGATAAAACAGTGGAGTTTTTTTGTAAGTGGTGGGGATTTTTTGATTGTTGCAATACATAGTCAATGAGTGACCATTCTTCAAACGCCGGACTCAATTTTAATATGATATTATAAATTCATGATTTTAAACACTTCTTGCCATGTTTTTACCATGGTTATGCACCAAAATCCGCCAAGCGGGTCAATTTATAAATTTCATGCATTTAACTTTCAACCTTTCGGTTTGTTTAACAGCCTGCTAGGCGGATATATACAGTTGTTTACACCCTTCAAACTGAGAGCAGCTACAACTAACATTCCGTACCTATTTGTTCAAAACTATTTCAACTTTGTGCTAATTCTTATGCATTTTGAATTTATGCCCAAAGTTCCTGAAGAAATGATAAAAATGCATGCTGTTTTTCCGGATAGTTTTATGGTGAAAGAAGAGAAGGAATAAGTGTATATAATTTAATAGTAAAGACAAAACAGGGCTAACCCTTTTTAGCCCTGTTATTTCAGCATACTGACTTATATTACAAAGTAATCCATGCAGAATAAAGAAGTTCATCCATTTCTTCATCCCATACTTCTATTTTATAAGTTTGTCCAATGATAAGATTTTCAATTGTTGTAGATAAATTATAACTACATAAACAGTTGGCTAATATTTCAGCATTATCAACTTCTATTAGAATAATTTTATTATCATCTGTTGATACAAGTTCAAAATCTAATTCGGCTGCGCAATGCGATTGTACTGAAAAATGGTTAATCTTGACAAAATTATCACCCAACAGTAATAAAAAATCACCAATTTTTGTTGTTTTTGCCGGTTTATTTAAACAATCACTACTTTCCGTTACGCCCAGTTTTATTTCACCAAGTATATCTTTTGAAGATTCTTTTTCTCTACAAGAACTATAAATAGAAAAAATTGTAATTATTAATAAAATTTTAGGTTTTAACATATCTCTTTTCTTTATTGATTAATTTAAATTCTATCTATCAACTGGCTAAATAATATTTAAAGAAAATTATCAAATTAAAAATGCATAATCAAAATTAACGGAACTGCCGGAATAAGGATTAATCCAATTGGAAGCCACCTGGAAGGCTCTAAATCTTCTGAGTAGTCAGGCTTAGAGGCTATTATTTGTTGGCGGATAAATTTTATCAATTCTGATTCCTTAAGAATATTGAATCTGAACATTTGAGAGCTTAAACTTGGCATAATCAAAATCTTTTTAAATTCACCAATTTCTTCATCAAAATACTTTAATGAAATTAAATCCGGATTTATTAGGGCAAATTGAGTAACCCACTCAATATCTTTGTACTTAATTGATTTTCTACCACGAATTGATTTTATTACAAGGTTTTCATGTGTAGCCTTTACTCGTTGTAAACGAATCATAAGTATTATCAACCAAATAATAGCCCATCCAGTCATTAAAGTTGAACTTATTAACCAATCATTGGGGATTTGATCATCAACAAACATAAAGGATGTAATATTAAATAAAGATACTGCAATAAATATGGGGGTGAAAAAGTACTTATAAAGAAATGTCATTGAAGAACTAGCATACATATTAAACTAAATTACATTATTTCAATCAAGGTTTTACGCCTTAAAAGTAACATTCCATCCCCATGTATGCAAAGTTTTTTCATCTATTTCTTCTACATCCATCCAAAATTAATTTTATAAGCTTTCTTATAACTTTTTTAAGAAAATAATACCAGGCAAAAAAACATTTAACTAAAATTGTATTTGAATTCCATAAACACAAAACCATGAACTTAATCAACAAAGCCTACCGGGCAGAAAACTTCAGAAAAGCAGGCCATGAACTAATTGATTTACTGGCCAATTACCTCGAAAATACTATGGAAAACGAGGAAGGAAAGGTTTTGGATTGGATTGACCCTGATGAGCAATATACGTTTTGGGAAAATTATCTTGAAAAAGGTAAATCCACCACTGAGTTTTTTCAAGATATCCTCGCACATTCCATTCATCTTCATCACCCCAAATACCTTGGTCACCAGGTAGCTGCCCCTGCTCCTATTACCGGTTTGGCAAGCTTGGTAAGCGCTTTATTAAACAATGGCATGGCGCTTTACGAAATGGGACCAGCTGCCAATGCTTTGGAAAGATGGATTGTTAAGCAGTTTGCCAATAAATTTGAATTCGATGAAAATGCTTACGGTCTTTTAACCTCTGGCGGAACCCTGGCCACTTTAACAGCTTTGCTTACAGCACGCCAAATAAAATCAGAGAACGATGTTTGGCAAAACGGTCATGATGAAAAACTGGCCATTATGGTAACTGGTGAAGCGCACTACGCGGTTGATCGTACTGCAAAAATTATGGGCTTAGGTGAAAAGGGAGTTATAAAAGTACCTGTAGATGAACACTTTAAAATGCAAACAGCACAGCTTGAAAAATACTACAAGCAAGCACAGCATGATGGCTTAAAAATATTTGCGGTGGTGGGCAATGCCTGCTCAACCGCAACAGGCAGTTACGATGATTTGAATGAAATTGCTGAGTTTTGTGAAACACACAACCTTTGGTTTCATGTGGATGCTGCGCATGGCGGAGGGGCCATTTTTTCTAAAAAATACAAACATTTACTATCGGGAGCAAACAAAGCCAATTCAATTGTTGTTGATTTGCATAAAATGTTGATGAACCCTGCCCTATCAACGCTTATTTTGTACAAAAACGGACAGGATTCATACAAAACTTTTAGCCAGAAAGCACAATATTTATGGGAAAAGGAAGAAGAGCAGGAATGGTACAACTCGGGCAAGCGCACCTTTGAGTGCACCAAGTTAATGATGAGCATGAAGTTTTACGCCCTTGTAAATGCTTATGGTTTTGAACTATTCGATGAAAACGTAAGCTATTTGTATGATTTAGCAAGAAAATTTGCCAAATTGATTAAGGAAAGAGACATTTTTGAACTGGCCACAGAACCAATGGCCAACATACTGTGTTTCAGATATATTTCCGATACTGAAAAACCACCACAAAATGAGCTGAATAAAAAAATCAGACAAAAAATCCTTGAAAAAGGCGAATTTTACATTGTACAAACCGAACTAAACAATAATATTTATTTACGAACTACATTAATGAACCCAAAAACAACCGAAAAACACCTTGCCTTGCTTTTGGATGAAATTGAAAAGGTTGCGAAAGAGCTGTAAATCAGATGCAAATACACACTTTTGGTACAATTAAGCATAACTAATAACCTGAGTTCGATGTAAAATAATGGGCACAGAAAGTCATAATTATGCAACCGCATATTGGGGTTAAAGCAACTTATAGCCCTCCCTAAAATGACCATTGTTGTGGATTCAGCAAACCAGAAAATGCAACACAAAGCATCCTGATGTGGTTGGACTAAAGATTTACAGGATATTATGCAAATTACCAGGGCAACAAAAAACGAGGTTGCATTGGCTACTGCACTTGTCAGGTGTTGTCACCTGATACCGAATGGTTATCATGTAACAGAAAATAAATTTTCTTAACATGCTAATTCTTCGGCATTAAACCAAATCCTTTTTTATATCTTGATAGCAGTTTGGTATGACAAACTACACTAAACACTAACAAATGACTTAATGACTAATGACCTGG
>JBNKJW010000125.1:0-16402 GCA_050291445.1 Bacteroidales bacterium | reverse complement strand
ATCTAAAAAGAAAAGCCATAATCATACCATCTCTGCACTGAAAATTTCTTAAAATAACCCGTTATTATTTCAAAATTTTCAGTGCAGATCTAGCATAATTATGACTTTCTGTGCCCATTATTTTACATCGAACTCAGGTTATTACAAAATGAAATTTTAAGATAGTTTGTGTAAATATGACAATAAAGCAAGTTTATTTCTAATTTCGCTATTATAAATTTAATGTGTTAAATACAAAATGAACATGAAATCAAATTTATTTTTAGTACTCATTTTCATAGGAATAATTGCAGGTTGTAAAAAAGATGAAAATGATAATATTGCTTCGTCTGTATCAGGAGTAATCTCATACAATGGTAAATATTTTGGACAGAATATGACAATCTATATAAAAGCATATACTTCTAACAATAATGCTGTTGGCAGTCCTGATTATATGACTTCTATTTCTAAGCCTGGAAGTTATACTTTAGATTTAAAATCCTATACTGGAGAGCTATATTTGTCAGCCTTTATGGACATAGATAATTCTGGTAATTCAAGTGGCCCAAGTGCAAATGAAACATTAGTTGATGGAGTTTACGCAGACCCAATTGGGTGCTATGGAGATTACACATTTGAGAGCACAGGCCCAACTAGGATTAGTATAGATGGTGGTTCGAAAACAGGTATCAACTTTGAGCTTGAGGATTGTGGAGTTATAAAGATGAGTTTTTCTAATACAGGAAGCTGCACTGCTGGAGTAATAAGGAGTCATGTTTTAAGTGAACCATTCTTACATCATCGACATTGTGATGTAGAAAGCACAACGGAAACTTTTTTATTAGCAGTACCGAGTAAGAATGATTGGGATTGTAAGGTTAAATTTGATAATCAATCTACGGCCCAACTCTATCCAGATGCAATTAATGTTACTATGAATAGTATAACAGAGATTCGTTTTTAGAATTTATATGCTTTCTACTGTAAATGATAAATAATTATCTTCAATCCGAGTAGAAGAGGGAAACTAAATCAGTACATAACAAAAAATATACGACAGTACTCCGCAAAAGCTACATATCACACATGTTTCAGTCGTTACCTTCAAGCCGTAAACATATGAAAATTACTTTAAACACTCCATTAAAAAATATATCAGGTTTATTGCAAAGTTTTGGAATTCCTTTTGAGCTTTCTGCAAGCAATAATAATGAAGATTTTCAGGTTGAGATACCAGCTGAGATAGGTAGTGGAACTATTTGGTTTAGGGAGATTATGAACGGAATGGGATTGATAATTGTTGAAAATTTAGGGTTTAAAGAAGAATTTGAAATAGTATATAATCACGATAAAACTGTACCAGCTTACGCGCTGATATTTTTCAAAAAACTTGGCGGAGTCATTAACCTGTTTTCAGAAAAAGAAAGCCGCGATATTTCCATTCACAACGGTGGATATTTAATTTCCTCTGCAATACATGAAACACACAAGTTTGCACCGGGTAAAACCACTGATTTAGTAAGTATTTTTATTTTCCCGGAATTCATTGAAAAGCATCTTAAAACATTAATAAAATATCAAAACAGAGTAGGTAATACCAATCATGTGGAAGAACTTCTGATGCAGATCGATACGCTTAGCCCAGAAATAATTTTAGGAATGAATACCTTGGAAAATAACCAGTTCACAGGTACATTAAAAAATATTTACCTCGAAAGCAAAGTGCTCGAACTTACTGCCTTATTTTTTAAAGCTTTTGAAGAAAAAGATTCGAATAGAAATAGGTTGACAAAAAAAGAAAACGAACAAATACTTAACGCTCAAAAAATATTGAAAGAACACTTAGAGAACCCTCCCGGAATTATCGAATTGGCACATCTTGTTGGAATGAATGAGTACAAATTACGACTGGGGTTTAAAGAGCTTTTCGATAATACCATTTATGGTTATCTGCGTCAGCAACGAATGATAAAAGCCAAGGAACTTATTGAAAACAAAGAACTTTCGGTATCAGAAGCTGGTTATATGGTGGGTTATTCTAATATGAGCCATTTTTCCAGTGCGTTTAAAAATGAGTTTGGAATTAGTCCCAAGAAGCTCAAAAAATAAATTCTTCCTTTCATCTTTTTATTATGTGTATAAATCTTTCTTATTGAGGGGGATTTTATCACGGAACACGTGTCTCCATTTATACTAAGCCAGTTTGAAATATTGTAAATTGAAATTTTAAAATGGCTTTGTATATGCCGATCGACTGGCAGTTTTGGTTTGCAAACTTGTGAAGCAAACCAATTACTAACAGCGGTTCGGTATAAAATAGTTATAGGCTGTTTCAAATTTTCGGGGCAGTCATAATTGCTCTCGGGGTTGTTGCCGGTTTAATTCAAAATTATTTTTGCGAGTATAAATTTTTAATACCCGAACAATGAAATCTATACTAGCGAAAATATTCATGCTCTCTTTATTAGGATGTTCTATGTCCATCGGATTGCAGGCACAGGACTTGAAAGCGTATGAAATAATGAAAACAAACGATCAGCTCGAAAAACCTAATGACAATTATTCAAAAATTGAACTTATACTAAAAAATAAAAAAGGGAATACCATCACCCGCTCAATGGAATCGTACTCACTAAAAACAGACTTTGGGTACAACTCGTTTATCGAAGTGACTTCACCTGCCGACATTGCAGGAATGCGCCTGCTGTCCATCGCAAAAACCGGCGAAGATGATCAACGTTTGTATTTGCCTTCGTTTGGTAAATCACGGAAAATTGCAAGCTCTGGCAAGACGGGAAAATTTCTTGGCTCCGACATCTATTTCTACGATCTTGAAGATCACGACCTTGAAGAGTTTACCTATCATTATATCAACGAAAAAGAGTGGAATGGAAAGAAGTACGATGTGATAGGGTCAGTACCAAAAGATAAAAATGCACCTTATTCAAAAACAATTCATTGGGTGAATATAAAAGACCATTTTATTTATAAAAGTGAGATGTACGACAAAAAAGGCCGTTTGCTTAAAACGTTTGTGATAAATAAAATCAAAATAGAAAAAAATATAATTATTCCTGAAAACATGACCATTACAAATATTCAGAATGGTCATTCAACAGGATATCACCTTGTAAGTACAATTATAAATTCAGGAGTGTCTCCCAAAATTTTTACAGTGAAAAATCTGGAAAAATAGCTCTAAAATTATAGCAATGTTTGAAACAGGCAGTTTATTTATTGTATTTATAGTGCTTTTTAGTGGCTTCTTGAAAATACAAGCACAGGATTTTGCAACTGAAAATAATCTCTATTTTAATATTAAAGGCGATCATAATTTATATTTTCATTTCCCCCTCAACAATGAAAGCCGTTTTCAGTATCCGCTCACTTCACCAAAATCTATAAACAACTTTGAGTTAAAGATTTCCGACAAGCATATAAAAATAGTATCAGGTTGGGAGTTACGCAGTATTATTCCGGAAAGCGGACAGCAGAACGAAACAATACGATTGATTCCAAAAGAAAATTACATAAGGTACTCAACGAATAAACTAAACCTAACTTTCGGGTTGCAAAAATACTCGTGGGGAATGGCAGATATGGTAAATCCTACCAATAATTTGAATTCGCTTGATTATACAATTACAGGATTTGAACCTGAACAGATACCGATTTTTTCATCATCAATGGAATATTTCCCAAATGATAAATGGAAAATCCAGGCAGTTTACATTCCTTTCGACCAATCGGACAACATTTTTTGGAGTTATTCCGAAGCAGTTCCAGAAGCACTTTTCTCGAAATATATTATTTCAGATTTCGATTTTAACACACAAACCCCAATCCCTGAATATCTGCCTCAATCGAAATCCATTTCCGAATTAAACCCAGAGTACGGATTAAATTCTGGAATTTATGCTTGTAGGTTAAATCTTTATTCTTCTAAAATTGATTTGTCGTTAAGTTATATTTACGATTTTGACTCATACTATACACCCCAAATTACTA
The DNA here is from genome assembly GCA_050291445.1 of Bacteroidales bacterium. Classification (GTDB taxonomy): domain Bacteria; phylum Bacteroidota; class Bacteroidia; order Bacteroidales; family NBLH01; genus NBLH01. Next base: position 12,412 of record JBNKJW010000125.1, on the reverse strand, counting down.
CTGAAAAATATTTACCCGGAATAACAAACACACTGGAAGATAAAATAAATCAAACATTGCCGGCAAACGATGCTGCCAAGTTGATTGATTATTTGTCGAATATTTCTTCCTACACAATTTCAAATATCGATTTGTCGCAAAAAAGAATTCACAGACTTGGAGCTAATGCCAAAACTACCATCGACAGGTTTGGCCTGTGGCTGGAAGCTTGTTATTCAATTACGGAGCAGAAAAATGCTCATGATTATAAAAATAGAGGAAACGAGCTCTTTTTTGTTGCCGGAACAGATTTCTTTTTCGGCCCTAACGACCGCTTTTATGCGAACATCCAATATACAGGCAAATGGATTCCTAATTATTACCATTCATTCTATTCTGATTATCCCAACGGGCTTCCTAAGCCTGAATACCAGGACAATAATGAATATATGCAAGAACATTATTACAAAATACTTGTTCAACCTATTGGTTTTCAGAACGAAACATGGCAACATGGAATAAGCATGAAGTGTGATTACTCTTTTTTTAACGGAAAGCTAAAACCTTCTTTTGTTGGATATATTCAAATTCCTACGGGTTACGATACCGCTGAAAAGTCAAGAACAGGAAGTCTTTTGTTAATGCCGTCTATCGATTATTCTACCGGGAATGCTCTACATTTTATATTAGGCTCGTATCTGTCTTATTCAGCTTACAAAAAAGTCGGAAAACAAGAAACCAAATACAACGACAACGCTAGCATTTTAGGACTCCTCAATCAATATAACAATCTGTTTTTTAAAATCACCTATTCGTGGAATCAAAACAAACAATTGAAATGAACAATAAAGAAATATGGTTTGCCAACCTTGGCAAAAATATAATTAACAACAGATGGAAGTATTTAAGTTTGATAGTTGTTGTAGTTGTAATAGCTAGTCTCGGTTTACCAAAAATTAAATTGGACACGTCAATTGAGAATTGGTTTCCAAAAAAATCGAAGGAATTTATTAGCAAACAAAATTTCGAGCAGTATTTCGGTAATGATGACATTATTGGGATTCATTTAAAAACGAATGATGTTTTCGAGCCTGAAATTATTGAAATGCTTAAAGAGCTCGGCAACGACTTGGAAACCGAAGTTCCGTTTGCTGATGAAGTAACTTCTATCACAAACCTTGAATATACCTATTCCGACAGTGCTGACATTATAACTGTTGACCTGGTCCCTGAATCGCCCGATTTGGAAGATCTGAAAATTGCAAAGGATAGGATACTTGATAAACCGTATCTGAAAAATCATATTGTTTCGAAAGATTTTACCGAAACATGGATTGTGCTCCATCTCCTTCCTTATCCCGACAGCATTGCAGCTGCTGGAAAAACAGCACCAGAAAACATGGTTGGCGAAAAGGTGCTTGAAATATTAAAACGTAATAAATACAACAAATACAACCTTCGTGCTGTTGGAACCCCGGTTTATAGTTTCGAAGAATTGAAGTTTGCCGGGAGTGAATCAGCAAAACTGCTCGGATTAACAATACTTGTTCTCATAATATTCCTTACATTATTTTACCGTTCATTTAAAGGTGTAGCCATACCAATTGCTTCGGCAATAGTTTCCATTATTATTGTTTTTGGTATCATGGGATATCTGGGAATAAGAATAAATGCCATATTATTTGCAGTCCCAGTGATTTTTTCGTTGTCCATCTCGCTGGGATATTCGGTGCACCTAATAAACTATTACAGGCGAGAGCTACAAAAAAGCGGTGATGTGAAGAAATCAGTTATTGGAGCAGTTGCAAAATCGGGCTGGCCAACTATCTTTGCTGCACTTACTACAATTGCTGCTCTTTTATCATTTGTTTCCATCGGGTTAATTCCGCTGAAATGGTTGGGTTTAACATCTGCTTTGCTGGTAGTGGTCATCTTTTTGATTGTGTTTGTGCTTACGGCAAGTCTGTTGAGTTTTAGCAAAATCAAAGAAACATCAGTGGCCAAACACCGCAGCAATAAGTTAGACAAACTTCTTTATTCAATAGTTCCTTTAATAAACCGTCGCAGAAATTCAATTCTGTATTTTGCTGTATTACTGATAATTGTAATGGCAATAGGTCTGTCATTTTTTGAAGTGAATTTTGATACAGAGCGTTCCTACGGAATGAAAGTTCCATATATAAAACGAATGTTGGATGTGGCAAAAACGGAAATAGGATCTTTTGATTCCTACAATATTTCCATTGAATTCTCTGAGCCACAAAAATGCAAGAACATTGATGTACTCAATAAATTTGATCAATTTGAAAAAAAAGTGTCTGGTTTTGAATTAACAAAAAAAAACAACTCAATACTCACAATATTGAAAGACATGAACCGGATTATGAATGATAATTCTCTTGAATCGTACCGTTTGCCTGAAAACAGTGAACAAGTTGCACAGCTACTAATGATTTATGAAATGGCAGGTGGTTCAAAATTATACGACTGGGTTAATAGCGATTTTAATGTGCTGAGGTTAAAAGTAGAAACCAACAATATGAATGCACGGCAAACGGTTTCTGAGATTGATAGTTTACGGCAATTGACAAAGGAATTTTTCCCAACGGCAAAATTCAATATTACAGGTGGAATGCCACGGCTGGCATCTATTAATCACCTGGTTTCCATCGGACAAATTAAGTCGTTGTTTATTGCTCTGGTATTAATTAGCATAATGATGTGGATAGTTTTTGGAAACATTAAATTAGGATTGATAGGATTGATACCCAATCTTTTACCCATAATTGTTGTTGGAGGAACCATGGGGCTTTTACATATCCCGATTGATTTTCTCACAGTAACTATTGCCCCAATGATTCTGGGAATTGCTGTAGATGACACCATTCATATATTTAACCACGCTAAAAACGAATATGAAAAAACCGGTGATTACGAAAGTTCTGTAACCAATACCATCGGATATCTTGGAAAAGCCTCAATTGTCACATCTGTTATTATTATGCTATCATTCAGCATATATCTGACTTCATCATTAAATATGATGAAATACCTGGGAATGTTTGTGGTTTTAGGAATTGGTACGGCACTTTTGTCCGATATAATTATAACGCCGCTTCTGATTGTCTGGTTAAAACCTTTTAAAAAGAAATAGGTTTTTAGTCAGCAATATATTAATCAAGTAACAATGGTGAATCTAATACCAAACCGCTATCAAGATAATAAAAAAGGCTTTGACCCTGAGGCGTCGGGGTGCCGAAGAATTATCATGTTAAGAAAATTTATTTTCTTAACATGATAATTCTTCGGTATTAGATCTCAAATTCTTCAAATAATTGAGGTATTTCTATTTTGTTCCAGCCAAAGGTGTCTTTAAGTTTCACCCTTAATGCATTTGCTGCCTGAGGTTCTCCATGAGCTATAAAAACCTTTTCAGGTTGTTTTGCAATTTTTCCCACCCATTTTAAAATATCCAACTGATCGGCATGAGAGGACAAAGTGCTAATGCTTTCAATTGTAGCTTTTACAGGATAGAACTTTCCCTCGATTTTTATTTCGTGAGCCCCCTCCTTTAACATCCTGCCCCTGGTACCTTCGGCCTGAAAACCAGTAATTAAGACTGTAGAATCTGGCTTGGGAAGCTCTTGTTTTAAATACTCCAAAACCCTTCCCCCATTCATCATTCCGCTACCTGCAATAATTATTTTCGAATATTCTTCTTTCGAAAGTTCGTCGGTTTCCTGCGCTGCCCTAATAAACTGTACACTTTCCATTACTTTCTTCAGAACATGGCTGCCTAAAACATTCCATTCCGAAAATTTATGGTACAACCTACTCACTGAAGATGCCATTGGGCTATCCAGAAATACAGGAATATCAGGAATTTCTCCATTCGATTTTAAAACCCAAATCTGGTACATTAAGTCCTGAGCCCTGTCAACCGTAAAGCTAGGAATAACCAAAGTCCCTCTTTTATCATGGTTAGCAAGAATGATGTCCCTTATTTTTGTATTTGTTTGTGTTTTTGGGTGAAGCCGATCTCCATAAGTAGATTCAACTATCAGTATATCAGCTTTTTGAGGCGGGGTTGGAGGCAGAAACATTTCATCATCAAATCGACCAATATCACCGGAAAAAACTATCAGCTTTCCATCAATTTCAAGCTCAATACTGGAAGAGCCAATGATATGTCCGTTTCTTAAAAAACGGAACTTGATATGTTCATCATATTCGTGCCAAATAGTATCTTGTTTATCTTCTAAAAGTTTTATCGTTTGTTCAACATCGGCACTGGTATAAAGTGCAAGTGCTGGTTTATGTTTGGTATACCCCATTTGGTTAGCACGCACAGCTTCTTCTTCCTGAATACGTCCACTATCTTCAAGGATGATTTCTGCCAGCTTTGCAGTGGGTTTTGTAGCAAAAACTTTTCCATGAAAACCTAATTTAACCAATCGTGGCAAGTAGCCAATATGATCCAAATGACCATGTGTTAGCAGAACAGCATCAATTTCGCGTGGCTCAACAGGTAAATGCGCCCAGTTTAACTCACGTAACTCTTTCAGACCCTGAAACATACCGCAATCAACCAATATTTTGGTCAATTCCGTTTTTATAAGAAACTTTGAACCTGTTACAGTACCAGCTGCACCTAAAAATTGTATGGAAACTCCCATGTTTTCAGTAATTTAGTTGTTCAAATTTTGTATATTGATAGAGCTAAATGTACTTAATTATTTGCTGTAAGCAAAAAATGGTTTTTGTATGTTCTGAAAATTCCTGGTTTAATCCAAATTAACAATCTTTGGCTGCTCTTCCAATGCCTCTTTTTCTTTCATTTTTGAAAGTTTTTTCTGGTATTGGGTCTGAATAATATCAATAATTACTAATATAAATATGAGAAAATAGAAGGTTACTTTGCTCATAGCTTCTATTTTTGAACCAAAAAGCATTAGGTGCGAAAGGTGACCTGCCTCTGTGAGTAACATAATTCCAACCAAAAATAAAATAAACAAGCCCAACACTTCATACATTCTGTTTTTCTTTAAGAAAGCTGCTACTTTGTCCGATAGCCATATCATTAACAAACCTCCCAGGATAATAGCAATAGTCATAACCCATAAATTATCGGTTAATGCAATGGCACTTAATATGGAGTCAAATGAAAAAACCATGTTCATAATTACAATCAAAATAATTATTTTTTGAATTGAGGCTTGTTTTGGCTTATCTATTTTTACATGTTCTTCAAGCGAAATCATGTGCCAAATCTCCTTAATAGCTGTATATATAATAAAACCACCGCCCAGGTATACAATTAAGCTGTGGACATTAAATTCGCCATGAATAAAACCTTCAAGGTTTATGTTTAAAAAAGGATCCTGAAAGTATTTAATTACACTTGTAAGTACAAATAACAAAGCAATTCTTAAAAGAATAGCCAATCCAATCCCTACTTTTCTTACATAACCCTGTTTTTCAGTTGGTGCATTTTTCGATTCTAATGAAATATACAAGAGGTTATCAATTCCAAGAACAGCTTGTAGCAAAATTAACATAAGTAAGGTAAAGATGTCGTCAAAAGTCATTGTCTAATTTTTTTTCGCAAATATAATATTATCAGTCATTTAATGCAAAAGTCATTGATTTTTCAATGCCGTTTAGCCAGGGCTATATAGTAAAAGAACGTCATTGCAAATGAAAGTAAAGCAACTCCAAAGGACTTAACACAGCTAATTTTTTTTAAAATTACTTCATCGTTCCTCCTCGTAATGATGAATCACCTGTATAAAATAGCTAAACAAAAAACAAAGCCACCCCCATCACACTAACAATTGCCCCAATAATTTCTTTAACACTTACCTTTTGTTTAAAAAGCAATATTGCTGGTGCAATAATCAATACCGGAACAATAGCCATAATAGTTGCAGCAATACCTGTTGCAGTGTATTGTATGGCGATAAGTGAAAAAGAAACCCCCAAAAAAGGCCCAAAAAACGAACCAACTGTAATCCCTGTCATTGCTTTTGTGTTTTTTAAGGCTTTTGCAATGTTGCCCCACCTGTTTAGGATGGTTATAAGAACGCTAAAACCAATAATCCCCGCAATAATCCTGATTTGGTTAGCTGCAAAAGCATTGTATTGGCCCATTCCTAATTTGCTTAAAACCAAACCAGTAGCTTGTCCAATTGTGCCCAGCAATGCATAAAGTAATCCTTTTGGAGAAAAGTTTAACTTGAATTTTTTATCCCCTTTGGGTTTATTCCAAATAGTAAAAGAAATTCCTCCAATTACCAGAAACATCCCTACAATACTAACAGAACTCATGGTTTCGCCCAGAATTATCCAGCTAAGAATGGCAGTAAAAGGCGGTGCAAGGGTCATAACCAGCATAGCAACTCGTGAGGTAATAATTGGGTACGAGGCAAACAAAAATAAATCGCCCAATACAAAACCTACAATTCCTGATAAAAACAACCAAAACCAGGCGTGTTGAGTGGCATCAGTAGGCAATAACAGGCCCCGGTTAAACCAGGCCAATGCAGACAAAAAGATAAAACCAATTACAAGTCGGATAAGGTTTACAGAATAGGTTCCTACCCTGACTGTGGCGCCCTCAAACGCCAAAGCTGTTATTGTCCAGAAAATTGCAGTGGCCAGCGCTGCTAATTCACCATAATGAGATGCTAACATAAATACAAACTTTGCGCAAAAGTATTGAATTATATCTTTTTCAGTGTTTGTTATTTCAGATTTAAAAAAATAAAGGTCTCAATTATAAATTTACATGATTTTTACTAAGTCCTAATTAATTAAGACCTTTTTAATTCATTGATTATGTGAATGTTAACATTTTATTTGTCCTGATTTTTAAACCCAGGACGATCCCTTTTCTATTTCCAGTTTAATTTGTCCTTGAATTCAAAAACAAGGTAGAAATGGAACTAATTACAAAAAAAACAAAAGAAATTATCATTCGCCTATCAAATGAAAGCGATATAAAAACCATTCTCACATTTCATCACACACATGCGCTGGGTGCCAAGCCAAAATACTTGCAAAGTACATTAGAAAACTCAGTTGGAATTTCTTTGGTAGCTTATACAGGTAAACAACTTTTAGGACATATTCTGGTAGTTCCTTTAAGCTCACAGACCAATGTTAGCAAAGAAGAAGCTGCCCTGATTTGTGGAACCTGGGCGCTTAATCCAACTATTAGCGAATTACTAATACGCGAAGCAATGATGTATTCCTGGGAATCCGGGTTTCATGTTCTATTTAGCTTAGAAAACAATTCATTGTTGCAAAAAAAAGGTTTTCAACCAGCTGGAAAGGAATATTTTGCTATAAATATTGATAAATACAATGTTACGGGTGTTGAACTGAGTTGGAAAGGTTTCAGCCTTATTAATAAAGATTTAGTGTTGCCTAAAGCATATCTTCCATCTATCCATCCATTAAACCAGTTTTTAAACAATTAAAAGTAAACAACATGACCCATAAAATGAATATTCATGGAATTATAAGCATCCTGCTAATTTTTGATGCTACTGCAGTTGCCCTTATTTCAATAGCTCAACAATCAGTTTTTATGGCTGGTATCTACCTATTTCTATTCCTTGCTTTTCTCGTCATTGTTTCAATAACCTACTGTTCGAAATGCAAGTGCAGAGACAGTTGTAACCACCTGGTAATGGGGTGGGTATCACAAAAACTAAGCAAAAAGAAATACGGAAATTATACTGTAAAAGATCTGGTGTTAGGAGTAATTATTCCCTTTCTTCCAATACTTGTTATTCCCCAGTTCTATTTGTACCACAACCTTTTTTATCTCCTGCTATATTGGATATTGTTTGGTATAGCTGCAGTTGAAATAAATATATACGTGTGTAGGGGTTGTAGAAATACAAAATGCTCAATGTGCAAACAAAAACCGGGAGTCATTAATTTAGGTAAATAAACTGTTTAATTCCTTATAAAATGATAATTTTGATGATAAAAACATAAATCATCAAATGAATAATTTAACCCAGCTTGAACTTTATACTCTTCAGCAAGAAAGATTACCAAAAAAAGGAAAATCCATAATAGGGAATTTTACTGAAAACTCTATTATCGTATACCAAGCTTTCAACAATCAAATTTCGAACTATGCTATTGACAACCAGAATTTTGGAGGTGACTATTATAGTTTCTCAAGAATGACCTGGATTAAGCCAGGATTCATGTGGATGATGTATCGCTCAGGCTGGGCATCAAAGAAAGATCAGGAGCGAATTCTGGCTATTGAACTTAAAATGGAAGGGTTTCTTGAAATTTTACGCAATGCTACACATTCTAGCTTTCAACCTGATATTTTCAATACAAAAGAAGATTGGCAGCAACAACTAAAAACACATAAGGTGCGATTGCAATGGGATCCAGATCACAACCCTAAAGGGGCTAAGTTTGAGCGCAAAGCAATGCAACTTGGATTAAAGGATAAAATACTTGAACAGTTTAATAATGAATGGATTATAAATATTGAAGATATCACTGAATTTGTCAAAAAACAGTATCAAAATGTATTGTATTCGATTGAAAAACTTGAGGTTCCGGTTGAAAATGTGCTGGATTTAAATGATACTAGATTGGAGAGACAGCTTGGGGTTTCAAAATAACCATGAATCATTTAATATGGATAAAATTATTAATGAAATAATAGCGACTCTGGAAAGTCTGGCGAGCCAGCGACAAATGAAATATGCAACAAATATCTGTACCACCTCTATGAAAATGTTTGGTGTAAACAGCGCGGCGCTACGAAACATTTCAAAAGAACTAAGAGCAATAACTTTTGATTGGGAGTGGAACAAAAAGATTGAGCTTTTAAAAAAACTTGTTGAAACGAGAATTTTTGAATGTCAGCAACTAGCTTATGTCTTTATTTCAGATAATAAAAAAATCTGGAACAGTTTGACCAAAAAAGACATTATTGATTTAAACCAAAACATGGACAACTGGGCTACTGTTGATGCATACAGTGTGTGTGTTGCAGGTAACGCCTGGAGAAGAGGAGTTTTTGATGATGCCTATTTTAAAACCCTCCTAAAATCGGAAGACATTTGGCAACGGCGTATTGCAATAGTTTCAACCATTCCCCTAAATTCAAAAGCCCAAGGTGGAACAGGCGATACAAAACGCACTTTGGATATTTGCAGATTGGTGGTTGAAGAATACCACGATATGATTGTGAAAGCGCTCTCATGGGCACTACGTGAGCTGGCAAAACGAGATAAAGAGGAAGTACAAAACTTTATTGACCGTTATGAGGAGGTGCTGCACAAAAAAGTGATCCGCGAAGTGACTAATAAGTTGGTTTTTGGTAAAAAGAATTTAGGTTTCAGACAACAGAGAAATAGTTGATTTTGACCATTTTACTGATAAAACACTTCAAAATTATTTTTCGTTTTTGTAAGAATTTCTTAGTAACTTGTAGATATCGATAGATTCTTCATGCTCAAATTCATAAAATCTAAGCTTATGAAAACGAAAAGACTTTTATCACTTATTTTAACCTTATTTTTAACAAGTCTGATCTATTCGCAAGGCTACAACTGCGCATGGGTATCACCTCTTCCACAGGGTAATACACTGAACAGTGCCTATTTTTTTAATGCAAATGCAGGGTTTGTAGTAGGCGAATTTGGTACTATTCTAAAAACCACAAATGCAGGTGCATCATGGTCAAAAGTTGAATCAGGAACAACAGACAATCTTAAAAAAGTTGTTTTTATTGATACGAAAAACGGGTTTATCATTGGTCAAAAAGGAACCTTCCTGATAACTTATAATGGAGGAATAAATTGGATAAACAAATCCCTGAATACTTCAAGCAAACTGATGGACATGCTTTTTGTGAACCCCAAAACAGGTTTTGTTTTAGCTGAAAGAAATGACTTTTTTAAAACTACTGATGGTGGCAGAAACTGGACAAAAATTCAGTTACCTTCGAGAAATCAAATGCGGGCAATGGATTTTCACGGGCTTCAGAACGGGGTTATTGCTGCTAACAGGAATGAACTGCTGAGAAGTACAGATGGAGGAAACTCCTGGCAAATTATTGATTTAAAAAGTAGTAGCAATGCCGACATTCAAAGGAGTTATTTTTCTGATGTTCAGCTTTTTGACAACACTATTGTTTTAAGTTCGAAAAAAAACCTGTTTTTCTCATCGGATAATGGCAAAACCTGGATTACGCAAGTAGCCAACTCAAAATCCGGCTATATTGAATTTATGGCATTTGTTAATAACCGGGTGGCTTTTCTGGCAGATGCCTATGGAAATCTATTAAAATCATTCAATGGAGTTAAACAATATCAGTTTAAGTTGGAAGATGCACAAAAAACCCAACTGAAAGACATTTTTATGGTAAATACCATGACAGGTTATGCGGTTGGGGTAGCCGGAAGAGTTTTTGGAACAAACGATTTTGGTGAAAACTGGAAAAAATTAACCATTGGCAGTACCGAGAATTACAAAGACATACAATATGTAAATTCTTCGGTAGGATATATTCTAACTAATGCAGGCAAACTATACAAAACCATGGACGAAGGAAAAAGCCTTGTTCTGATAAAAGAAAAAATAACAAGCGGATATACCAATGCATTTAAAGATATGCATTTTGTAGATCAAAACAAAGGCGTTGCATGTTCATCGATGGGATATTTATGCAATACCAATGACGGAGGAAAAACCTGGACAAAAATAACAGTCGCGGAACGAAACCTTTCTAATTTTGAGTTTGTGAATAAAACTGTTGGGTATGTTGGTAGTAAAAACGGAATCATTTATAAAACCATCAATGGAGGAACTACATGGACCCCTATTAATACAGGCTATAAAACGACTATTTATGATATTGATTTCGTAAATATCAATGTAGGCTATGCTGCTTGTGACAAAGGCATTGCACTTAAAACAACCAACGGAGGACAAACCTGGACACAAATTCAAACAGTACTAAAAAATAACCTTTTGGTGGTTCATGCCATCAACTCATCCACTGTAATGTTTTCAACATCAGGGAATTACGCAAAAATGGCAGATGCTCCAATTATTAGGAGTACAGATGGAGGTGCTTCATGGAAAACCATGACCATCAAACCTTATTCAGTTTATAAATTTGATTTCTACAATGATAAAATTGGTGCAGCACTTTGTTCGGGAGGAGTTGTAGCCACAACAACAGATGGGGGTGCAACCTGGCACAGCAACAAATCAATTACCAACCAGATTTTGTGGGGTATTCACTGGAAAAACGCCAATGAGATGTTAACTGTGGGAACTTCGGGGGCGATAATAAAATATGGCAAAGGAGTGGTTGTTGCAGATAATACCGATGATATAAAAATTGATGTGAACGCTGATGACAAAAAGAAAGATGTTATTATAAAAAAAGTTGATTTAAAAAGAACCTTAAATGGTACACCGATTGAATTTTCAAGCCTTCAAAAGGTAAAGAATACAAAAATAGGGGTATTAAAAAAAGATATAAATATAAAAGTAGGTACCAACATAATTCCAGTTGCTGCTGGTACAAAGGTTAACTACGATTCTGCCAAAGCTATAATCACACGTGCACAGGTAAAAGCAGATACAAAAGCAAGTGTAAAAGGCGGAAGCATTTTAATTAAAGGAGGAACCTTTGTCGACTTGGCAGAAAACCATATTATGAATGCAATTATTAAAGAAGATGTTGTAATTAATAACGAAGTGGGTGCTATTCCTGTAAAAGCCAAGCAAAATGGGGATCAGCCAAACATTGTATTTACCAATAAAGGCGATTTAAGCTATGCATTTTTAAGCAGCGATTTCTCTTCGCAATTGGATGGTCAAACCATCAACTTCCCTGCCGGAAGTAGGTTGGATTTCAGTTATGGCAAAATCTCAGGTGCCAGCTTAAGTAAAAATATAAAGATTAACTTATCTGGTAAAGAATATGAGTTGGAAGGAAATTCGGCAGCTATGGTTAAAAGTTTTAGCTGCCTGGCAAGTACCGGTGTGTTTTCAACAATCAGAGTCACTAATGGACACACTGTGCATGCTAACGACATGGATTTACCAGTGAAACCAAGCTCCTATATTATTCTTACTAAAAAAACAGGCGATTATACAGTAAGAAAATTTGATATTGGAAAAGCCATGACTATTGACCTTCATAAAAAAAGAAAAATTAAACAAAAAGATGTGAAATATGGAAAAACCCTGGTGGTTGAAGATGGTAAAATAACACGAACAGCCTTGTGAGTTTAGACAATATCCCATTAAATGTGTAAACAGAAAAAGTGGATTAATTCAATTTCAACCTGTCTTCAAAAATAATCAAAAATTGATTAATAATAATGCCCCAATTTCTTATTGGCTGCGTCCATTTTTTAGTTATCTCATT
>JBNKJW010000124.1:0-41344 GCA_050291445.1 Bacteroidales bacterium | reverse complement strand
AGCACTCACCGGAGGTAATCACACCATCTCTGCACTAAAAATCCCTCAAAATAGCCCGCTATTCTTTCTGCATTTTTAGCACATATCTGGTATAATTCCGAATTGCTGTGTTGAATATTTTATGTCGAACTCAGGTTAATACCAATTTCACTTTCAAAATACTCCAATTTCGGCAAAGCCTCATTTGACTATTTTCAAGTAGTATTGGCATTTACAATTGCTATTCATATTTTGTCATTGGATTAAAATATAAATGCAATTGGTATAAAATAAGCATAATGCTTTAATTTACCGTTGAATACATGTTTTGTTGAATGATTTCCAGTGGCCAAATTTCGAGCCATGCTTGCATTTAGTTTCACACACCTGCTTCATTGCAAAAACCTTGAAATATCAGTATATGTCTTCGGTTTCCAACGCCTTGCATATGCACAAAACTAAACGCATGAATTATCCGGGTTAATTAGGGCTCGCTGAAAAACGCCTAAGCCTATTAAAATTAAATATTTACATGAAAAAAATTGCAAAAAAGTGCAAAGAGTTAAAAAAAACAGTAATTTTTCCTTGCATTAACTTTATCTTCAAGTAACAAAAAACTAATGATTATTATGCTAGCCAGAGGCACATCATCTACTTCATTAGCTTCAGCTCGAAGTATTCTTATACATCTTCGCTTTGCTAATTTGTAGCTAATGTACCTCTGACTTTTTCCGCAGGCCCTAATTAAAACTCAAAAAATAAATCTTTACTATAATTTAAGGAAAATATTATATTTTTACAGTATATTTATCTTTTAATAACCTCCGAACCAAGCAAAATGAGTGATAACAAAATAAAGGGAACTACACTTTTAAAAACAGCCCTTGTTGATGCAGAAATGTTAATGGCACATGCCTCTGAATATGGTATTGAACTTGACCAAAAATACATTAAAGCCATTGTTAACGCTAAAAAAAATAACCAGTCGAATGAATGGACCGAGCAAGAAGAAATTGACTTTTGGGTAGCGTTTCAGGTGTTAGCAAAAGCAGTTGAACCGGTAAGCATTGATAGTTTAAGAGCTGCAAGTATTTCTGAAGAGACGAAGAAAGGTTGGTGGGCGAAAATATGGGGTTTAAAGAAAAAATCAATGGTTGAACGCTCGGTTTCCTTTTATAGAAAATTTGCTCTTGTTGCCATGGTTGGCATGCTTGCAATACAGATTTATGCCCTAATTGGTACTGCATTAATGTCGAAATGGGCCCAAAGTAATGAAAGGTTACTCGAAATAAACAAGCGCGAACAAGAACTATCACTCATTACTGAAGTTAACCTTGAGGACAAAACCGCCATGAAGGAACAAAACAGCTTACTCACAGAAATTGGCGAACTTGAAATGGAAATTGAAAGTACTATACAATTATTGGAAGACTGGCTAGGTGTCACCTATAATTTTTGGTCTAAAACACGTGAGGAAATAAAAGAAGTTGTCTTGAAAGAAACAAGCACTACAGATGGCCCCCCTTTTGAAACAGGTGCTCATGATGCTTCTGTAAATATCTACGTTATTCAACAATCTAAAAGCCTGATTATTATATTTAACCAATACATTTTGCCATTGTTGTATGGTTTACTCGGCGGATTTGCCTTTGTGCTTCGTAGCCTGGCTGAGGAATCCAAAAACATGACCTACACGGCAACCTCCAGAATTAAATATGGTTTACGCATTCACCTTGGTGCGCTTGCCGGTTTGGTTATTGGGTTCCTTTGGGGCGATTTTCAGGGAAAGTCGTTTGGGGTGGTTGAATCCTTGTCACCACTTGCTGTTGCTTTCCTTGCAGGTTACAGTGTTGACTTCTTATTCAGAATGTTGGATTCATTAATTTCTTCAACTGAAAAAAAACCTGAAGTAACCGGAGGTGATAGCAATAAGAAATGAGGAACGAAGTAGAGTTGTTGCACTCAAGTTGTTTTTTAAGTAGTTTGACAAGCTTGCTGTAACCTATATGAAAGGGTAAATTTTCACCTGAAAATTAAAACCTTTCGGAGTTTCAGCAATAAATTTTATTGAACCGGGATTAGGCATTAGAACCGAAGAGGAACGACGAGCTCAACGAAATTTAAACAAAGTGACCTAATAGCAAGCTACGATAAATCCCGATTTAGAGCAACTTAGAGATTTAACCACAATGGCCTGTCAAGTCTTACTATATTTACCTATAGATCAACTAGTTACTTTTTTTCCAGATGATACAATTTCATAATGGGGGTTAAAAACTTCGTTTATTCCCAAAATACAAAAAAAGATTAAAGACTAAACTAACTACTAAAACAAATACCGGAAACCCACTTATTACTATCCAAAGATTAAAATGCCAAGGTTTGGAATGAAATAAAAGATTATTATTTCCAGCAAGCAAAAAAGAAATTAACAACCAAAATATTGAAATATAAAAAGATAAAGACGATAAAAAAGTTAGTTTGCGGTTTTGCCTATTAATACTTATTGCCAACAACGAAGCTGATGTTAAAACCAGCCATGAAACAACTGTTCCAAAATGAAAACCAAACAAAATTTTGACCCTCCAGACCAAATAACCTGAACCAGAAAGTAAAAAAATTGTCCCTGCAAGAAATACTATTGCTACAAACAATCTATAAATCAACAATTTGTTAAAATACATTAGCAGTTACCGTGTAAAAACAAATATATATTATTAAGATGAGTTAAGGACGGTTTTCCCCTACAATTAACAATGATTTTTTACAGGTTTTGTCAAAATCAGGAATTAGTGCTTCGATGCTTTAACAAGCTCAATCATTGCGACGGGCTCAATAGGCAGGCTTATTGAAGTACAGCGACCCAACTTATTTGTAACAGCCAATTGAACTTTACAAACTTTTTCAATAGGACTTTATGTTGGTATAAGAGGTTTTGTGGATTTCCCTGATTTGTACAGTCAAACTGAATTTCATGTTTTTTACCGAATCCTGAAAATTTGTTTCAAGCACTTTCAGACAACTCTCGGCAATTTGTTTTTTCACGGCGTCATCCCTTCCACTAAGTATTTCAAGAGTCAGTGTAGCAAAAGCCCTTTCTTTGTTACCATCACCAATAAAAAAATCTTCATGCACCAAAATTCGGCTTTTAATATCGTGCAAATCAAACAATCCGGTAGAGAAAAGTGTTTTATGAATTTGTTTTAAAAGCGATGAATGGTTAGGTTTGTCAATATTGCTGCTATACTCTAATATACAATGAGGCATGAAGACTTATTTTTTGTAAAGTAATATCCTTGAGGGATTTTCTTCATTTAAAAATCCCAGGTATTCAGCATCTTTCCACCTAATTAGTTCCACTTTATGCTGAAAGACCTTTTCTAGCAGGTAGGTCATTCTAAAGGTTTGCTCCATTTCTTTCTCTTTGCTTAGCCCGTTAAAATCTATCAATAAGTCAAGCACCAGCTCTTCGTCCACCTCATCTTTACAGGTATTACCAATAGCATATAGCGATGATACCTGGTAATTCTGGCATAAAACTTCTATCTCCAACAAATGGCTTTCTAAAAGGTGATTCACAGCAAATAAGGTTAAACAGTTCAACTAATTTAGCGTTTAACCCACATTATGCAATAGCATAATTCGAACAAAAGCAACTAACTGATTTAACGCAAAATAAATACATAAAGATAAACCTGTGCGGTTCAATCACTAAGTTGCTCTATCTCGGGGTTAACCGGAGCTTGCCATCTGTTCACTGTGTTCCTAATGACTAATCCCGGTATAACAAAGTTACTTAAATTTAGGAAACTTAGTGCTCTTCTGCAACTATTTTAGACAAACGGTACAAAATTACCGAGAATAGAGTGCCATCAAGACCTTTTCGTTTGTAAAGGGCAAGTTGAACTTATAAATGTATTCAGGATTGTAGGCGTTTACTGCCTGCTGAATAGCAAAATAGCCCCCAATTCCATAAATAAACGGTGGTTCGCCAACTGCTTTTGACTTTAAAATGGCTAACTCATGCCCCTTGGTATCTAAAACTTCGGTTTCAAAAATAGCAGGAACAGAGTAGATATCAGGGACTTTGTAGGACGACAAGGCATTTGATAATAATTGTCCTTTTTCACTATGAACGATTTCTTCCATTGTCACCCAGCCAATTGACTGAACAACACCCCCCTCTACCTGGCCTTTATCAATAATTAAATTAATGCTTTTGCCAAAATCGTGCACCAGTTTAACTTCTTCTATTTTGGCTTCACCACGGATGCAATCAACCCTGGCAACAATCATTGCAGTTCCGTATACATGATAAGCAAAGGGGTGCCCTTTTTCTTTTGATTTGTCAAACTGGACTTTTGGTGTGGAATAATGCCCCACCGCTGATAAATTTATTCTGCCCAGAAAAGCCTTTTCAATCAGTTGCTCCCATTCTAGTTCAGTTTCTTTATCCTCATAAAATACAGATTCCTTTTGTAATGAAAGCTTTTCTAATGGCTTTGCAAGCAACTCAGACGCCTTTTGTAAAACCCTATCAAACAATATATTACAGGCTACTTGCAATGCTTTGCCATTTAAATCGGCTGTTGAACTGGCAGCCGATGGCGAAGTATTTGCAACCCGCGTAGTGTTAGTGGTTTCCAGCTTTATTCTTTCGGGTTTTACACCGAAAACGGATGTTGCCACCTGCACCATTTTAGTATTAACGCTCTGCCCCATTTCAACAGCTCCGGTACTTACACCAATACTTCCATCCTGATAAATATGTACTAATGCCCTGGCATGGTTCATAACCGTGTTGGTGAAAGAAATACCAAAACAAATGGGCATAATTGTTAAGCCTTTTTTTGTGTATTTATTTGCTTTGTTAAACGCGTCTATCTCTTTTCTTTTATTCTCAAAGCCAAACTTTTCATCTGCCTGTTTCCAACTTTTCTCAGCTAATACCTGGGTAGCAATTTGCCCATAAGAAAATTCGCAACCTTCGTGCAATAAGTTGGCTTTTTGAATGGTTTCGGGATAAATATTTAGCTGATTTGCCGCTTCAGCAATGGCAGATTCGATTACAAAAACACCCTGTGGAGCTCCAAAACCACGAAATGCAGTGTTAGGTGGCAGATTTGTTTTACAACTCCAGGCGGTTAAACTCACATTTGGAATATAGTAGGCATTGGTTCCATGAAACAAAGTCCGTTCAACAATTGCCGGTGAAAGATCGGCTGCAGCCCCGGCATTCTGATAGTAATTTACTTGGTAGGCTTTGATTTTTAAATCTTTATCTAATCCAATTTTATAGTCACTGCTGTATGGATGCCTTTTTCCTGTCATTCGTAAATCATCACCTCGATCCATGCAATATTTTACAGGCTTTTTCAAGTAAAAAGCAGCCAAAGCAGTCATTACTGCCCATGGAGTTGCCTGATCTTCTTTACCTCCAAAGCCACCCCCCAACCTTAGCACTTCCACTTCAATTTTATGCATGGGAATACCCAGTACCCTGGCAGTAATCTTTTGTACGGCAGTTGGTCCCTGTGTAGCTGAAGCTATTTTTATATTCCCGTTTTCGGCAGGAATTGAATAAGCACCCTGTGTTTCGAGGTAAAGATGCTCCTGCCCACCCGATTCAACTGTTCCTTCAAAAACGTAGTCGCATTCCTCAAATGCTACATCAATATCACCTAATTTAAAAGTACGGGGCGGAAAAATAAGCAGCCCTTTTTTTTGAGCTTCGCGAGCATCGGTAACTGCAGGAAGTTCAGTTATTTCAACATTGACTACAGTAGCTGCTTTTTTTGCAATACACTCATTTTCAGCAACTATAAATGCAATGGGCTGACCAATAAAATGCACCTCTTTTTCAGCAAACAATTGCTCATCCTGAATAATTAAACCAATTTGATTTTCTCCTGGTATATCTTTGCTGGTAAAAATCTGCACAACACCATCTAAAGCAAGTGCTTTGGATAAATCAAGTTTTGTTATAACACCATTTGCCACAGGAGAACTAACTACGTACCCAAAAAGAGTTCCTTCAACAATAGGTAAATCATCAATATAAAGCGATTCTCCTTTTACATGACTTATTGAATCAATATTTAGCATTTTGTCTGAAATTAGATATTAGAACCTAGAAATTAGTAGGCATAATTTCCATGCCCCTAAAATTTTCAGGGAATAATTCAAAAAAATGAGCGTAAAACAACTGCCTGGCTAACAATCTTTTATATCCAACACTTCCCCTCACATCCGAAATGGGTGCTATTTCTTTGTTTAAAATCTCTGCTGCCTCCATAATTGTTTTTTCATTCAACTCTTTACCTAACAAAAACTCGCAAGTATTTTTCAAATACAGTGGAATTGGAGCCACTCCACCCACCGATAGATTGATTTCTTTTATTTTAGCATCCTCTAAATCAATTAAAATAGCAGTATTGACGGTTGCAATATCCAGGTATTTTCGCTTGCTCACTTTTTCAAAGTTGAATTTTGTTTTTTCATCCGGCAATTTGAAATTAATTGATGAAACCAACTCTCCTTCCTGCAAATCAATGGTTTTATACGCTTTAAAAAAATCTTTGAGCTTCACTTTTCTTACTCCTCTTTCTTCTGATTCTAACCTAAGTTCTGCCCCCAAAGCCAGGAAGAAAACGCTCAAATCTCCTATAGGTGAGGCATTTACAAGGTTTCCGGCAATAGTTGCAATATTTCGGATTAATTTTGATGCAATTAGTTTCATAAACTGTTTAAAGCCAGGTATGGCTTTTTGAATTGCATCGTGCTCAAGTAGATCGGTTATTTTACAGGCAGCACCCACTTTGCACCAATTGCCATCAATAGTGATAGAAGTGAGCATTTTGTCATTTGAAACAAGAAACGGATCTATAGCTATCATTTTATCAGGTTGCTGAACATATAAATCAGTTCCACCTCCAATAACCATTGCTGCTTTTTCGGTAGGCTTATAAGGTTCAATGTTTTTAAGGACATTTTTAACTTTGCTAAAGTTTTCAGGAACATACCTACCAGTTATTAATTTGTTTAAATCTCCACCAATATTTTCAGCATTCAACCTTGCAATTAGCTTTTCAATTGCATTTTCAATGGATTTATAGCCTGTGCACCGACAAATATTTCCGCCTACTGCATCTTTAGCCTTATCAAAGGTGTATTCCTTATTCGAAAGAACATAACCTGTTAATGATAAAACAATGCCTGGTGTGCAATATCCACACTGTGTTGCAGCTGCATCAATAAGCACTTTTTGAACAGGTGTTATTTCATTATTATTTAATCCTTCGATAGTTACAACATGTTTTCCGTGTGCATTGCCCAGTGGCGTTATACATGAGGTGATTGCCTGGTAATTAATACTGTTTTCATCATCTAATGCACCGAGCAAAACTGTACAAGAACCGCAATCCCCCTCGCGGCAAGCAGATTTGGTTCCTTTGAGTCCTTTTTCCCTTCTTATAAAATCAAGAAGCACCATTCCTGCAGGTGCAGTAGTTTTAACAAGTTTATTATTTAGTAAAAACGCTGTCATACTCAAAGATACACAATTTTCGTTTTTTGGGATACAGACTTTTATGGTTTACTGTTAAAGTTTTATCAAATCCGTTTTAATGAATAACAAATAGCCCTTTTTATCAGCACTCTATTTTCTTCAACTATTATTAACAGAAAATGTGCGTTTTAGCACACATTTTTATTTGTTAAGCCTAACGATAAATTTCTATATTTGCATTTAAATTTAATATAAATAAAAATAAGAAGTTGCCCATTTAACAATTTATGAGTAATATGGCGTTTCAGATAATAGTTTATTGCCAATTACATAAAAATTGAGGCAACTAAAGAATAAAATAATAATGAGTTATACGATAGAACAAGTTTGGGAAAGTTTAAAAAAAGTTCGCTATCCAGATGGCAATGCTGATATTATCAGCCTTAAAATGGTTGAATCGGTAAAAATTGAGGGTAATAAAATCAGTTTTTCTGTTTTTTTACCTGTTTTCAATAGCCCTTTTAAAAAATCGATTGAAAAAGCATGCATTCGGGCCATTAAAGATTCTCTAAGTCCAGATCTGGAAGTGGAAGCCAATATTACTTCAAAAATCACCGTTGGCAGAGTAGATAAAACACAGGAAGAAATTCTTCCAGGCGTAAAAAATATTATTGCAGTAGCATCTGGTAAAGGAGGTGTTGGGAAATCAACAGTTTCTACTAACCTGGCAATTTCACTGGCAAAATTAGGTTCAAAAGTTGGCTTGATTGATGCCGATGTTTATGGCCCATCCATCCCTAAAATGTTTGGAGTCGAATCCAGTCGTCCGGGAGTTGAAAAAATTGATGGTCGTGACCGCATTGTTCCAGTTGAAAAATACGGGGTAAAAATGCTTTCAATCGGCTTTTTTGTTAACCAGGATGATGCCCTTATTTGGCGAGGCGCCATGGCAACCAATGCACTAAAACAATTAATTAACGATGCTGTTTGGGGAGAACTGGATTACCTTGTAATTGACTTACCACCAGGCACAAGCGACATTCATTTAACCATGGTACAAACCATCCCGGTAACCGGAGCAGTGGTTGTAAGTACACCTCAGGACGTGGCACTGGCAGATGCGCGAAAAGGCATTAGCATGTTTAGACAGGAAAAAATAAATGTACCTGTTTTAGGTTTGGTTGAAAACATGGCATGGTTTACTCCTCCTGAATTACCTGATAAAAAATACTATATTTTCGGCAAAGAAGGCTGTAAAAATCTTTCTAATGAACTAAATATTCCTTTTTTAGGAGAAATCCCAATTGTAGAATCAATAAGGCAAAACGGAGATTCCGGAACCCCATCGGTACTTGAAGACTCAATTACAGGTGAAGCATTCAGGCAACTAGGCGAAACGGTGGCTCAACGTATTGAAGAACGAAACAAAACTTTAGCACCAACTGCTAAGGTTGAAATTGACCCTAATGCATCATGCGCAACAAACTAAAAACAACCGGTTAATTAGTCTTTAAATTTTAAATGCAGGAGAGATGGCAAAAAAAGTAAACAGTAAAGTAGAAGGCAAAATACAAAGCGCACTTGACGAAATAAGGCCTTATTTACAATCGGATGGTGGCGATATTTCATTACTTGGAATTACTGAAGATTATGAAGTTACAGTCAAGCTAATGGGGGCTTGCGGCAATTGTCCGATGAGCCTTCAAACGCTAAAACTTGGGGTTGAAAAAACGATTCAAAAGACAGTACCACAGGTTAAAAAGGTAATAGCTGTTGATGAAAACCTGGTTAACATGTTCCCTGATTTGTAATGCTTTCGATAGAGTAGTTTTATAATTTTATTATGGACTTAGGCTTAAATTAATTGTCAGACTTTGTTAAATAAGCAATAACAGCCGGAGAAGCATCCTCGGCTTTTGCAAATTCAGCAAGTGTTTTACCTTTATAAATCACATCAGTTTTAGCACCATTTTCTACAAGCAGCTTAATCATTGGATAGTTGTTCTTTTCGATGGCCGCGTGTATTGGTCTTTTTTCGTGTTTTGTGCGAAAGTTTACATTTGCTTTGTTTTTAATTAAACACTCCGCAGAAATGTATTTGTTCATTTCCACAGCATAATACAATGGTGTTTTCCCAAAATACCCCTTGTACTCCAATTCAGCACCAGAATTAAGCAAAATACTGATAATCTTATCGTTATCAGTATTACATGCCATTATTAATACCGATTTTTTTGTCCAATCCTTTTCATTTGGGCTAATTTTGTGTTCTAAAAGGTATTTTATCACTCCCACCCTTTTGTAATGAATTGCACACTGTAGTGGAGTATCTCCAAAACCTTTTTTGCAAACTTCAGCTAAGCTTGCCCCCATTTGATGAAGCTTTTTAAAAACCCGAAAATTATCGTACTTAATAGCTGCAAAAATAGCAGGGCATTCATCAGGGAACTTACCCATTGCTTTTGGCGACAACCCATTTTCCAATAATAAATCAACCAGCTCATCATCTCTCATTACTTTTCCAAAATTAAATGCTGTTTTATCTAAATCTGGTTTTAATACAAGCAATCTTTTAAGCTCATCCTCCCGGGTTAAAGCATAATCGATATCAATTGTTTTGGGGTTGGCACCTGCTTTCACCAACCTTTCTATAACTGCTGTATTGCGCGAGTTACTTAAATTGGCATTGGATAAATCAACTTTATTGACTAAATAGTTGATCATTTTAGAGTTATCCGTCATTAGGGCAATATCAATCGGATAGCTTCCACTTGGATTTTTAATATTCAGGTTACCACCATTCTGTACAAGTTTATCAACCAAAAAGGTTTTTCCTGTACTTACTGCGGCATGCATGCTTGAGGTAACCTTGGTGTGTTGACGGTATTTTTTCCGATAAAAATGTTTGATGACAGGGATATATGTACCTGCTTTTCTCACCATGTACTTGGTTTCGACCATTGCATTGGGATTGGCACCTTTTTTTATAAGAGTTTCAATATTTTTTAACAAAACTTCTTGTTTGAAATTTTCAAAACATAGCACCAGCTCATACAATTTTAAATCGAGCGAATCATCAGATATCTCAACATGCTCATAATCTATGGAATCTAGCGCTAAATTCTCAGGATTTTTGAATTCTTCGTTTACCATTTCATCAGCAAGGTATTCGCCCATTTCTATTTGTCTTCTTATCTCCCGCTCCTTTTCATTGCTATTTGGAAAAACACAAGAGGTTGAAATTAACAGGCCACAAAGTATAATAGTCCTAAGTATTGTTTTCATCTCTTTTTTAATGCTTAAATTAATCAATTTTAGGCACTTCTATCTATCCTAATTAATAAATTTGCCTGGTAAAAGCCCCTCCATAAAACCTTTTTCAATTGAGTAGGCAATTTCTCCGCTTTTAATAACATATTCCGGGGCTCCTTTTGTGACAAATCCATCAAAAATATCAATATCGCAATTCATGTGATGAGTTCCGGCAGTTATCCTGCTTTCAATTTCCGGGTTCCAAATTATCAAATCGGCATCGGCTCCTACTTCAATTTTTCCTTTTTTAGCAGAAAGACCAAAAATACCTGCGGCATTTGTGGATGTCACTTCAATAAATCGCTCTAAACTTATCCTTTTTTCAAACACTCCGTAGGTGTATAACAAAGACATTCTGTGTTCAACACTTCCGGCCCCGTTTGGTATTTTTCTAAAATCATTAACACCAAACTTTTTCTGCTCAAAGGTAAATGGGCAATGATCGGTTCCAACGGTTTGAATAGTACCATCTGCCAACGCTTGCCACAGGGCATCCTGATCTTCTTTTTTTCTTAAAGGAGGGCTTAAAACAAAGGGTGCGGTTTGCTCAAAATTCCCTAAATACCTTGAATCATCTAAAAGTAAATAATGCATGCATGTTTCGCCAAAAACTTTTTGACCTGATAATTGTGCCTTCCTAATGTAATCAACTGACTTTTTGGTTGATACATGAACAATGTAAAGCGGACAATTGGCCTTTGCTGCCATTTCAATTGCTTTTTTCACGGCAATTGCCTCCAGTTCTGCCGGTCTTGATTTTGGATGAAATTCAGGAGAGAATTTACCTTCTTTTGCAAAATTATTCCTACATACTTCTATAGCATCTCCCATTTCTGCATGAATAGTCACTAAACCGCCAGCCTTGCCCACAACATACATTACTTTTAAGATGTCCTCATTGTCCAATCCAATGGTATTTTTGTAAGCCATGTAAACCTTAAACGACCTTACTCCCCCACTTTCAATACATTGCAAAATATTACTTTCGGTTTTTTTTGTCCATTCAACAGGACTTACATGAAATTTGTAATCTGTTAGGCAATTCTGGGCTTCCTGTTTTCGCTGTTTTAATGCACTCGTAATCGTTTGCCCTCTTTTTGGGGTTACAAAATCAATCAATGTGGTGTTTCCTCCCACCAGCGCTGATTTTGAGCCAGAGTAAAAATCATCAGAAGAAAAGCCAGCCGGAGAAGGCAAGTGCATGTGTACATGTGGATCAATTCCTCCGGGGATGATAAACATACCCTTTGCATCCAACACTTTGCATTCACTTTTTATGTCTTCCTCAATTTTTACAATTTCCTCCCCATTTACTAAGATATCGGTTCTGGAAAAAACTCCTCCAACCAGGATTTGTCCGTTTTTTATAAGCAAAGTAGCCAAATTTCAACCGTTTTTTTTATTAACACCAAAAGATACACATTTTTTTAAAAACCATAACTTTTGGTGTGTTTGAATTTCACCAAGCTTTTTTATTATTATCTTGTCGACCAATTAGGCAATATTTTAGTTCATATAAAACGGGGATCATTTTAAAATAAACCTTATTAAATAGGACATAAAACAAAGCAATTTGTTAATTAATGTTTTGATTCTATTTTTTTCTTTAGTAATTTCAACCTACTAACTAAAATTTAATACTATGAAAAAAACAATGAAATTAATGCTTTCATTTAGTCTAATCGGAAGCCTGTTGCTAATCATGGCATGCGGTGGAGGAAGTGGGAAAAAAGCTGAGCTTACTGAAAAAGGGGAACTTTTAACTTCAATTAGCTGGAAACTTGATCCAAACGCTACATTAAAAGGGTCAACTGATGCCATTGAAGACACTACCGGTATTACTGCTGATATAGAGTTAAAAGGTGATGTAAAAGCATTTGCTGACTTTGTTGCTGAAACTGTTGTATTTGGAGTTGATACGAAAGATCCGTCAAAATTGTCCTACTCAAGAACCATTGGCGAGGGCTTACTATCCAGCTCAGTATTAGGTTATTGGGAATTCAATGCTGACGAAACAGCTATTATTATGAAAGAATGGGATAGCCAGGCTGGAAAAGAAAAAGCGCCTGTAACCTATACAATTGTTGAGTTGAGCCCCGAAAAGCTTGTTTTACAGAAAGAAGGTGATGCATCACCAAATATTTATTTCCCAAAAAAATAATTAAAAACTCATAGTAATGATACCTCACAACTAAATTTCTAGTTACTGAGACAATTAATAATTATACAAGACATTCACATTTCGGCAAGCGTTTTTTACTAAGCTTGCCGAAATGCTTAATAAATATAAAATAAATAAACATTAATAACCTTCCATTTTTTTACAAAAATCTGCAACCCTAAATGAGATTAACAAAACATTTTAAAACGAATTTTCCCTTTCTCCTTCTTCTGACAATCACTTCATTTACAGCGTGTAATAGTGATAACCAGACACAAAACCAAGATAAAAAAACTGAAAAGAACGACTTTGAAGTTGGCCAAGTGGTTAAAGCTGTTGAATGCAGGACAAACCCGGAACATACTTATTCCTATTATTTGCCATCATCCTATAAAATTGAAAAAAAACACCCCTTACTTATAGTTTTTGATGCCCAGGCAAGAGGCCAGTTGGCTGTAACAAAATTCAAAGCTGCTGCTGAACAGTTTGGTTATATTGTGGTTGGCTCAAATAATGCGCGAAATGGCCTTAGGGATATCAACCCAGTCATCAACAGTTTATGGGAGGATGTAATGGGTCGTTTTTCAATTGATCAAAAAAGAGTATATACTGCTGGGTTTTCTGGTGGTGCTAGAATTGCTGCCTCACTTGCAATTTATAAAGGCGGAATAAAAGGGGTAATTGGTTGTGCTGGGGGGATGCCATCTGTTGGTCAGGAAATTAGCAAAAAGTTTGATTTTATTGGGCTTATTGGGCTTAACGACTTTAACTACCAGGAACTAAGAACCTTAGATAAGGCATTGACTGACAACGGTTTTACCAATCAACTCTTAACTTTTGAAGGAGGCCATCACTGGCCATCGCCTGAAGTATTATCAAAAGCTATACAATGGCTGGATTTAATGAACATGAAAAGTGGCCAAATACAAATTGATGATAATTTAGTACGAAACTATACAACTACTTATGCTGATACAATTAACCAGACCATAATGACTGGTAAAACTTATAAAGCCTACCAATATTACAATATTCTGCTAAAAGATTTGGATGGTTTATACGATATTTCGGAGTACAAAAAAAGCTACAATGAACTGCTAAAAAGCCCTGAAATTAAAAAAAGCATTGAACTGGAAAAAAAAGAAAAAGAGGCAGAACTTGAAAAACAAGAACTTCTTTTGGGATATTTTAAATCCAACAACTTTGACCAAATAAAAAAAGAAATCAAAGGATTGAAACAAAACACCACAAAACACCTTAACAACCGTTTACTTGGCTTTATTGGGATGTTGAGTTATTTATACACCGAAAATGCTGTAAACGCACAAAACCAAGTTGCATACAATGGATTTATAGAAATTTATGAGCTTGTGGAACCCCAAAACCCAGACAAGGAGTGTTTTAAAGCCTGCCAGGCCATGATGGAAAACAAAAAAGACTTGGCCCTGCAGCATCTTCAAACAGCTATCAGCTATGGCTTTCATGATTTTAGGAAACTGCAAACCATTGGTTATTTTGAAGAATTAAGAACACAACCAGAATTTGACATTTTGGTACAAAAAGCGGTTCAGAATTCAATGAAATAGAAGAAAATAAAAGGCATTAGTCATCTTACATTATGTCAACCAATGCTCAATGACTTGTGACCATTGACTTTTTAATTATAAACACAGCTGTAGATTTTAAAACCAAAATCCCAACATAAACAACCTCTTGACTATCAAAACCTTAGTTAACTTTAAGTATTTTAACATATTTTAGCTTAGAAATTATTTGGAATTATAAAAAAGCAATTTATTTTTGTACTAACAAACTATTTAAGTCGAAAAGAACAAAATGGGTAATAGTAAAACAAATACTGATGATATAAAATTACGACTTTTAAGCGAAGCAAGAAGTGTTTTTGCCCGGTTTGGGTACAATAAAACAACAGTTGATGACATTGCAAAGGCGGCAGGAAAAGGAAAAAGTACATTTTACTATTATTTTTCGAGTAAAGAAGAGGTTTTTAAGGCAGTTATTGAAAAAGAGGCTAATTTGTTTAGAGCTAAATTAATTGAGTCGATAAGTGTTGAAGCTGCTCCTATCGATAAAGTGAAAAATTACATTTTAACCAGGTTGCTTAGTTTTAAAGAACTGGTTAATCTGTTTACTGCCATTAGCAGTGGAGGAATGGATCAAGTTTCTTTCATTGAGGATGTTAGGAAAAAATACGAGCAGGAACAGGTGAATATCATAAAAATGATACTGTTGGAATCGGTTAATAATGAAGAAGTTAATGTTAACGATATTGATTTGGTTACTGAGGCTATGGCAGTTATACTAAAAGGACTTGAATACCATTTAATGTTTAAACCTGATGAAGTGGTAGCAATAGAAGCAAAAGTGGACAAAGTATTAGACCTTGTTTTTAAAGGAATTACGAAGCATACAAATAACAGATAACTATTTTTTTGAACCTTTATCGACCAAAAAAAGAATTTAGTCTACAAAGATAAACATTAGTCAACATAATATTTTTTTATAGAAGAATCGACTGTTAGAATAAAATAGTCGAAAAGAATAATAAGCAAAACTTAAAACAATGAAAACAATGAACAGAATTACATTAACATTAGCGCTAATTTTAGCATTTGGAAGCTTAACAGCACAGAATTTTAAATTTGGTATCCAGGCTGGAACCAACCTGGCAGTTCAATCGCCAATAGGCGATTATTATAACAACAAAGATATTAGAGCAGGTCTTCATGCTGGTATTTTCGGGAACTACAGTTTCTCTGAAAATGTATCGCTACAAGCCGAATTAAACTTTGATCAAAAAGGTAGTTCAACGGAAGTTGCAACAAATAAATATGATTATGTTTCGGTACCTGTTCTTTTTAACTATTCACTAGGTAAAAGCTGGAAAACCCCTTTGCATTTTAATCTTTACGGAGGTCCTTATGCCGCATTTTTAATTAGTGCTGAAACTGAAATAAGTACGGATGAAATTAATGAAACTGTTGATATGAAGGACAACTCGGAGAATACTGAATTAGGTGCAATTATTGGCTTTGGTGTTAAATACCCGGTTAAAGAAAGTAGTCTTCTTTTCAATATCAGATTGGGATTAGGCTTAACATCTTTTGATAAAAATAACGCTGACCCTAAAAATAAATACATTGGGTTAAGCTTAGGTTACGAATTTTAAATCTTTATATTATTGATTCTTCGGTAGTTTACCTCAAAGTTTGTGTCGTTTTAAAGGCACGAAGCGAGAAACACGCATCACCTTTGGCAAGCTTATGGTGACCGATAGGAGTTGGAAGAAAAATGAGACAGTCATTATCTTTTCTTCCAACTTCAATCTCCCAACTTAAAGCCACGATAAGTAACTATTAATCAATTAGTAACTAGTGTTAATGCTTTTTTAAGGTATAAAAACCGCTAAGCGGGTCTGATTATAAAATGCTAAGCATTAAAAATAAGCTGACGACATAACTTAAGAACCCGCTAAGCGGATAATTACCGTCATTTAAGATGTGACTTAACACTAGTCTTATTGGTGAGCAAGTGACTAAGCAATTTTTGTATTTAATTAAAAGTGCTTGGACAAAATTATGTTAAAAAAAAGGTGTCGACCAAAATCAAAAATCAGTTCGGTAAGAATAATTTACATTTCAGAAGTAATTTTATCCTTTTTAATGATTTTATGATTGCCACACACCATAATTCATTGCAAATTTGCTCCACAATTAAACCATAAAACTTTTACAAATGAATACAATTATTACAAAAACAATTGGAATAACCCTAATAGTTTTGCTGGCATTTTCGGCAAATGCCCAAAAATTTAATTATGGGATAAAGGCTGGTAGTAACTTTGCTGTACAATCGAAAGCAGGTGATTTATACAACAATAATGATGTATATGTAGGCCTGCATTTTGGTGCTTTTGGAAATTATTCACTTTCCGAAAGTTTTAAACTCCAAACAGAGGTTAATTACAACCAAAAAGGGAGTGCTTATGATAATATTACCAATAACTACGAATATGTTAGTGTACCTGTTTTGGCGAAACTATCTTTAGGGAAAAGCTCGCGTACACCATTGCATTTTAATATTTATGCAGGTCCTTATGCCTCCTTTTTAATCAATGCTGAATCAGAGGTGTCGGATATTGAAAATAATCAGACAATCGACAAAAAAGATGACACAAACAACACAGAAGTTGGTTTGGTAGGTGGTTTTGGTATACTCTATCCCTTAAATAACAGTAATATTTTTCTCGATTTCCGATTAGGTATGGGACTTACAGAGTTTGACAAAAATGATAATGATTTGCGTAATAAACACTTTGGAATTAGCTTAGAATTAGAGTTTTAGCAAGTTCCCAAAAGGCTATTTATGCAATTGTTATATATTAGGTTTTATTTTTTTAGCGGGTGAGTTTTTCTTACCCGCTTTTTATTTCTCCACTTTCTTTTCAAGCCACCAATTTACCTTTTCACGTAGCATTTCTAATGGCATTGCCCCACCATCCAATACAATTTTGTGAAATTCTTTGATATCGAAATCATCACCAAGAGTTAACATCGCTTTTTCACGAAGTTCAAGTATTTCAACCAGCCCGGTATCGTAAGTTGAAAATTGACCGGGCCATGCAACAATTCTGTTTATAACCATTTGTGCCCCCTTTGGGGTAACGGAACCATAGTCTTTAAGAAATTCTAAAGCCTCCTCTTTAGTCCATTTGCCTGAATGAATCATGGCTTCAAGGTACATAATCCGACTTGAGCGCCCCAAAACAAAAAACCTGGAATAACCCGAATGGTATAAGCCCATTTCGTCTGCTAACACCTGGGCATAGCTTGCCCATCCTTCAGTGTAACCACCAACGTTAAATAGTTTGGTCAGTAGGTGCGTGGTGTCTTTTTCGCTGGCACTGGCCAATTGTAAGTGATGACCTGGAAACGTTTCGTGAAAAATTTCCGTTTCAAGCTCACTTTGCATTTTGGTTTCAGGATGGCTTAAATTAATGTAATAGGATGAGGGTTTGCCCGCAGAATCAACAGTAGGAATATAATGTGAGCCAATGGACGATTGCATTTTTTGTGAAATTGCAACAACCTCAACATCTTGCTTAGGTAGATGGTAGAAAGCTGTTTTGCACTTTTTTTTGGCTTTCTTAACTGTCTCTTTGGCAAATTTCAGCATTTCTTTGGCACTGTTAAAATAATTAACAGAATCTTCAATAATGGTTCTCAGAATGCCTGGAAGACTGTCCTTGCCAAATTTTTCGCGTCCATAAAGCCTTAACTTTGAATTGTTTACCTTCAAACGGTATTCACCAACCTCAATAATTTCTTCTATATCCCTTTTTACCGAAGTGTGATATCGATAATAGGCCTGGTAGATTTTTTTGCCATTTGGCAAATCGGCTAAAGAAATACTCTGCCGGGCAGCTTTATAATATTCATTTTTAAGAAAATCATGGTATTTTTTTAGTGTGGGATAGACTACCTCAGCGACGATGTTTTGCCATTCTTGTTTAAAAACTTGGTTTGTATCACGATTGGCCGGGCTGTAAAACGCTGATTCAGTTACAGGTTCGGAAAGCATTTTAGAAAGTTGTTCAATAACAATTTTTACAATATCTTTTGGAACTGTATAACCTTCAGAAATCCCCCTTTTTAGGTTGGCTATTTCGTTGTTGACATGCTCTGGAAGTTGGTTCCATCTTCTAATGGCATCAGCCCTGGCTTTTTTACTGCCAACAGGTTGCTCTCCTGCTATCCGTTGAAAGTTAATGTGCCAGCCAGAAAGATGATTAACAGTGGCATACTCAAGTTTGCAAACCCTTAAATCTCTTTCCGATTCAAGCGTTTCTTTCAAATATCCATACAAATACCACGATTCACTTCCTACTTCATGCTCAATAGGAATATTTTTAAACTGTTCATAAAGCGAATCAATAATAAAATCCCACTTTGCAATTCCTTCTTTTGAGTTATCAGATAAACTGCCATGATCTAACTCGTTAAGTGAGTAATAAACATAATTCTCTGGGAAAGACCTAATGCTTAAATCAGCATAAGAGTCTGCTAATGAACTCATTTCACTATAATCAGTAGCCGTTTCTTTAGTTTTATTTTCATCTGAGTTACAACCTAAAACCAGCAAAACTGCAATGAGGTATAAATAAAAATTATTCATTTATTTTTCGGTTAACTTTTCAAATATCAAATGTACTAAAGAAATAGAAAGTAGATTGCTTTTGATACATTTAGTTAATCAATAAAATTTATGCTATTGGTATATTGTTTGCTACTTATTTGCTCAACAGATAGATGATATAAATATTATTGGTAAATTAGTAGAGCTCGAATTATCAGCCTTTCGCTAAAGAAAAGGTTGGCAAAAGTTTATTTAATAAGTATTTTTTGCAATAATTTTTTACATTTATCTATTTTATTGTAGTTTTATGGATTGAGTTAAAGGCTGGCTCCTTTTCAAAATAAATAAAGAAATGATGGATTTTTTTCAAAATTTAAGTGTCAGGATCAAATTTTTCTCAGGAATTTTCCTCATTATATTAATATTTCTGATTTTGATTTTTTGGCAATTTAGCAAATTAGATACTATTGAAAATAAACTTGCTGTATTACAAAGTACTGAAAGAAGTTCAAATATAATTAAGGAGCTTTCTGAAATTAACAAGCAAGAAATGGCTTTATTGCTTGAAATAATCCAAACTGAGGAGCTTGGTGATTTACAACAATTTTACGAGGAGCATAGTTTTACTTCAAAAAAGATAAATACCTTTTATGACTCCCTTTTTTACGATATCAAAGTAATTTTTCCTGACAATTCAAAAGCTGAACGGGTAAAAATAGTTAACTACTTAAACGAAAGCCTTTCAAAAACTAATAATGTTCTTATTCCTTATTTCGAAAATGTAAACTCAATAAAAAAGGCACAACTTGAAATTGGGGATCATTTTATACCGGATGAATTACTTGATATAAGTTATCCTGAAGAAAACGATACAACTTTAACAGCAGAAAATGACAGCTCGGAAACAGAAGCAATAAATACCGAAATTGTTTTGGTTGAAGAGGGTATTGTATCTGGTAGCAGTCGTAGCGTGCAACTTTCAAAACTATATCGGTTTTATAAACAAAACCATCTACAAGTTGATAATCAATATGTTGAAATAAACAAAATATTGCGAAATGAGTTTGCTCTATCAAAAGCAGGTGTTGACGATACTGCTGACCAAATAAAGTTGAACAATAGTCTGTTTTTTCTCATTGCCATTATTGCAGCCATCATTGTTTTACTATTTATTAGCAAGACTGTTTCTAAACCATTAACGGAGCTCGAAGAGCTGGCATCGAAATTAGCTAAAGGAGAATTGCCCGATCATTCAGATGTTAAATCGAGTGATGAAATTGGCAAAATGGCAAAAGCACTCAATGCCTTAACTGATGGACTAGTA
The DNA here is from genome assembly GCA_050291445.1 of Bacteroidales bacterium. Lineage (GTDB taxonomy): Bacteria > Bacteroidota > Bacteroidia > Bacteroidales > NBLH01 > NBLH01. The sequence continues at coordinate 20,905 of JBNKJW010000124.1, read as the reverse complement.
AAAACTTCTGAATTTGCATCTGAGATTGGACGAAGTAACTTTGATAGTAAATTTGAACCGCTAAGTAGCAAAGACGTTCTTGGAAACTCTTTGCTTGAGATGCGTAAAAGTTTACAAGCTGCAAACGAAGAAGAACACAAGCGCAAAATTGAAGATCAAGAGCGAAACTGGACTACTGAAGGACTTGCCCGATTTGGCGAAATTTTACGTAGACATACCGAAAACATAGGTTTGCTATCGAAAGATATTATCCAAAACCTGGTTAAATACTTAAATGCTAATCAGGGAGGCATTTTTATTTTAAATGATTCAGATCCAGAAGATATTTATCTTGAATTGATATCTGCTTATGCCTACAACCGGGAAAAATTTATAAGCAAAAAGATTAAGTTAGGAGAAGGGCTTGTTGGTGGAGTGGCTGTTGAAAAATACACCATTCATATGACTGAGCTTCCCGAGGAATATATCGAAATTGAATCGGGTCTGGGTGGTGCTAACCCAAACAGCTTGTTGATTGTACCATTGAAGCTTGAAAACAATGTACTTGGGGTGATTGAACTGGCTTCGTTTAACCAGTTTAAAAAATATGAGATTGAATTAGTAGAAAGGATTGCTGAAAGTATTGCATCCACGCTTTCAACAGCTAAAATTAATACAACAACTGCTGAGTTGCTTGAACAGTCGAGAATCCAAACCCAGGAAATGCAGGAGCAGGACGAGGAAATGCGTCAAAATATGGAGGAAATGATTGCTGCCCAAGAGGACTCATTGCGTAGGGAAGAAGAGCTGAAAAAAGAAGTTGAAGAGCTTGAAAACCTGAGGGTTAATTTTGTTGCAAAGGACAAAACCCAGCGCAAAAGGCTTGATGAGTTGAGCCGCGAAAACATTGCCATTAACAAGGAGCTTGAACTACTTTTTAACCAGGTAAACCGTGTGTTTGAATCGAATCTTGATCCAATTATTTTAATTGACGAAGACAGAAAAATCCAGTTTTTTAATTTTGCAGCTGAACGGGTATCGGAGTATAATAGAACTGAAATATTAGGCCGCGGGCTTGAAGCTATTTTTGATGGAGAAACCAGAAAATTGTTAGTAGAAGATATTCAACTTTATTTACAGACCGGCAGAAGAGGATTGATTGATAAACAAAGGCATATAGAGATTATCAATAAATCAGACGACAACGTTCCGGTAATTTTAATTATGCAGGATGTAATTATCAGAGGTAAAAGGAACATAGCCATGTTTATGAAAGACCTGGGTGGTGTTAAAAAACTTGAAGAAGAGAGGGATGCGATTAAAGAAACGCTCATGTCGAAAGAATTTGATTATACTACAAAAATAAATTCGCTTGAGGGATTTATTCATGAAAATAAATTGCAGATACCGCTTGATTTGGACGCTCATACAGATTTAATCACCTGGTCGGATAAATACTCCATTCAGTTAAACATTATTGATCAGCAACATAAAAAATGGATTGATTTTATCAACATCCTATACAAAGCCTATAAAGCACAGGCTAAGAAAAAAGAAATGGAAGAACACATTTCCAAACTTCTTGACTATACAGATTATCATTTTGGTTTTGAAGAAAAATATCTTGAAGACTTTAATTGTGGAAACCTTGAAAATCACAGGTTAAAACACACTGAATTTGTTGCTAGTATTAAAAAGTACCAAAAACGGCATAAGGAAGGTGAGCCAGATGCAGTGTACAAATTAATTATTTATTTGAACAACTGGATATTGAATCACATACAGAACGATGACAGACGTTATGTTGAATGTTTCAAGTTGAATGGTTTGTCTTAATTTTTGAAACTCTGCACAAATACAGTAGTTTATAAACATCAAAACACCAAAGGAAAACAATTCCGGCGCGAATTAGAAAGGATAAAACAGGCAATATAGGATAGGACAAAAAGCTTAACAAATTTACCAACCTTCTTGCTTTTACTTTTTTATAGGTTTTCAAGAGTGTATTTATTTCTGAAAATTTGTTAGTGGGCAGCAATTCGGTGTGAATATACCATAGGTTTTCAATTCCCTTCATGGTTTTTTTTAAAAATTCGGCTGATGTTTCTCCCGAATTATGAATAACCTGATTATCAATATGTTTAATTTGTATATTTTCTTTCATCAGTGCATAGCCAAATAAAGTGTCTTCGTGGCCGTAGTCAGTCAACCTTTCATCAAACCTTATTTTTCCTAAAACATTTTTTTTGATCATAAAATTGCTGGTCATAAACGACTTATATGGCTCGTGGGCTCTTTCCTTTGCTAATCTGCACTCACGATAGACACCATATTCCCATCTTAAAAGATGCCTTTTTGTTGGCCGTTTGGCAGGATAAAGGAGCCCTCCACAAGTAACTTTTGCATTGGATTTTAAATAGTTGCTGATAAAGTTATCAGGATGGATTTTAACATCACAGTCTAAAAAAAGTAGGTTTTCAAACTTTGTATGCTTTAAAAACAAGTTGCGGATGGCCGACCGACCTACGTTTTTCTCTAATTCTATGTAAACCACCTGCTCAAAAGCTGAAATAGTTCTGTTTTCAACCTTGAATTTAGCCAAAGAAGCATCATCAATTACAACTATTTCGCCTTTTATAGAAGCGCTTTGTAATTGTTGCAACAATTCTTTAACAAGTTCCTGGATGTTGTGGTTGTATACAGGGATGCAGATTGAGAGCATTTGTTTTCTGGTTTCTAATGACTGTATTTTTCACATAATGCCATTGGTTTATGCCTTTTTAATCTTGGTTGTCTATTCCTGTAATTGTCATTAATAAAAAATCAAGACATTTTGAATAGTCCAAATCTTCATACTCAAGCCCAAGTTTTCTAATGTTTGAATAATACTCCTTTAGCCTTTTAAAATAGTTTTTTTCTAGTTGTACTGAAGAGGCTTTCCAACCAATTTTATCAGCCAAAAACCATTTTTCAATCAATCGGGCTGTACGTCCATTTCCATCTTGAAAAGGGTGTATTTTAACAAAAACCAAATGTATTAATGCGGCATAATAAAAAACTTCAAATGGACTTAAATCCGACTTAAGCAAGAGTTCAATATCAGTAAAAAGTTTGACAAGTTCAGTCCTGACTTTTTCGGGGCTTGCTGCTACATACTCAATCTTATCATCATTATTAATAACAAACATTGGATTGTTACGTATTAAGCCTTGCTGGCTTTTAGGTAGAAGGTTTTTGCTCAATAATGAGTGCGCTTTTTGTACATTTTTAAGCGTCAGTCCATTATTATCGATAAAATCGTAAGCTAAAAATAAATCATCAGCTCTTTGAGTATAATCAGGTTGAAATTTGACTTTTAAAAATTTGTGCTTAAAATAACTGTCAAAATCAATATTTTCTCCCTCAATTTTTGATGAATAAACAGAAGAAACAGATTTGTAGAACTGAAAATAATCTACAGGCATATCCACTTTTTTTATTCTGTCAATTTTATCAAAAGGTGATTCTTTTACACGGTTTGTGTATTCTTTAAGAAGTTTATCTGTGAGAATCTTAAAATTCATTTAACTGGTTGTCTTTTACACAAAGATAGTTTTTTAATTTCTGATTCTGATTCGTTTCAGGCTGCAAGTGGTACTTTCATGCGGTAATAGAATACAAACAGCTATCATTTTTTGTTGCTATTAAACAATAGTACCTGATCTGAATTCTTCAATCATTCTGTATATATCCGTGATTTCATGCTCGGATAATTCCTTTATCTTATAATTAAACTCCTGCGAATCAGCTTGTAATTGAACTGACTGTTTTGTAAAAGAAATTGAATTGAATTGGGAATAATCAAATTCAGTGTAAAATAAATCATTGAGTTTTATTCCTTTTTTGTTAATTAAAATGGTGCGATTTAGGAATACTACTCCAAAAAGGATATATCCAAATCCTTGTGCATAATCTTTATTTATGAATCCGAATAAAACCTTATCCACGTCAGTACCCATATATCCATCATGGATTTTAAGCAAACCAGGAATCAATAAGATTATTAGATAAATCCAATTATATTTTTTAAGTCGAAGCCTAATTTTGTTTTTTGCGATTGTTTTTTGAAATTTTTTAATAATAAAAATGGAAATAATGATTACATAAACCAAAATAGTAAAAATCTCAGCAAAAAACTTTGAACTTAAAAAATCACTATAATAGTAAAATAGTAATATTATCGCAGGTGTCACCCCTAAAAGTATTATAGAGAATCTAATTGCATATTTCATTGATTTCTTATAAACTCATTTTTTTACTTGTATTTTTTTATTTGCCAGAACATTCACTAATACTTTATTGTACAGAAAATCACACAACACCAAATACCTACTTATAAATGTCATTCCTATACTTCCCCGAATCCTCGAACAACATGCTTAAATAGCTTTTGTATCTCGACTCGGCAATTTTATCTGCTTTAACGGCTTCAATAACCTGGCAGCCCGGTTCGTGTGTATGTGTGCAATTGTAATATTTGCAGTCGTTTTGAAGGGCCAGCATTTCAGGAAAATAAGTGGCTAGGTTTTCATCTTCCAAATCAACCAGGCCAAAGCCCTTAATTCCCGGAGTATCAATAATATAGCCGCCAAACTGAAGAGGAAACATCTCCGAAAAAGTAGTGGTATGTTTTCCTTTTTTATGGTATTCCGAAATTTCAGCAGTTTTTAAAGATAAATTGGGGTCAATGGCATTAATTAAGGTAGATTTTCCTACACCAGAGTTTCCGGAAATAACTGTGTTTTTATTTTTTAGTATGGTCTTAAACTCTTCTAGGTTCGTTTGCTTTGTAGCTGAAATTTTCAAACTTGGATAGCCAATTTGCTCATAAATTTCAATTAGGTTATCCATTATTTTGTTTTCCTTTTCGCCATACAAATCAATTTTATTAAAAACCAGCTGAACAGGTATGTCATAAGCCTCGGCTGAAACAAGAAACCTGTCGATAAAAATCGGGTGGGTTTCAGGCATTTTCAGGGTCACAATCAACACCGCCAAATCAACATTGGTAGCAATAATGTGAGCTTTTCGCGAAAGGTTGATTGATTTACGGATAATATAATTCTTTCGCTCATGAATTTTAGTGATTAATCCGGTGTTTTCTTCTTTTTTTATCAAAAAATCCACTTTATCACCTACTGCCACCGGATTGGTAGAAACAATCCCTTTTACACGAAAATTTCCTTTTATTTTACAGTGCGTAATTTCGCCATCATGCAAAACATGATACCAACTGCCTGTTGATTTTATGACCATTCCGGTATATCCCATCAATTTTTCCTTCTAAGAGGGCAAATTTAATAAAAAACGAACGCTGTATGAGTTATTTTGGGTAAATTTGAATTTAAAACCTAAAAATACGAAAAAAATGAGGTTCGGATTTTGTATCTATATGATGTTTCTTTCAATTACATGTTTGGCGCAAGAAAGCCCGCAAAAAGAGCATCCAATTGATATAGCCTATTCAAAATGCCTGGATAACCCAAACAACCAAACTACCATTGGGATGGTAAATTGTGCCACTGAGGCAAAAAAAGCGTGGGAAGCAGAGCTTAACAAATACTATCAGCTTTTAATGGCGAAAGTTTCGGAAGAACATAAACCGAAACTAAAAGCATCCCAGGAAGCATGGAAAACATACAAGCAAAAAGAAATTGGCTTTTCTACTCAAATGTACCTAGGCATGGGTGGCACTATGTGGCAAATTATTGCTGCTGATGCCGAAACTGAATTCATTAAACAACGTGCACTGTTATTAAAAAGCCATTACCAAACACTTGTGGTGGATGATAAATAAGTGCCTCATTTTCATAGGATTTCTGCTTGTTTTGTCATGTGGTTCAGTTTCCGAGCTTTACCTGGTTAATATTGGCGATAAATGGGGCTATATCAACAAAAAAGGGAAACTGATTGTTGAGCCTGTTTTTGAAAATTGTTGTTACCAGCGCTACGAAGACACTTGCTGCAGTAGAATTATTTGGCCCCAGTCGCTTGGAATTGTAAAACAAGATGGAAAATACGGTGCAATTGATGTAAACGGATCCATAAAAATCAAAGCTGGCTATGACTTTCTTGATCAATACCACAATTCACTGGTAATTGCCAGATCTGGTAATAAATTTGGCGTTTTAAACCAAATTGGCGATACCATATTCCCGTTTATTTTCGATAACCAGTTTATTAGTTGTAATAATGTTATAGGGCAGGGGCAAATAAATGGAAAATATTACCTGCTTAATTTCAAAAACAAGACAAAAAAAGAAACTGACTATGATAAAATCAGCTATTTTGTTGAAGGACTGGCCGCAGTAAAAATTGGAGATAAATACGGGTTCATCAATGAATCGGGCAAAATGGTTATTGATGCCAATTTTCAGAATGTGTGGCCATTTAACAGGGGTGTGGCAGCAGCTAAACAAAACTATCAGTGGGGGTTTATTGATACCACGGGCAAATTTATAATTCAACCAAAGTTTGATGAAACTGAAGGCTTTGATTTGTTTACAGGCGAACTAGCCATTGTTGTAAAAGATAAAAAATATGGAGTTATCGATAGAAAAGGGAGTTTTAAAATTGAACCCAAATATAGCTACCTGTACTTTGAAGACAAAGATGTATTATTTGCAAGCCTTTATGAAAATAATAAACAAAAAAGTGGTTTAATTGACCTGCATGAAAAGTGGTTCTATAATTCTGAATATGAGAATTTTGACTATCTTGATGGGTGTCTTAAATTTGAAAAAGATGGCAGATTTGGGTTAATGAAATTAAGCACAAGAAAAATGCTCATTCCAGCAATTTTTGAAGAAATTGCTTTTCGACCAAAAGGTTTGACTTTGCTTACTTATTATTCTAAAACCAATAATAAACTACAACACGCTTATGTAAACAAAAAAGGTAAAGCTATCTGGAGCGAAAAGGGTTTTGACATTGAAAAATTGATGAAACAATATTCAGATTAGTTGCCAATGTTAAAATCGATTAACTGCCCTGACCGAAATGAGCTGAGGTATCTGGTTATTTGGTTGTAATCAAATGTTTCCCCGCATATTTCAAAGGCCTTTTTCAGAAGTATCCTTTCCCTAATTGTTACTTTCCCATCAAGTATTGCTGCGTACACCAGCATGTTTAACACAATGCCTTGCTCCCCATTTTCGAGGCGTGTTAAATCTTCCAAAAATAATTTTGAATCATCCATCGCCTCACCATGTTTGTGATCAAATGTTTCATCCAGAACTCTGTACAAATACTCCAGGTTAGGATGTAAATCGGCAGTTCGCACAATGCAACTCCCAACTGCTTTTAACAGTATTAACTGCACCCTTTCTGATAGTTTTTCTTCGCTGGTTTTCAATTTGTTGATGATTTCATTAGCAGCGGAAGGCCCCAAAACCCTTATTTTTACTTCCCGAATCACCAGCCAGCAAACAACTCCGTTCCATAAAGCACAAACCGGTACAGCTAAAAAATTTAGCCAGGCACGACTAACCGCACGCCCCATCATTCTTTTAACAAGTGCTTTCAGCATAAAATTGGTCACAGAAATTTTTAATTTGTACAGCACGGTTGCTAAAAATATCACCAGCTTTGATGATTCTTTTTTTGGATCAATATCAATATCTGATTTCTTTTTATTGGGTAGTTCCAAAGCAGCACGGACAATTGAGGAAGCAATATCATCATTCCCCTGATGACCTGCGAACAATTCCAGATGTGCAGCCTTAGTTAAGGCATGTGTTTTGGCCATCATATCAAAATAAATGAAAAATATTTCGATTAAGGTAGCTGCTATGGTTACTCCCATTACAATGGCCCAGTACCACAAATTTTCTTTCGAAAAAAAGCTGCTAGCTTCATCCAATAAAGGATCGGCATAAAACCCAGCCAAGCCCGAAATAATAGAAGAAATAATTCCGGCAATGGTTACATTTATAATGGCTCTTTTTTCAATGCGATTAATTTCTTTACGTTCCTGTATATCAAGGATATATGCTTTGACATCAGTTCTTTTAAGCGGTTGCTTTTTTCGCATTCGCTTCAAGTACCAAAGACCATATTTCTCCATTAATGGCATTCTGTTTCTTTGTTTAGCAACCATCCAATAAGCCCGTAAATTTTGTTTTAATAGCGGCTTAAAGGTAGTTTGAATACCAAAAATGACCAATTAACTTTTGTTTTTTAAAATTTTCGTGATTTTGTTTTGACTTTTCAAATAATCGTTTTAAATTTGAGTTATAACTCAATGAGTAAGTACTCAATGAAAAATAAAAGACAAATAGCTAAATTACAGACCTTTGACAAAATAATTGCAACAACCAAGCAGCTTATTAGCGACATTGGTATTATTGATTTAAAAACCCTTGAAGTAGCAAAAAAAGCGGGAATTGCACATGGAACGCTGTTTTCGCATTTCGAAACGAAAGAAGCACTGATTGCAAAAGTTTGTCAGAACGAATTACTTGCAATTGCAAAAACACTAAAAAAAATCACAGAACAGGATACTGGTGTTATTTCGTTACTTAAAAGCTACCTAAACCTGGTTGCAGAAAATGAAGATTTTTATGTGGTGATTGCAAGAGAATTTCCTTTTCTTGATACCAGCATTCAGGAGCGTATTTTGGCCAATGAAACCATTATTAAAAACATGCTTTACCAAAAAATTGAAGCAGGAAACAATGCCGGGCAGTTTAATGTAGAGGATATTACAATGACCATATCATTTTTTTTTGCAAGTATTAATTATTACTTGTCACGAAAGGAATATTTTGTGTCGGGCAGAGGAAAATTAATGAACCAAAAGAAAAAACAACTAATTGAAACGTTTATGAATTTACTAAATTGAGATATGACATTATCTAACATCTAAATACTATAAAACATGGAAAAAAAATGCGAAAGTTGCGGAATGCCAATGATAAAGGCCGAAGATTTTGGTGGTAAGAACACCGAAAACAAGTATTGCGTGCATTGCACTGATGAGGCCGGACGGCTAAAACCTTTTAAACAAAAATTAGAAGACATGACTGGTTTTATTATGCGAACATCTGATTTAAACCACCAAAAAGCAGAACAAATGGCCAAGGATACAATGAGCAAAATGCCTGCATGGAAAAGTTATTTTTAATTACTATCCTGAATCGGATTTTGATTTTATCGATCAAAAAACATATCTTTGATAGTATCATATGATACTATCAAAGACTTTATTCTTATGAAACCTCCTTATCAAATAACTAGTAAAATTTTAAAACTAATTGCTTCTGTTTCCGAAAAACTTGGGGAAGTCAATGCAGTGCATTTGTATAAGCCCCCTACCGAATTGAGAAGAGCGAATCGAATAAAAACCATTCAATCTTCGCTTGAAATTGAAGGAAACACACTGACAATTGAGCAAATAACTGCCATTTTAGACAAAAAAAGAGTTGTTGGAAATAAACAAGAACTTACAGAAGTAAAAAATGCGATTAATGTTTATGACAAATTGAATACACTAAACCCATATTCATTAAACTCTTTATGCAAGGCACATTCAATTTTAATGAAGGACTTAGTGAAATTCCCAGGTAAACTACGCGGAAAATCAGTTGGAATTGTAAAAGGCTCTAAAGTTGCTCATTTGGCACCTCCTGGAGAAATGGTTAAACCGCTGATGAATGATTTATTTGATTATCTAAAAAATAATGAAGATCCAATCCTGCTTAAGAGCTGTGTTTTTCATTACGAGTTCGAATTTATTCATCCTTTTATAGATGGAAATGGTCGGTTAGGTCGTTTATGGCAAACACTTTTGCTAATGAAGTTACATGCTGTATTTGAGTTTCTCCCTGTCGAAATAATTATCAAAGAAAGGCAAAATAATTACTATAGAGTATTAGGAAACTCTGATAAAATTGGCGAATCTACGCCATTTGTTGAATTTATGCTTGAGGTATTGGATAGCGCACTTTCAGAATTACTAAAAACAAGCAATATCAATTTAACTGTTAAAGAAAGGATTGAATTGTATCAGACAATAGTAAAAGACAATCAATTTTCGCGCAAAGATTACTTAAATCATTTTAAAGAATTATCAACAGCAACTGCAAGCAGGGACTTAAAATTTGCAATTGACAACAAGGTTCTTACGAAAACAGGTAATAAGAATACCACAAAATATAAATACAAAGCTTCAATAAAAGACAATTTATGAAGAACTTAATAAACCAACCAAACCTTGGTAAAGAGTTGGTAAAACAACTTACCCAAATTGGGATAACATCAATTGAAGAATTAGTTAATATGGGCAGCGAAAATGCTTTCATAAAAATAAAAACAATAGATAAAAGTGCCTGCATTAATCGACTTTATGCACTTGAAGGTGCTGTGCAAGGAATCCGTTGGCACAGTCTTTCAAAACAACGAAAAGCAGAATTGCTTGAATTCTTTAAACTTTTAAAACTTTAATTTAAACCCACTTTATTTTATGTTTTGCTTAATGTTAAATATTTGAATAGAATTTACAAAAACTTAGTAATTTAGCACAAAACAAATGCTAAACCTTAAAACAAAAAATTATGGATGCTAAATTTAAACTCCGGGTAAATAATTTTTTAGCCAAAAAGAACATTGCCATTGTGGGTTATTCTAGCGAAGGAGCCGAAGTTGCCAACCATTTGTATGAGAAATTTGAGAAAAATGGCTACAAAGTGTTCGCTGTAAACAAAAAAGCAAATGAAGTAAAGGATGTTCCATGCTTTCCAGATTTAAAATCAGTACCTGAAACAGTTGAAGCTGTAATGATTAGTACTCCACCAAAAGGCACCCTGGAAATTATGCAGCAATGTATTGAAATGGGGATTAAACACGTGTGGATACATAAATCGATGGGGCAAGGGAGTTTTAATAAAGAAGCCATTCAACTGGCAGAAGAAAATGGAATTGAAGTGGTACCAATGGCTTGCCCAATGATGTTTTTAAATCCTGATGGCTTTCATTCGGTGTTTAAGTTTTTTATGAACATTTCGGGTAAATTAAAAATTAAAGAGATGCAGAAGAATTGATTGAGATTTAACCTGAGTGCCTGCAGGATCTGTCAGTGTTTTTTTGCCAATGTAAATAAAAAATAACTTTATGAAAATATACTTTGCTGGCTCCATTTCAGGAGGTAGAGGAGACACGAAGCTTTACGCCCAAATTATTGAGCACTTGAAAAACTATGGTGAAGTACTCACAGAATTTATTGGTGAGGCTTCGCTTTCGGGAATGGGTGAAGATAATCACAGCGATAAACACATTCATGACAGGGATGTAGAATGGTTGTTGAGTTCGGATGTAGTTGTGGCAGAGATTACCACCCCAAGTCTTGGAGTTGGATATGAAATTGGTCGCGCACTTGAAAATGGGAAAAAAATACTGGCACTTTACAGAAATATTGAAGGAAAACGTGTTTCGGCCATGATAAAAGGTGCCAAAGGAGTGGTTGCCAAAGAATACAAAGATTTTGGACAGATAAAAGAAATTACAGCATCGTTTTTTAAAAATTAATGATTGATCAAATACAAATACCGGTGGATTTAGCTCCAAGTTTTCGCTGCTTATTTTATTTGGCATATTCAAGGGCTTGTTTTTGACCATAAAAAATATTATCCAGGCAATCTTGCCTCATTAACTGGTCTTTCAAAAAAAATTAAAAAAAGCCAGCATCTTGTTTCACAGGTAATTAACGAAGAGTTGAACCAAAGTTTTTTCGAATTATTGGCAAAATATCGAATTACAGCAGCCAAAGAATTACTTTTGGGCGATGAAACTGGTAATTTAACCATTGAAGTAGTTGCAGAAAAGGTGGGATGCAACTCAAAATCAGCTTTTAAAACACAAACAGGGAAAACTCCTTCGGAGTTTCGAAAATAACAAAATATGGAAGGCACCATTAGAAACAATATAAAAATAGGAATGCAAGTGGCCATTGTGCTAAAAGCTGACCAGCGATCGGGGAAATTAACAGAAGGTACGGTTGCTAAAATATTAACAAACAGTGCTAAACACCCTCATGGAATTAAGGTACAACTAACTGATGGGAAAGTTGGCAGGGTTAAACTAATAAAACAGGAATAAGGAATTGCCTAAAGTTCATTCAGAATTCACGCTTTTTTGTTATATTTGATTAACAAAACGGGAGCTTGCCATGACCACAAAAAATGATTATTACCAATCAAAAAAGCATGTAATGGAATACATTCGCATGTCTGAAGGGTATGATGGCAAAGAGCTTGTTAAAATTTTAAAGAATTACCTGTTGCCAAAATCAACAATTTTAGAATTAGGAATGGGCCCAGGAAGGGATTTAGATATTTTAAAAAAAGAATTTGATGTAACCGGATCTGATAATTCTCATGTTTTTTTGGATATGTATCGAGAAAAACACCCAAATGCCGATTTAATTCACTTAGACGCCGAAAAATTGGATACCAACAGAAGGTTTGATTGTATTTATTCAAATAAGGTACTTCATCACCTTACAACAAAAAAGCTTAAAAAATCAATCAAAAAACAAAAGGAGTTATTAAACCATTCCGGAATTTTATTTCACAGTTTCTGGCAGGGTGATAAAGATGAAAGATATAAAGGATTAAGGTTTGTTTATTACACAAAAAAGGAACTATTTAATTATTTTAGCGAAGATTTTAAAATTATCGAAATTGAAACTTATAAAGAAATGGAGGATAATGACTCTATTTATGTAATTGTACAAAGTAAATAACAAAAACAGATTGCTATGAATATGAAATTATGGATCATCATTGCGATTTCTACACTTATGCTGGAAAACAAAACTGATGAATTTACTGTTACTTTTAAGACCAACACTGAAACTTTTTCTTTTGATGTAAGTGCAATTAAATCGACCTATTGGAATATTTACATTCCTGATGAAGCTGATAAGAATAAATTGATTCCAATGAATTACACCATTAAAAAGGATGGAATTTTTCGCACTATTTTATTTAACGATATTAAAATGAACGAGTTAATAAATTTTGCAGATGTAGATTGGGAAAAAACAGATAAAATTAAACTGCTAAAAGATGGGGCGAAAGACATAAAAGTTGAGCGTGATGAAGAAAACAAGACCCTCAAGTTTAAGCAGAAAAAAGGGAAATTGATTGCCGACGGAGAAGAAATTACAGTAAAGTGGAAATAAGCTTTATTTCTTAACACCTGATATTGCGATAACCGTGCCCATCCTATCCGGCACGGTTATATGCTTATCTTATATATCAAACCAACCTGAACTTTTCCAATATGTATAGAGTCATATTACTAAGCATACTGTTTATTTTTTCAACAATAAAAATTTCCTCGCAAGAGGAAATTGTAAAAAAAATAAGGCAAACGTACATTGAATACAACAAACAATTAGCCGAATCGGAAAAAGAAGGCCTTGATTTCTACCCTCCACGCTTTACAATAAATAATGTGCAAAACAGACCAGCGCTGGGTCCTGTAACTATCAGTATTACCTACTTTTATGATGAACACAGCAATGCTGAAGAAGCAGAAGGTTATGCTGATTTAAAAAATTGGGTGATTTTGCGAAAAGTTATTTATACCGAAGGCATGCCTTCTTATACCGAATATAAAGAAACGCTATTTGATGAAAAAGGAAACTTGCTTTTCCATTACATTAAATCAACAGGTTATGAATGCGGCGAAAAAAGGTTTTACTTTAATAAAGACAAGCTTATTAAAATAAAGGTTAACCCAATTACTGATGAACAATGCAGCAACGAGGAAGATTTTCCGGTATATACCAAATATGCTGAAAAGTTTACCAAAGATGATTTGAGATGGGAAAAATGGGTACTGAATAAGGCGCTAAAAAACAAACAAATATTGGAAAACCTTTACAATTCTACCCAATAAAGTTGGAAATAGTTCTATGCTTTTCTATTTTTAACACCTTCATTACTAACAAAACCTGAAAATGAAAAAGCATCTTCCTCTTATTTTACTCGTATTATTGGGATTGGCTTCATGTGATAGAAAAAACATAGTTGAAGTAAATGAGCCAAAAATAGTTCCATTGCCAGATGAAATAGAACTTCGCAAGGGGCATTTTTTACTTGATAAAAAGACTTCAATTAGTTTTGACGAAAACAACGAGCAGCTGAAATCAATTAGTACCTACTTTTTGGATTACCTCAAAGAATTTTATGAATTAGAACTAAGCGAGAAGGACAAGAAAAAAGGCACCATTTCCTTTAAAATCTCGGATAAAATTGAAACGCCGGATGCTTATATTTTAAGTGCCGACTCTACTGGAATTCAAATAGTTAGCAACACCGAAGCTGGTATTTTTTATGGCATACAGTCCATCATTCAAATGCTTCCGGCAAATGAAACTGATGTTGATGGTTTTAGCCTACCCTATTGCCAAATTTCTGACCAGCCCGAATTTAAATGGCGTGGTATGCATTTGGATGTTTGCAGGCATTTTTTCCCTGTTAAGTTTGTTAAAAAAATGATTGATATAGCAGCCCGTTTGAAATTAAATACTTTTCACTGGCATTTAACCGAAGACCAAGGGTGGCGGATTGAAATAAAAAAATACCCAAAACTAACCGAAATTGGCGCATGGCGAAAAGAAACCCTGATTGGGCATGCCTTGGAACATCCTGAAAAATTTGATGGAAAAAAACACGGAGGTTTTTACACACAAGAACAAATAAAAGAGGTGGTTGAATATGCAAAAAGCAGGTTTGTAACTATTGTTCCCGAAATTGAAATGCCGGGGCATTCTGTTGCTGCTTTAGCGGCCTATCCTGAATACTCTTGCAAGGGAGGCAGATTTGAAGTAGAAGGCCGGTGGGGTGTTTTTGATGATGTTTATTGTGCCGGGAAGGAAGAAACTTTTCAGTTTTTAGAGGATGTGCTTTCAGAGGTAATTGACTTATTTCCAGGTGAATATATTCATATTGGAGGTGATGAATGCCCTAAAACAAGATGGAAAGAATGCCCAGACTGCCAAAAAAGAATAAAAACAGAAAAGTTAAAAGATGAGCATGAACTGCAAAGTTATTTTATCAAACGAATAGAAAAATTTCTAAGTTCAAAAGGCAAAAAAGTAATAGGTTGGGATGAAATTCTTGAAGGCGGCCTGGCCGATGGAGCTGCTGTAATGTCGTGGCGTGGAGAAATGGGTGGAATAGAAGCAGCAATGAGTAAGCATTACGTAGTAATGAGCCCTAATGCTACCAACTATTTCGATCATTACCAGGGTACCAATAACGAACCATTGTCCATTGGCGGCTTAA
The DNA here is from genome assembly GCA_050291445.1 of Bacteroidales bacterium. Classification (GTDB taxonomy): domain Bacteria; phylum Bacteroidota; class Bacteroidia; order Bacteroidales; family NBLH01; genus NBLH01. Next base: position 5,594 of record JBNKJW010000124.1, on the reverse strand, counting down.
CTACACTAAAAGACGTTTACCATTACCAACCAATTCCTGAAGAACTTGATACAACATACTATAAATACATTTTAGGTTCGCAAGCCAATCTTTGGACTGAGTACATCCCTACAGAAGAACATGCTGAGTACATGCTTTTCCCACGACTATGTGCTTTGGCTGAAATCTTATGGACAAAACCCGAAAAACAAAATTGGAACGATTTTCTGGTCAGAATGGATCAATTTTATCCCTATTTTGATAGGTGGGGAGTAAATTACCGCTTAAACCCACCATCAGGCTTTGAAAAAGTAAATAGAACAATGGATGATGAAATAACATTTGAACTAAAAAATGACATTCCTTCATCAGTCATCTATTACACTTTAGATGGCACAGAACCAACCCCTGATGGGATACAGTACGGATCGCCATTTTCCATTAAACTAGATAGTGTTGTTGAACTTAAAGCTATTACTGTCCTTATGCCAGGAGGGAAATTTAGCAATACAGTTTCTGCATCATTTGAAAAAATGCAATACCTTGAGCCCCTGAAAACAAAAAAGTATGGTCCCGGGGTCTCCTATTTATATTATGAAGGAGAGTTTAGCTCAGCAAAAAAAATTGATGAACTTGAAATTTATAATGGCATTGTAAACAACATCCGCTTGCCTGAAGACCGAACAAAAAATTTCTTTGCAGTAGCTTATTCTGGTTATTTTAAAGTTCCCGAAGATGATGTATATACCTTCCATTTAACTAGCGACGATGGCGCTATGCTATACATTCATAGCAAACCGGTAGTTGATAATGATGGTTTTCACTGGTCGGATACAAAAAGTGGGAAAATTGCTTTAAAAAAAGGCCTGCACCCGTTTAAACTCAACTTTTTTCAGGCAAAATATGGGCACAATCTAAACCTACAGGTTGAAACCAGTAATATGGAAAAACAAAAAGTGCCGGATAGCTGGCTTTGGCACTAATTATCTAAATTGTATTTATGAGAATAATTTTAACTATTGTACTGTTTGTAGGCTTATCCCATAGTTTATTTGCCCAAAAAGAATATAAGCGTAAGCTTTCAGTTGCCGAATGGGTAAAAGAAATGGTTGAATGCAATAAAGAGACTTATTCATTAGAAAATGCGGAAATTGTTTTTGATGAAAATGACACACTTTATAGATTTAATCAGGATAGTTTAAGTAAAAGTGATACTGTTAAATGCTTTGTTGAGTTATACAACTGCAAATTGCCCACCCAATCATTTATTATAAATAGTTTTGTATTTAAAAAGCATATTTTTATGATGGGTTGTGAGGTAACCAACATAAATATTGTCAATTGCGAATTCAATGAAGGAATTGAGATAATATGGGGTAACCTGGGCATGCTTTTCATTAGTAACACAACATTTAATGATGTCTTTGAGACCTTTGAAGCTGACATTCCCATACTTCAGTTTAATAAATGCAGATTTAATGTAGCAAAAACACAAAAAACAAAGGATTTTATCTCAATAAATAACCTTTCAGAAAATTGTAAGAGTGTCATCAGTATTTTTTCACCAAATGATGAAAAAAAAATAAGAAACTTCAGTATTGATAGTTGCCAGATTAATTCAGACAGTCTTACTCCTGTTATTAATTTCACCTTAGCTAACTTCAACATTCTAAATTTTGAGGGCACTGATTTTAAAAATACAATTGTCAACTTTAAGGCAAGTTCAATTGAAAAAGCTTTTTCAGTAACAAATTGTAGTTTTGATCGAGCTATTGGTATGGATGAGTTTCAATTTCCTGAAAAAGGCACAAACTTTCACTGGAATCAAATTAAGGATGTTGGTTTTGCCATTTACAACGAGGAAATGGATGAAAAATACACAGCATCTACCGACTCGCAACTTGTTGATATTGACAAATATAACGAGCTAGTTAGTGCATATAAACAAATGTATACAACATACAGAACCCGCGGTGATATGGAATCGGCAAACAATTGCTATATTGCCATGAAAGATATTGAAACCAGGCACTTAGCCTACCAATATCGAAAAAAGGGGAATTTAACAAGCTTTTTTAACTGGAAACTCAACCAGTTTTTAAAATTCTTTTGCAAATATGGAACCAGCCCCATCAGGGCATTAATTATCTCAATGTGGGTAATCTTAGGCTTTGCACTGGTTTATTTCTTTTTCAATAGTGAATGGGACAAAGTCAACAGGGAGTATCTACTCGATAGGTACAAGGCCTTATTGTCTTATTTTCAGTCGGATAAAAAGCTTGCAGACTACTACTCCGAAAAGCATAACCTTGAATTAGACACCTACAAAGAATTTAAAAACTACCTAAAATCAAGTGAAGGAAACATTCCAAAATTTATGCTTTGGCTGGGTAAAACTTTGTATCGATTTCCTACCACCAAACGAATGCTTACAAGGTACATTTATAGCAAGGTTGAGCTGCTTGATGGCGACTGGAACTCCTTAAAGCCCAAAAAAAAGGTTTATGTAAACTTAGTTAGTGTACTGGTTATTAGTCTTTTTGTGTTGTACGCTTTTATGGCTAAAGCCATAAATTCGCTTTTCCTCAGTATCAACACATTTTCAACCTTAGGTTTTGGCAACATTCCGGTAAAAGGCATTTCGAGGTACCTGGCAATATTACAGGGTTTTTTAGGTTGGTTTTTACTGAGTATTTTCAGTGTTTCATTAATCAATCAAATTTTGCAGAGCTAATCAATTTTAATAACCCTTTGCTCTTGTTGGCTTTGCATGGCCAATTTTATAATTTTTATTACATTCCTTGCTTCCTCAGGTTTTACCAATAATTCAGCATCTTCTGTTATTGCAAGATGCAGATTGTCAAAAAACTGCATGTAATCTCCAGGTAATGAGGGGTGTGAATAGCTTCCGCCATCAAATGTAATAGTTGCCCACATACTACCTTCTTCTTTGCCCCAATTTTTTCCAACAGGTAGCTCACCGTTCATTAGCTGCTTCTCCTGCACATCGTCACCAAACTTTGTGCAATTTCCTTTTTCACCCTGAACAATAAATCGGTGACCAGGGTCATTGGCTAATAAAGACGCTTTTAGGTTTACTTTTAATCCATGGTAGTACAAAATTAGTTCAAAATAATCATCTGCAATAGCTTTAGGTCTTAGTAGGCGAATATCTGCAAAAACTGCATTGGGCATTCCAAACAAAACCAGGGCCTGATCAATAAGGTGTGAGCCTAAATCATACAATAGGCCTGCACCAGGTCTGTTATCTGTTTTCCAGGCTTTGTTACCAATTCCGGGCTTCCATCTAAATATTTGAGAATCAAATACTTTTATTTTTCCGAGAAGGTCTTCGCTAATAATTTTTGTAATGGTTTTAAAATCACTATCAAGTCTTCGGTTTTGATAAATAGTTAGTACAAGTTTTTTTTCTTTTGCCAATTGTATTAATTTTTCAGCTTCGTCAACTTCAATAGTGAAAGGTTTTTCAATTAAAACATGCTTGTTGTTCAGCAAGGCTAGTTTTGCCATTTCAAAATGCAACTCATTAGGTGTATTTACCACAACCAACTCAATATCTTTGTCATCAACAATCTCTTGGTAACTTCTCACTATTTGGGCTTCCGGAAGCATAGCTTTTGAATTTTCTTTGCTTCTTTCAAGAACTTTTGTAACTTTAAATCCGGGGTTGACTAATAAAAAAGGTGCATGAAAAACTGAACCTGATAAACCAAAAGAGCATATAGCGGTGTTTATTTGTTGCATTTATTTTTTGCTTAAAGGTAAATAAATTATTATTTCCCCTGCACTGACTTAAATCTAAAACTGATGACAAAAATTATTCAGGTTTCCCTACTGGCAATTTTGATATTGTCATGTAATAATAAACCCAAAAGTGAAACTGAAATTTCTGCTGATAGCATTCAGGCTGGCGCAGAATTACATGAAACAAATGGATATGATGCCCAATTAGCCCAAAAATATGGAGCTGATGATTATGGAATGAAAAAATACGTGATGGCCTATTTAAAAAGAGGCCCTAACCGTAGCCAGGACTCAGCTACAAGGGCTAATTTGCAACGCGCACATCTCGATAATATTACAAAAATGGCAGAAGAAGGGAAATTGGTGCTGGCGGGGCCATTTTTGGATGATGGAGATATACGTGGAATCTATATTTTTAATGTGGAAACCATTGAAGATGCTGAAGCATTAACCAATAGCGATCCTGCCATAAAAGCTGGCAGCCTGGTTATGGAATTGCATCCCTGGTATGGTACAGCTGCATTAATGGAGATTACTAATTTACATAATAAAATATCGAAGAAGAACCCTTGATAATTCACTAATTATGAGATATTTAATAGTTAATTTACTGATGTTTATTGCTATCAGCAGTTTTGCCCAGGGAAAGAAACACAGGTACACTTGCGATAAAGACAGTATTTTTGTTATTGTCGATAAGATGCCCGAATTTCCTGGCGGTGAAATCGCACTTAGGAAATTCATTTCAGAAAACATAAAGTACCCGGAAGATTTGCCCATGGAGGAAGTGAATATAGGTAAAATTTATGTTGAGTTTTGTGTTACAAAAAAAGGGAAAGTTGAGCGTGCAAAAATTATCCGTTCGGTGCACCCCAAGCTCGACTTAGAAGCATTGCGTGTAATAAAAAAACTGCCCAGGTGGATACCTGGAGAACACAAAGGTAGACCTGTTTGTGTTTATTATACCATACCTGTTAGTATTAGGTGGCAGTAATTTAAAACAAAAAATACATCATTAAAATTAGAATTCCGGCTATAATACCTAATATTGACAGGGTCATTTTTTGGTTATAGGTTTCAATAGCTTTACCTTCTTCAGGGGTATACAGTGTATAACCTTCATCCGCGATGCTCAAATTGTTTTCATTATCTTTTTCTATTCGTACTCTTAAATATACATTTGTACCATCCTTTATAATCGTCTCAGAGAACCTTGTTCTAAACCCATAAGAAAATGGTTTTTCTTTTGGAGTATATTTTTCTAAAAGTTTTCCCTGAAAATCATTTGGAAATTTTAATATTGGGGAAATAGTTGAAAAGTTGTCACCAACAAAAACACTTGCTTTTCCTAAATCTATCTTAATTATTCCTGTCCCATCATCTATACCAACATCAACATATCTTTTTTCATTGACAAAATTATTCATCCAGGAAATGCCCTTACCCCACCTTGTTAATTTATCAATTTTGAAGTTATAATATACACATTTTATTCCCCGATAAGGACTTGTCAGCAAAGAGCCTAATTTTACAATTTTCCCCTGAATGCCGAAATACCCTATGTCTAAATCACAGATTTTTTTTAAAGGTATTTGATTCTTGTTTTGTTTTAAACTTTCTAAAAGTTTAAAAATTGAAATTATTTCAACTATTGAAAAAGTAAATAAAATAAATGCCTTTGATAATAAGAAGTCCATAAAAGTTGAGTCTTATACAAAAGTAATAATCCAAATGATTAAAACCATGATTTTAACAAGAGCTCTTCTTTAAGATAAATTGTATTTTTGCTATCAGGCCTATTTTTCAATTAAGTACTAATGGACTCTTAATCAGATATTTATATTTTTAAG
>JBNKJW010000123.1:0-71407 GCA_050291445.1 Bacteroidales bacterium | reverse complement strand
ATGTTTAATTTTAATAGGCTAGGCATTTTTCAGTGAGCCTATTTAGCGCTGGTTATGTATGTTTGAACTTGGTATATTAATTTGCAATAACAAAGTGTATATCCACCAATACACAAATCTAAGTTCTAATAGCTAATTTCTAACTTAATGTGATCAATTAACTTAATTTAATGTTTATTACTGCCTGATAATCAATAAAAAGATTACCTTTGCGCCCAAATTGACAAAAAAGGTCAGTGAAGCATTCAGTCAACATTCATGTTGAATACTAAAAAAGCTTTTGAATGCTTGTTTTTAGTCACTGGTAGTTTTGCCGTGATAGGCTTGAAAAATAATACCTCTTGGTAAACAATGAATTTGGGAGTTTACTTAAAGAAACCAGTTACAAGCTACTAGAAACAAATTATAAATCAGAGATACCATAAAAGCAGAAGGGTATTTTACTTATTAATTAAAAGTTCCGGGCATAATAGGGGTGTGTTTAGAGCTTTAAAGAAGGGAAATTATGTCTACATTTAGAGAAACAGGCTTAAAAGAAGAAATTTTAAGCGCTATTGAAGCCATGGGCTTTGAACAACCAACACCAATTCAGGAACAAACAATTCCAGCATTATTAAACACGCATAACGATATTTTGGCACTAGCCCAAACCGGAACTGGTAAAACAGCGGCTTTTGGTTTGCCTGTATTAAACCAGGTTAATGTGAAGGACAAAAATGTCCAGGCACTAATTTTGTGCCCCACCAGAGAGCTGTGTATGCAAATATCACGCGATATTGAAAGCTTTTCTAAAAATATTAAAGGTTTAAAAACAGTTGCAGTGTATGGTGGTGCTAGTATCACGCCACAAATAAAAGACATCAGAGCCGGTGGGCAAATCATTGTAGGAACACCAGGCAGAACGCTGGATTTGATTAAGCGCAAGGCTTTAAAAATCAGTAATATACAATGGCTTGTTTTGGATGAAGCAGATGAAATGTTAAACATGGGGTTTCAGGAAGATTTGGATGCTATTTTAAGTTCAAGTCCGGATGATAAACAGGTGCTTTTGTTCTCGGCAACCATGCCAAAAGAAATTCAGCGAATTTCGAAGAAATACATGAAGGAAACGACTGAAATTTCTGTTGGAAAAAGAAATTCAGGTGCTGAGAATGTACGTCATGAATACTACTTGGTAAATGCCCGCGACAGGTATGCTGCATTGAAACGAATTGCCGATATTTTTCCAAGTATTTATGGTATTATTTTTTGCAGAACAAGGCGCGAAACAAAAGAAGTTGCTGATAAACTAATTAACGATGGCTACAATGCCGATGCTTTGCATGGAGATTTATCACAGGCGCAGCGCGATCATGTTATGAGCCGTTTCAGAAATAAAAGTTTGCAATTATTGGTTGCTACTGATGTTGCTGCAAGAGGGCTTGATGTAAATAATCTGAGCCATGTTATCAATTACAATCTGCCAGACGATTTGGAGGCCTATGTGCATCGTAGTGGAAGAACCGGTAGGGCTGGAAAAAGTGGCTTGTCAGTTTCAATTATTCATAGTCGCGAAAAAGGAAAGATTAGAGATTTACAAAAAATTACACAAAAAGATTTTATCCTTAAAAAAGTACCTGATGGCAAACAAATTTGTGAAAAGCAGTTGTTCAACTTAATCGACAGGGTTGAGAATATTGAAGTTAACGAAGATCAGATTGAAGAGTTTTTGCCTGTGATTTATAAAAAACTGGATTGGTTAACCCGCGAGCAGTTAATTAAACATTTTGTATCTGTTGAGTTTAACCGATTTTTAGCTTACTACCAAAATGCACCTGATTTAAATGTGAAGGATACAGGCAGAAATGAACGCAGTGAACGAAGCGACCGAGGTGGCCGAAACGAAAGAAAATCAAGAAACGAACGTGGTGGAACAAGATCCAGGAGCAATGGTGAATTCTCTCGTTTTTTCATCAACCTTGGGGCAAAAGATAAGCTAAATATACCAACATTACTGGGTTTTGTAAACCGAAAGATGAAAGGCAAGCAGTTTGAAATAGGTAAAGTTGATATTATGAAAAGTTTTTCCTTTTTTGAAATTGAAAAAAGTTTTGAAAAAGACGTTTTAGACTCTTTTAACAAAGCCGATTTTGATGGCAGGGAAGTAGTTGTTGAAATATCAAAGCCAGAACCTAAAAGGGATAGGGATTCAAAATCTGAAGGAGGAAAACGGAAAAAAAAGGATTTTAAGGATGAAGGTTCCTATAAAAAAAAGAAGTCGAAGAAGAGAAATAAATCAAGAACGTACAATTAGTCAATAGATTGTACTGCCATAGTAACTGTATCAATTCAAAAGAGGCTTGGGATTAAAGACCTGAGCCTTTTTCCTTAATACAGATATTTATCTATAAGCAATAAGTTTTTCGAAATCTCGTTTAATCATTAATCTTACTATACCCTATTAATTTGCTGGAATACAAACACAACCTCCAAATTCAAACATATCTTTAATAATTATTTTGCTATAACACTAAACCAATGAAGCAAGAGTTTATTTCAATTATTATTATAAATATTTAATCATCTTAATTTTTTAATTATGAGGAAAATTACTTTAGCATTGTTTGGTTTATTTTTATTGTTAGCAACATCATGCAAAAAGGATGATGCAGAACCTCAGTTTGAACTAGCTGATTTAATTGGTGTATGGGAAGTTATAGGTGGAACTGATTTTGTTAATTGTCCAACCGGAGATAATGAGGAGGTAGACATTACAAGCACTAATATAAGAATTGGTTCTGCTGATGAAAACGGGTGTTCATCAATTTCTTCAATAAGTAATGATTATGAATTCGTAAATGGAAATACCTTTCAAACAGAAGGATTTGAATTTAAAGTAACTTCGTTAAATGGTGATGTAATGCGGGCTACACTGACCCTCTTTGGTTTTTCATCTAGTTATGAACTCCAAAAACAATAAAAAAAGCCCTCTATCTGAGGGCTTAAATAAAGCACTAATGTGCTGAAATTATATTGGGAATATGATTACATCATTCCACCCATTCCTCCCATTCCAGGAGCACCACCCATTGGAGGCATTGCAGATGCTTCTTCTTCCTCATCTGTAATTACACACTCAGTGGTCAATAACATACCGGCAATAGAAGCAGCATTTTCAAGAGCAATACGAACAACTTTAGTTGGGTCAATTACTCCAGCTTCAAATAAATCTTCGAAAATTTCTTTTCTTGCGTTATAACCAAAAGCAGCAGTTCCTTCTTTTACTTTTTGGATAACAACTGATCCTTCACCACCTGCATTTGTTACAATTTGACGCAATGGTTCTTCCAAAGCTCTTTTTACAATAGCAATACCTGTGTTTTCATCTTCGTTGTCGCCATTTAGGTCTTCTAAGGTCGCAATTGAACGGATGTAAGCAACACCACCACCAGGGACAATTCCTTCTTCTACAGCAGCTCTTGTTGCGCTTAATGCATCATCAACACGGTCTTTTTTCTCTTTCATTTCCATTTCAGAAGCAGCACCAACATAAAGAACCGCAACACCACCAGCTAATTTAGCCAATCTTTCCTGAAGCTTTTCCTTGTCGTAGTCTGAAGTTGTAGCTTCAATTTGCGCTTTTATTTGCTTAACTCTTGCATCAATTGAGTCTTTTTCACCAGCACCGTTTACGATAGTAGAATTGTCTTTGTCCATGGTGATTTTTTCAGCACGGCCAAGCATATCAAGCGTAGCAGCTTCTAGTTTCAATCCTTTTTCTTCCGAAATAACAGTACCTCCGGTTAAGATAGCAATGTCTTCTAACATTTCTTTTCTTCTGTCGCCAAAACCTGGTGCTTTAACAGCAGCAATTTTTAACGAACCACGAAGTTTGTTTACTACAAGAGTTGCAAGTGCTTCTCCATCAACATCTTCGGCGATAATTAAAAGTGGACGACCTGCCTGTGCAACTGGTTCTAATACAGGAAGAAGATCTTTCATGGTAGAAATTTTCTTGTCGTGTAACAAGATATATGGGTCTTCCAGTACAGCTTCCATTTTTTCAGAATCGGTAACAAAATAAGGCGAGATATAACCTCTGTCAAATTGCATACCTTCAACTATTTCATCATAAGTTTCAGCAGTTTTTGACTCTTCAACTGTGATAACACCTTCTTTGCCAATTTTTTTCATGGCACGACCAATCAATTCGCCAATTTCTTTGTCGTTATTTGCCGAAATTGAAGCAACCTGCTCTAATTTATCAGACTCAACACTGATAGATTTAGACTGAGAAATAAGACTTTCAAGGATTTTGTTAACAGCTTTGTCAACACCTCTTTTTAAATCCATTGGGTTAGCACCAGCAGTAACGTTTTTTAAACCAACAGTAATAATTGATTGAGCTAAAACAGTTGCTGTAGTAGTACCATCACCAGCATCATCTGCAGTTTTTGACGCAACTTCTTTTACCATTTGGGCGCCCATGTTCTCAAAATTATTGGGCAGCTCTATTTCTTTAGCAACAGATACACCATCTTTAGTAATTGCAGGTGCACCAAATTTTTTGTCAATAACAACATTTCTACCTTTTGGTCCAAGTGTTACTTTTACAGCGTCAGCCAATTGGTCAACCCCTTTTTTTAACAAATCCCTGGCTTCTATATTAAATTTAATTTCTTTTGCCATTTTTTATAATGTTTTAAGTTATTTTATTACAATTTTAAATTAAACTACAGCTAAAATGTCAGATTGAGACATAATTAAATAATCATTGTTTTCGTAGTTAATTTCTGTTCCTGCATATTTACCATACAAAACAACATCTCCAACTTTTACTTCCATTGGTTCATCTTTTGACCCTGGGCCAGCTGCAACAACTTTACCGCTTTGTGGTTTTTCTTTTGCAGAATCAGGAATAATAATTCCGCCTTGTGTTTTTTCTTCAGCCACTAATGGCTCAATAATTACTCTGCTTCCTAATGGTTTCATTTTTATTGTTCCCATATGTTTAATGTTTATTACTTATTTAAAATTTACGTTTGTGCATTCTCATAATTTATGCCAAAGCATTTTTACAAAAAAAATACAATTTTAGTAGGACAAATTTGCATGAATGAATAAAAGGGGGTTTTATAATTGATTGAAAATAAGGTAATTGAATCCGGTTGTCCGATTTGCTTGTTAAACGGATAAGATGAGACAAAATGGCATAAAAAAAGCCATTTTATCACAAATGGCTTCTCAATATTATTTTATTTATATTTTATTCTGATTTTTCTGTGCCTTGTCCGTTATCAGTAGCACCTTCGGTAGGGACTGTTGGTACTACAGGAACATCGCTTGCATTTTGCACATGCTCTTCAATAGCTGATTCTTTTTCTTGATCGCCTGCTCTCGAAATAGTTAAACTTCCTGAAATGCTAAGCACTAAAACAGCAATTGCTAATGACCATGTTGCTTTTTCAAGAAAATCAGCCGTTTTTCTAACCCCCATGATCTGATTGGACGAGGAAAAGTTAGACGCCAGACCTCCACCTTTTGAGTTTTGAACCAAAACTATAAGGATAAGAAGTACACTTGCTATAATTAATAAAACTGTTATTAAAACGTTCATAATCTTCTATTTAATCAAACTTTCTACTTTTTTTATTTGGATTGCAAAGTAAGTCTTTTTTTCTGGAAATTTCAAAATTAATTTTTTATAGACCTCAATTGCTTTTTGATAGTTTTTTTGCTGAATTAAAAGATCTGCATAAGTTTCTGTCATTATTTCTTCGGATTCAACCGTACTTTCTTTCGAAATATCTCCTTTTATTTTTGGTTCTTTGCTTCCAATCCTTTCAAGTGTATCTACTTTTTCAATAAAATTGTCAATAAGATTTTTTGATTTCGATGCAGGTGCTTCCTTTTTAGTAGGTGTTTCTTCAGTTTTAGTCTTGAGTGAGGTTTTTTCTTCCTTTTTTTCAATAGTGACAGCCGGAGTTTCTTTCTCCTCTTTTTGTTCACTGCTTTTTTTAATTAATTCGTCTACTGCCTCAACTTCTTTTTGTTTCTCCTCTTCTTTTTTTCGTTCTTCTTCAATTTTTTCTTGCTGTATTCTTTTCTTTTTCTCAGCTATTTTTTGTAGCAAGGCCTCAGCAGCACTTATTTCACCTGATGTAACTTTTTCGTTAATAACCTTTTCGGAGTCTTCAATAGTTGTTTTTTCTTTAACTATTGGAGTTTCTTTCTTTATTTCTGTAACAGGTGGCTCTTTTTTTAACTCAGGTGCTTTTTCTGTTTTGGTATTCACCACATCAACATGCTTTGAAATAGGTGATACACTAGTCTTTTCTGTTTCCTTTTTTGGTGTTGCTTCCGTTTCTTCAAAAGATGAGATCTCTTTTTTGAGTTTATGTCTTTTAAACAAATCTTTTGCAGTAATTTCTGATTCTTTTATTTGTTCATTTTCATCTTTAACTGTCGGTTCTTCTTTTTTGTTTACAACTTCCTTTTTTTCTTCAGTGGTTGGAGTTTGGTCAAAGCCAATAAACGATTCTTTTATTACTCGTCCGGATGAACTTTTTGCGCCGGTTGTTTTTTTTAGTTTAGGATATTCTTCTTTGGTTTTTATGTCAATCGTTTCTGGTGTTGAACCAGAATCAATATTCATCTCTTTTTTAATTTGCCTTATTTTTGAGAAAATATTGTTCATGGCATCCGCTTCCTCCGTTTTTTTCTTTGGAGGGGATACAGTTTTCTTTTGCGCTATAATATCTTTTGCTGCGAGTTCTTCAGTTTTCTCTTTTTTTTCTACCAGCGTTTTCTCCTCGATTTTTACTGGACTTGTTTTTTCAGTAATATCAACTTCCTTAATAATTTTTTTTGCCGTTATTTCCTGTTTTTTTTCTGGTTCTTGTTTTTGAATCGAAGGTTCTTTTTTTAGTGGTATTTCTTTTACCGTTGGTTCCTTTTTTTGAATTTCATCAATAATTTTCTTTTCCTGAATGGGTTCTTTTTTTACAGGGCTTTCTTCTTTTTTTATAACCTGCGGTTCTTTTTTTACTTCTTTTATAATAGTTTTAGGGGCTTCTTTGTTTATCTCCTTTACTACGGGTTTTTTCGTCTCCTCATTTTTTGCTTCAATAACTTTTACATCTTCTTGCTTTTTTCTGGTACTGTGAAAAAAGTCTTTGACAATTTTATGATGTTTTTCTTTTGAATTTTCGTCGGCAATTTTTTCAATCTGGTCTTCAGGTAGATCAACCTTCTTTTTAACGGGTTCTTTAATAACCGGTTCTTTTATTTCTTGCTTGGTTTTATCTACAGTGTCCTGGTTTGCGTTTTTAATTTGAGGTTCAACTTTTGTTGGGATAGTTTTTTCAATTGACGATATCTTTCCTTCGGTTGTATCCTTCGTTCTTATTGAGCTTTTTGTAGTACTCTTTTCTTCGGTTTTTTCTTCCTTTTTTATTTTAGTTGGTGAAAATTCCTGATTAATAAATTGGAAAAGTTTTCTTTTATCTGAAATAAAGCTTCCAGATATTTTTAATTGTTTGTTGTAGTTGTCTGGCTGAACAAGTTGAATGCCTTTTAATAATAACATATGCCCAATCTGGAAATAGGGGTGCTTTTCAAGCACATGCATAATTTCAGAGATTGATTTTTCTGTAAATGGCTCCTTATTGTTTAAGTATGAGGCTAAATTTTCAATGTTCATAATTTTAGTACTTTTACCAGTTAACTACTGCTTTTTGAAAAATGTCATCGGTTAATAGTTCCAAAATCTCAGGAACCAGCGTTGACTCTACCGATGATAATATTTTGCTGCTCTCATAATCTGCATACCTGCTGAATGTTTCGTTAAAGTTATAATTCTCTTCAAACTCATTAATAAATTCAACTTTTACTTTTATTGTCAGTCTGTTTTGAGCTGAAGTTTCATTGGCCTGCAGACCAACCGGCCTAACCGAATAATCAATTATTTGCCCTTTAAATTGCAAGTCTCCCTTGCCATCCGTTAATCTAAGCGATGTTTGCGAAGAAAGTTTGTCCTGCAACATTTCAGTAATTTCCTGGCTTAACGTAGGGTTAAATATTGGGGCATTATTTTTAAAATATTCAACAGAAACTGTTTTGGCATCAGGATGTATGGATGCTCCTGTGAAAGAATAAATCCCACAAGATGAAAGAGTTAATGCCAATAAAATATAAAGTGCTACACTTTTTTTCATATTGTTTGTAAAAACCTGTTCTTTAAATACTTAATTCTCTAATTCGTATTCCTTAATTTTTCTATACAAAGTTCGTTCCGAAATACCCAAATCGGTAGCGGCTGCTTTTCTTTTTCCTTTATGTTTTTCAAGTGCTTTTTTTATTAACTCAATTTCTTTGTCTACCAGCGAAAGCGATTCCTCAACAAACTCTTCCGTGTCTTGTATGTTGTAATCATCATTTACTTCCAAGTTGTAATCCTTCGACTTTTGTTTAGGTTCAATAAAACTTTCATCAGGGTAAAACGATTTTATAACTTCTGTATTGTCTGAGAAGTTCATTTTACTACTTCCATCATTATTCATCAATGTATGAACAACTCTTTTAAGCTCATTCATGTCCTTTTTCATATCAAAAAGGATTTTATAAAGAATTTCTCTTTCAGAGGCAAAAGTTTTTTGATCTATTGTTTCGCCATTGTATAATGCCGGAAGCTTTTGACCTTCATAAGTTGGTAAATAATGCTTTAATTCATCACCAGTTATCACTCTGTTTTGTTCAATAATTGACAATTGCTCGGTTACATTTTTTAACTGACGAACATTTCCCGGCCATCTGTAATTTACTAATATTTCTACTGCTGATTCATCTAGTTTTACAGGAGGCATCCTGTATTTTTCACTAAAATCCTGGGCAAATTTCCTGAATAAAAGAATAATATCTTCATTTCTATCACGCAGTGGCGGCACCTGAATAGGTACAGTGTTTAAGCGATAATATAAATCTTCTCTGAATTTCCCATTGTGTACAGCATTTATAACATCAACATTGGTTGCAGCCACTATTCTAACATCCGTTTTTTGAGTTTTAGATGAGCCAACTTTAATAAATTCGCCACTTTCCAAAACCCTCAATAGTCTTACCTGGGTCGATAATGGGAGCTCGCCAACTTCATCAAGAAAAATAGTTCCTTTATCTGCCACCTCAAAGTAACCTTTGCGCTGATCGTGTGCGCCTGTAAAAGCTCCTTTTTCATGGCCAAATAGTTCCGAATCAATAGTTCCTTCTGGTATTGCACCACAGTTTACAGCAATATAGTTGTTGTGCTTTCTTGGGCTCAATTGGTGAATGATTTGCGGAAATGTTTCTTTTCCTGTACCACTTTCGCCCGAAATTAAAACGGCCATATCAGTTGATGCAACTTGCCTGGCAATATCTATTGCCCTGTTCAATTTTGAATAGTTCCCTATAATTCCAAATCTTTGCTTAATTGCCTGTATATCCATTTCTCTTTACTTATTCCTCAACGATATTCTTTTACACGAAAATAGTTCCTTCATTATTGCTTTGTCAATCCTAAATTAATTCGCAATTTTGCCAACAGAGATCCTAAAGCGCAAGATGATAGTAGTTAATTTTGCCAATATGACAAAATTACAATTAAATACTAAAACATGCTAATAAAGTTCATATCATTGAATAAGTAATGCAAATGTAATAAATAATTTAATAATGACAAGTATACTTTGATTTATTTTTAAAATATTGTTGAAAATGAATGTATTAGGAATAATTCCTGCAAGATGGGCATCGGTCAGATTCCCTGGAAAGCCGTTGGTGAAAATTGGTGATAAAAGTATGATCCAGAGGGTTTACGAACAATCTAAAAAAGCTTTGAAATATGTGGTAGTTGCAACAGATGATGTGAAAATTGCTGAGGAAGTAAAGTCCTTTGGCGGACAAGTTGTCATGACCAGTGATAAACATCAAAGCGGGACAGACCGCTGTACAGAGGCATTGGATAAGTTTGAGGAAAAAAGTGGACTTCAGTTTGATATTGTAGTTAACATTCAGGGAGATGAACCTTTTATCCAGCCCGAACAAATTACGGATGTTGTAAATTGTTTTAATGACCCAAAAGCTGAGATTTCGACCCTGATAAAAAAAATTACCGATAATGAGGCCCTTTTCAATCCTAACAATCCTAAAGTGGTATTAAATTCAAATAGTGAGGCCATTTATTTTAGTCGATCTACTATTCCGTATGTGATGAATTGTGATGAATCTGAATGGTTGAAAAAACAAACCTTTTATGAACATCTTGGACTTTATGGTTATAAGAGTGAAGTGTTGAGGCAAATAACAAAACTGACTCCCTCCGATCTTGAAATATCAGAATCGCTTGAGCAAAACAGGTGGCTGGAAAATGGATATAGAATAAAAGTGTCTGAAACAGCGCATGAAAATATTTCTATTGATACTCAGGAAGATCTTGACCAAATAATTCAAAAAGGTGGTTTTTGATGAATGAAGAACAGTTTTTTTGGAATGGCAACGTATTTGTACTAATTTTGTAGTATGAAACATGAAATAATTCTTTAGGTTATTAAAAAAAGGATTATTTTTGTTGGAAGAAAAAGAGTGAAAATATTTATCTGATTATCAGTATGTTGTAACTTTTTTTGATTTTTTTTTTAATTTTTTGAAACTTTTTTTGAGTGTTTACGTATACTAAAATAAAAGATGCCAAGATGAAAAGAATAAAAACGGCAATCAGTTTAGTTTTCATTTTTTTGGTAGCTTTTGAAGGGTTCAGTCAGGATTTAACATATCTTGAAAAAAAACAGCAAGATGCCTTGGTTTATCCTAACCCTTTAATAGGACAAAAGTTCATTGTAAAGTCTGAAGCAGTTATTTTGAAGGTTGAAGTGGTGAATGTAATTGGAAAAGTAATCAACCGGACAGAAAATAACAATTTTAGTATCAAAGAAATGCCAGTTTTAATTGGAAGATGTGAAAAGGGTATTTACTTTGTAAAAGTGACATTTGAAAATAAAAAATCAATAATAAAAAAGTTACTGGTAAAATAGGTTTAGTGTTTGTTTTTAGTTTTATGGTTTAATTTGGATTGGCGAGAGAACATTGTTTTCTCGCCTATTTTTTTTGCATAAAATGAAAGTTTACAAATGAACCAACGTTCCAATTTCTTCCCCAATAACCAGTTTTTTTAAATTTCCTGAAGTATTCATATCAAAAACCATAATTGGTAATTTGTTCTCTTTGCACATTGTAAACGCGGTTAAATCCATTACTTTTAATCCTTTATCATAGGCTTCGTCAAAGGTGATTTTGTCGAACTTGGTGGCTGCTGGATCTTTTTCAGGATCGGCAGTATAAATGCCATCAACCCTGGTGCCTTTTAGCAGGATATCAGCTTCAATTTCAACAGCCCTTAGCGCTGATGCTGTATCAGTTGTAAAAAAAGGGTTTCCTGTTCCTCCGGCAAAAATACAAACTTCACCTTTTTCAAATGCTTCCAGTATTTTGGTTTTATTAAAGCGTTCGCCAATTGATTCGATAGTCACGGCAGTAAATAGCTTCGCTTTCTGACCAATTCTTTGGAAGGCTGCATCTAGTGCAATGCTGTTAATGGTTGTTGCCAGCATGCCCATACTGTCACCTTTTACACGGTCAAAACCTTTTCCTGTGCCACTAAGGCCCCTGAAGATATTGCCACCGCCAATAACAATACCTACTTCAACACCAAGTTGGGCAACTTCTTTAATCTGTTCAACATAGCGATTAATAGTATCTACATTTAAACCGTATTTATCTTCACCCATTAAGGCTTCCCCACTTAATTTTAGTAAGATTCTTTTGTATTTTATCATGATCTATTTAATTAATTTATCCGAAGTAAAAATAATTGATTAATTACAACAAAAAAAAGAGCCCCGATAAATCGAAGCTCTTTTAAATATTTTAGAAAGTTCAATAAAAATTAATTACCCTTTTAACGAAACTCTTTTAAAAGAAGTTACAGTTAAACCTTTGCTTGATTGGTTAAGGTAATCTTTAATCGTAACTTTATTATCTTTTACAAATTGCTGGTTCAACAAAGTGCTTTCTTTGTAGAACTTGTTTAATCTACCCATTGCAATTTTTTCAGCCATCTCAGCAGGTTTACCTTCCTGAATTGCCTGATCTTTTCCAATTTCAATTTCCTTATCGATAACTTCTTGTGCAATATCAGCTTTATCAATTGCAATCGGGCTCATCGATGCTATTTGCATAGCAATATCTTTAGCAACTTGCTCATCAATATCAGCCTGGTTGAAACCTGCAATAGTGGCCAATTGATTTCCCTGGTGAACATAAGCTACAACATGCTCAGCAGTAATGTTTTCAAAACCGGATAATTCAATTTTTTCGCCAATTACACCAGTTTGATTGGTGATTTCATCAGCTATTTTTTTGCCATTAACCTCAAGCTCTTTTAATTCATCAATTGATGCAGGCTTGTTTTCAATAGCAACATCTAAAATAGCCTTTGCAAATTTTACAAAGTCATCATTTTTAGCAACAAAATCTGTTTCGCAATTAAGTACTATTAATGAAGCATTTTTATTGTCAGCAGATACACCTGCCAAAACAGCACCTTCAGTTGCATCTCTGTCGGCCCTTTTGCTGGCAATTTTTTGCCCTTTTTTTCTAAGTAAATCAACTGCTGCGTCAAAATCGCCATCAGTTTCTGTAAGTGCCTTTTTGCAATCCATCATTCCGGCACCGGTCATATTTCTTAATTTAGCTACATCAGCCGCTTTGATTCCCATTTTAGTATATTTTTACGGATTAATAAAAAAATATAAATTATTATTCGCTTTTCGATTCAGCAGATCCTGATTCTTCTTTTTTAGCTCTTGTTTTTCTTGCTCTTGTTCCAGATTTTTCAGTACTTTCTTTTTCAGGTTGCTGATCTTTTGCAGCCTGCTTTGTTGCTTTTCTTTCATTAAGACCGTCCTGAATTGCTGAAGTGACAACATCTACAATTACTTTGATTGATTTTGATGCATCATCATTAGCAGGAATTGGGAAATCAATGTTAGGATCTGAGTTTGTATCTACAATTCCATATACAGGAATGTGAAGCCTTTTAGCCTCCTTAACAGCAATGTGTTCTTTAGCAACATCAATAATGAAAAGTGCTGCAGGAAGTTTAGACATATCTGCAATTGAACCTAATACTTTATCTAATTTTTCTCTTTGACGTGTTATTTGGAGTCGTTCTCTTTTAGAAATATTCTCAAAAGTACCATCAGTTGCCATTTTATCAATACTGGTCATTTTTTTAACCGCTTTCCTCACTGTAGGGAAATTAGTTAACATACCTCCAGACCAACGCTCAGTGATATAAGGCATTTCAACTGATTTTGCACTTTCCGAAACGATTTCTTTTGCTTGTTTTTTGGTGGCAACAAACAAGATTTTTTTTCCTGATTTAGCAACTTGCTTTAAAGCAGTGGCTGCCTCATCAAGCTTAACAATCGTTTTGTTAAGATCAATTATGTGGATTCCGTTTCTTTCCATGAAAATATAAGGAGCCATAGAAGGATTCCACTTTCTTTTCAAGTGTCCAAAATGAACACCTGCTTCTAATAATGTGTTAAAATCTGTTTTAATCATTTTTTTAAAGTTTACATTCTGAGTACAGCAATCATCGAGTAGCCTTTAATATTAAAGAGTCTCAACAATTTAGATACTAAACTTGTTTTATCGTTTACTAAACTGAAATCTTTTTCTTGCTTTTGGTCGCCCTGGTTTTTTACGCTCAACCACTCTTGGATCCCTGGTAAGAAAGCCTTGTGCTTTAAGCGCTGGCCTGTGCTCTTCATCAATTTTGATTAAAGCTCTGGCAATAGCTAAGCGTAAAGCTTCTGCTTGTCCTGAGAAACCACCTCCATAAATGTTTACCTTGATGTCATAGTTTTCTACTACACCAATTTCATTTAAAGGTTGTTTTACTACGTAAACCAATTGGTCGGTCTGAAAGTATTCAGCAACGTCCCTGTTGTTTACAGTGATATTTCCTTTCCCTTCAGTTAAATAAATGCGGGCAATAGCAGATTTTCTTCTACCTACAGTGTTAATTACTTCCATTTGATTTATTTAATTGAATTAAGATTTATTTTTTTTGGTTTTTGTGCCTGAAGTGTATGCTCTCCATCAACAAAAATGTGAAGGTTTCCTAAAATTTTCCTTCCCAGCCTGTTCTTTGGTAACATTCCTTTAACAGCTTGCTGAACTAATTTTTCAGGTTTTTTTGCTAAAATTTCAGCAGGGGTTTTTCTCTTTTGTCCACCTGGATATCCCGAATGGCTAAAATGTTCCCTTTTTGTCATCTTATCTCCTGTCAACCTCACCTTGTCAGCATTGATAATGACAACATTGTCGCCACAATCAACATGTGGTGTGAAGCTGGGCTTGTATTTACCCCTTAAAAGTTTTGCAACTTTAGAGGCCAGTCTACCAAGCACTTCTCCTTCTGCATCAACCAATACCCACTCTTTGTTTACAGTGGCTTTGTTGGCTGATATTGTTTTGTAACTTAATGTATTCACGACTCCTATAAGTTTTTAATTAATAACTTAATACAATTTTCCACCATAATTTTGGACTGCAAAAGTACAACTATTTTGTTAAAAGACAATAGTTTGATAAAATAATTTGGGTTTAGTTTGCATAAGGACTTTTATTTCAGTAATAAAGAAGGATTTTCATTAAAGTATTTAGGTTTTTCCAATTTCAGAAATGAGGTGTTTAATAGCAGGGGGATACTGTCATTAATTTCACAAAAAAAATGTGGGATTGTATAAGTAATTTTTTATTTTTCTTGTTGTTTTTTAGTGCTTCTTTTATTTTGCCTTTTATTTTAGTTGATAATGTATTATTTTTGCGTGAAAATGTTATTGACTTAAATGTTAGGTGGTTTTATAACCCAAGTGCCTTTTGTGCATCACAAGAAAATAAATTATGGATAAAAGCTATCAGATAGACAATTTAGATAGAAAAATATTGTCGGTTTTAGTAGAAAATGCAAAAACTCCTTTTCTGGAGGTTGCAAAAATGTGTAATGTTTCTGGTTCGGCAATACATCAGCGGGTTAATAAACTGATGCAAATGGGAGTAATTACAGGTTCGCATTTTTCAATTGACCCTAAAAAACTTGGGTTTCAAACTTTGGCTTATGTGGGTGTTTACCTTGAAAATGCACGAATGTTTAATGAAGTTCTTGAGGAAGTTGGTCAAATCCCGGAGATAATTCAATGCCACTATACTACTGGACAATATTCTATGTTTATTAAGGTATATGCTAAGGATAACAGACATTTAAAAGCAGTTTTATCAGATAAGTTGCTTTCAATAAAGGGCATTTCTAGAACCGAAACTTTTATGTCTTTAGAGGTGTTGATAGATCGTGAAATACCTATAGAGTTATAGCGATTGCATAAGCGATAGAAATAAAGATTTTGTTTTGCAGATTTTACTATTGCACTACTGTATGTTGAGAAAGGTGTTGTTAGTCAGTGGGGTAGGAGTTAGGGGTGTTGATCTGAGTCCATCCATAATACTGGTGCCAGGTAATTTTAGTATCAATTTTGAACTAGATTTGGCTTAATTTTTACAGGAATCTCAATGTGAAATAGAGTTCCTTTTCCATAGGTGCTATGGACGTTGATGCTTCCGTTTAGCAAATCTACCAGCCCTTTAACAATAGCCAACCCAATTCCGGTTTTATGGTATAGCTTGGTTTTATCATCTTCTTTATTAGAAAAGCGCTCCAGTAAAAAATCCAACTTGTCTTTTTCAATTCCAACCCCTGTGTCCTCAACTTTTAATACAAGAAGGCGCTTTGGCTCTTGCTCATCAGTCTTCTTTATAGTGTAATTTAGCATTATCTGTCCTTCTTTTGTGAATATTACTGAATTGTCAAGTAACTTGTATAGAATTTGCCATATTTTTTCAAAATCCGAGAATAAAACAGTTTCTTCATCTACTCCGGTACTGTTAATAATAAATTCAATATTAGATTTATTTTGCAATTTTAACTTTTCTGAGAAAACTTCCCTGCACCTTTTTTTTATATCTTTGATAACAAAATCTCTGCTTTTGGGCTTTAGTATCCTTGCCTGAATTCTTGCCAAAACAACCACATTATCAATGGATTCCAGTAAAATGTCAACGTTTTTATTAATATTGCCAAGGTATTCATTGCGCTTTTTCTTTGTAAGATCTTTGTTATTCAAAAGATTGGCAAAGCCAGTAATTAAATTCATCGGGGCATTTATTTCATGGGTAAGGTTGTTAAGGAACGATGTTTTTAATTTATCGGCAACAATTGCTCTTTCTTTGGCTGCTAATAATTTTTTAGTGCGCTTATTAACAATTATTTCCAACAGTTCATGATGTTTTTTTAGCTCCTGGTTTTGGGCAAGAATTTCATTGTTTTTGTTTACCAATTGTTGATTTATCGTCCTTAATTGATGATTTGAGTTATTAAAAATGTCATTTTTTTCTTCAATTTCATTTTGCTTTTCCGAAAGAGCATGATTTTTTTCAAGTATTTTCTTGTGTCGTTCCTGGATTAGCTGTTCTAAAATTAAGTTTTGTTCGTGAATAATCTTGTCTCTTTCTAAAATGGCTTTAAGTTCATTTGATTCAGCATTTTTTTTCTGGTCTTTATATATATTTAGTTTATTTCCAATTGCCAAAGCCATTAAGCAGATATTTGCAAACAAACCTATTTCTATTGGTTGACGATAATATAAAACTATTTCTAAATTTAAGAGGTAATATACATGGGCTATGAAAAGTGTAATCCATGGGAGGGTAAACAAAGTTGCATGGCTTTTATTTGCTCTTATTTGTTGCCATGTAGTATATAAAATAAATAGGTATATAAACAAACAAACGGCATGCGAAAGATATTCTCCAAAAGATGAGGGGGCGATTATGTCATAAATGTTTGCTACAAGAATAAGTGCTATAAAAACCCAAAGAGGTTTTCTGCTTTTTTTAAATAGGTTCAGGTAGTTTATAGCAATTAACAAGCACGAGATTTGAAACAATGTAAAAACAATGTCGTAATATAAGTGCGTATTTGTGTGGACAAAACCGCTGTGAGGAACAGCCAGTAACCCTGAAATAATAATTAGTACAATATAATAAAGGTATAGCTTATCCTGAACTTTAATAAATAATACCAGATGATATAGGGCCAATAGCAAGAATACCCCAATAATAAACCCATAGTACAGATTAAACTTTCTTTCTTTAAGAAAAAACTCATTTTCGGTGAAAGATTTAATCGATAATTGCAATGGGGTAGTGGTCTTTATGTTTATTAAAACCAGTTTTATGCTCGGATTAACTTTTAGAATGTGAAAATCATTTCGGCGTTTGGAGCATTTTATTTGCCTTGCTTCATCATTGTGCATAATTTGATAAGCATTTACTTCTTTTGCATTTAGAGCATATATTTGTATAAGTCTGTTCGACTTTAAATTTTTCAGCCCAATTGCTATCCAAAATGAAGTATGTTTATGATTTTCGACGTTATTTAATGAGGAATTAAATATTTTTTCAAAGTTTTGCTGAGTGATTGTACTGCTGTTAAAATGCTGGTTTGTATCGATGTAGATAGGGTAATCTGATGGTGGTAAGCTATTTATGTCCTTAATGTTTACCGCATAAGGTTGCCCTGCCACAAAAAACAGTTGTAGTTGAAAAAAGAATAAAATAACAAAATGGGCTCTTTTCATTAAAACCTGGTAAAATCTCCCTAAAACTAAAAATTATAATTGAATTTACTGGTCAGAGTTATTCAAAAAGTACATATTTTTCAGGGTAATCAATGTTAAAATGCAGACCTCTGCTTTCTCTTCGCGCTTTTGCCATTTTTATAATGTTATAAGCAACATTAATGGAATTTCTTAGTTCGCAAAGATTTTGCGAAACGGTTGATTGTTCATACAAAGATTCTGTTTCTTTATAAATTATTTCCAACCTGTCAAGCGCCCTTTTTAACCTTAGGTTGGAACGCACAATACCTACATAGTTGGTCATAATTTGTTGTAGCTCTTTTAATTCCTGCGTAATTAAAATCATTTCCTCAGGCATCGAAGTCCCTTCATCGTTCCAATCAGGTATTCCATTTCTGAAATCAATGTCTTTTATAATTGACTTGGTGTGTTCTGCTGCCCGGTGCGAATAAACTACCGCTTCCAGTAATGAATTGGATGCCAGTCTATTAGCTCCATGTAGGCCGGTAGATGTTACTTCACCTGAAGCATATAAGTATTTGATAGAAGTCTGTCCGTTTGAATTGATTTTTACCCCACCACAAACATAGTGTGCAGCTGGGACCACCGGTATCAGGTCTTTGGTGATATCTATCCCTAACTCGAGGCATTTTTTATTGATATTGGGGAAGTGTTTAATCAGCTCATTATGGTCTAAATGTGAGCACTTTAAATAGACAAAATCATCCCCTCGTAGTTTCATTTCATTATCGATAGCCCTTGCCACAATATCCCTGGGTGCAAGGCAACCACGCTTGTCGTATTTGTGCATAAACTCTTTCTTATCTTGTGTTACAAGTATTGCCCCAAAGCCCCTAATGGCTTCAGTAATTAAAAACGAAGGTCGTTCGCCGGGGTTGTACAACGAGGTAGGATGGAACTGTACAAATTCCATATTTTCAATCATGCCCTTTGCCCTGTAAACCATTGCTGCACCATCACCAGTTGCAATAGGAGGGTTGGTAGTGGTTGAATAGATGTTGCCAATTCCGCCAGTTGCTAAAAAAACTGTTTTGGAACGGAGCGTTTTTATGTTTTTTGTTCTTCTGTCGAGTACATAAATTCCGTAACACTCTATGTCGGTTCTATCTCTCACTACATGAAAGCCTAAATGGTGCTGGGTTATTAAATCGATCGCAAAGTGGTGGTCTAATACTTTGATTGATTTTTTCTTTCTTATTTGCTTGATCAATGCCCGCTGAATTTCATAACCAGTATTGTCTTTGTGATGAAGGATCCTTTTTTCTGAATGGCCACCTTCTTTTGCTAAATCATATTCGCCATCTGGTGTTTTATCAAATTCAGTACCCCATTTTATTAATTCATTAATTCTCTCCGGTGCTTCAGAAATAACCATTTCCACTACCTCTTTGTTGCAAAGGCCATCACCAGCCACAAGAGTATCAGTAACGTGTTTTTGATAGGTGTCTGGACTGTGGGTTACAGCAGCAATTCCTCCCTGGGCATAGTAGGTGTTTGATTCCTCCAGCTTTGTTTTGCTTACCAGGGCTACCCTGCCAAAGTCTGCAACTTTTAGGGCATACGTCAATCCGGCAAGTCCGGAACCAATGACTAAAAAATCATATTTTTCTTTCATTTAATTATCGGTTAGCATATTTTACCACTCGTTGAAACTACAAAATTAATATTCTACCAGTTTGGACAGTACTTTTTTGATAAAAAGCTGATAACCCAGCTTGTGAATTAATTGGCTGCGTTTTGTAAGGTATTGATAGTTAGTGTTTTGTGAGGATTGTTGTTGGCGTTATGTGTGGAAAATAAGTTGTTGATGTAAAAAAGTGACCTGTTTGTCCTGATATTTTGTTAAAGAATGTAAATGTTAACCTTTTTCTTGTGTAACTAAAAAATGTGCTTACCTTTGCGCCTTTTTTGTAGAAAAACAAGGGCATTTTAGAGTTTTGTTTATCGTAATTGATTGATAGACAGGTGATAAAAAAAGAGTGAGAATGAGGCTGGATTTTTTTCTGCAAAGTATTGTTTAACTAAATAAATTATAATGGAATTTAATTTAAAGTTTATTTTATTCACAAAACTTCTTTTGATTTTAAATATCGGAATCTTTGGGTTCTTGAGCGAAGAAGATTCTTCAAAGGAAGCAACGGGAAAAAAATTAAGCGAATTAAATCTCGAAGAGCTTTCTGAAAACCCATTGACAGAATGGAGCATTAACTATGAACGTACAATTAAGTACATTAAGGAGCACGAAGGTTTTGCAGGTGGAAAACCTTACATTTGCCCGGGAGGATACGAAACAATTGGCTACGGACATGTTATAAAAGAAGGCGAACATTTTACTCAGCTTACAAAAAAACAGGCTGATAGTTTGTTAAGAGCTGACTTTGATATGGCAATTGATTTAGTTGAGAAAACGGTTGAGTTGAAAGGTTCAAAAAAACTGGCAATTGCTCATTTTGTTTTCACCAGAGGTATTGGAACTTTTATAAAAAGCCCATTAAAAGCAATGGTTGAAAACAACGAAGATATTAGTAAAGAGATTGTAAAGTGGTGTTATTACCGAAATATTAAAGGTGAAAGCGTTAGAAGTCAGCATGCCTATAACATTAGAACATGGGAGGCTAAAATGTACAATAACAATTTATAGGATATTATTATCCGTATTTTTTTAGCAGCATCTTTTAAGGTGCTGCTTTTTTAGTCTTTAATCTCTTCAAAATCAATATATTCCCCGATGTTTTTTCTGTAATCATCTTTTTTCTTGATATTGTTTTTAATGGTTACTTCCCCTTCTTTTTTTCGTTGATAATTGCCTTGATTCTGTTCCCTCATTTTCTTTTCTAAATTTCTAAATGCAGGTGGTAATAAAAACTTCATTACAGATTTAAGGATATAATAAATTGCAAAAGCAAATAATATAACTTTTATTAGTACCATTATTATTTATTCTTAATATGTTTCATTAATTTTGGCCTAAGTTGAGCGATTGAAGCATAGTGAACAAGCGCTTTACTTTAGTATAAACCCGATTTAGAAAATGCTGTCTTTCACGATTTTGTAAGGTAAAAGGCTTACATCTACTTAATCATGAGCTTTATTGCTCAATTTGGGTTTGCAAATACTCACAAACTTAAACAAAGATAAAGGAATTAAAGTCGCATTGTCAAGCACTAAAAAGAGTAGTAAACCTTTGCTGAAAAGCTAGTTGTTTGTTATTTTGCTGATAATGAGGTTGTTCGGCTTAAATGAAAGGTTTGTTAAATAAAGTTAATAATAAAAATTGTGTCGGTGAATGGAGAAATTTGATCTTGTGGTCATTGGAAGTGGGCCCGGAGGTTATACTGCAGCAATAAGGGCTTTGGATTTTAAAAAGCATGTATGCATTGTTGAGGCCAATGAAATTGGTGGTAATGGTATTATGCACGGGGTTTTGACCTCAAAAACCATGTGGGAGCTTTCGCAGGATTATGCGGTTGCAGCTTCAATAGACAGAGGGTTTCGTGCTTCGGCCTTGAACGTGGATTATGGTAAAGTGCGGAAATCTGTTATTCGAGCTGCAAAAACCAAACAACTGCAAATGTTATCTCAAATTGAATCTTTCTCAAGGATAAAATCAAACGATGGCAGCCTAACCATAAAATATGGTGTTGCCAGTTTTGTTGATAGTAAAACCATCCAAATTGTTAAGGATGGAAAAACCGAGAAATTGAGTGCTGATAATTTTGTAATAGCAACTGGTTCAAGGCCAAGGGATTATCCGGGAATTAATGTTGACCAACAAAGAATTATTAATTCAGATGGTATTTTAAACCTGAAAGAATTTCCTGAGCGGATGATTATTATTGGCTCGGGGATTATTGGAACCGAATTTGCCACAATATTTTCAAGTTTTAAGCAAACCGAGGTACACCTGCTTGACCGTACACACCGTGTGTTACCTTTTGAGGATACCGACGTGAGTGATTTTGTGTCAAAAAATCTTGAAAAAAACGGGGTGAAAATTCATTATACCGCAAATTTAAGAACCATCACCAAGCGTGATGATGATTTGGAGGTGGTGCTTGATTATGAAGATGGTCACAGCAAAGTTCTGGAAGTTGATGTAGCGTTGATTTCTATCGGAAGAGTGCCAAATACTGACAGACTAGGGTTGGAAAATATTGGTGTAAAATTAACGGAGCGAGGTTTTGTTAATATTGATGATGACTGCCTGGTAAAGGACTGTTCGGATGGGGCAAATATTTTTGCTGCTGGTGATATTACTGGTAATAATCAGCTGGTTAACATCGCTGAAATTCAAGGTCGTTATGCAACTACCAAGATATGTGGCATAGAAACACCACAACTGGATTACTCCAATATGTCTACGTTAATGTTTTTTAGGCCAGAAGTTGCGTCGGTTGGACTAAATGAGAAGCAGGCCCAGGAGCAAAAAATTCCCTACAGGGCCGCTTATTACTCAAATGAGTTGGTAAGTCGCGCAATTGCCATGCGAAACACCAATGGTTTTGTTAAATTGATTATTAGTAACGATGGCAGTGAGAAAATATTAGGGATGCGTGCAGCAGGTCCCCAGGCATCGGCATTAATAGTTTCGGTGGCACATTTAATTAACCAGGGCAATAGTTTGCAGGAAGTAATGAAGCTGGTGCATCCACACCCAAGTATTTCGGAGGGGCTTCAGGAGTGCATGCGGTTGTTTAAAAATGAATCGATTTACAAGCCATTGGCTTTTCCTGATAATATTAAGGTTTGGGAATGGAACCCATAAAAAAAAGCTGCGGTTAGCAGCTTTTTTTATGATATTAATTTTTTACTGGAGTGTTTTGGTCACAGTAATTCCTTTGTAGGTAAATGTCACTGTTCCACAGGCAGTAAATTCCATCAATAATTCATCACTTTCATTAATTGTAAGATTGATTGTGCCACTGACATACCAAGGGCAAGTTGGTGATGTTTCAAGATTGGTGTCAGTTCTTACGAAAGTTTTTCCACTTCTTCCTGTACCTGAAGAGGTGCCATTAACCCTCCATGCATCATCAGTTTTTATCAAAGGAGTATCCCAACCACTAATCCATGTGAAATCTGTATTAAAACTCCAAACAAGCTGTCTTTCATCTTCGAATACTAATGTTAGGTTGCCATTTGAACGCACATTAAATATGGGATTCTGTGAATTGTCATAACCCATGTGGGTGGCATTAATTTCACCAGTCAGTTCGTTTCCATTTACTTTGTAATTTGTAAATGTAATTGTGATTTTATTTCCTTCTTCTCCCCATGTGTCACCATCAAATACAGCTGTAATAACTCCGTCTCTAGTTACCCCATCAATGCCTTCACAACCATCATAAGTAAGTGTCAGAGTTCTATTTACACTTGTATATTTTACATTAGGGCACTCACCGGCAGCTTTACCAGATGCATTGATTCTTCCATTATTTACAGCGGCAAAAACATCCCCTACATTTTTAGATGCAAAAGCGTTATCTTTGGAGATTTCTTCATCAATTTGTGGCTCGTCCAGCTTCACATCATCACATGCTACTACAAGTATGCCCATTGCAAATAAAAGGGCAAAAAATTTAAATAAGTTCTTCATAATAATTAATTTGTTAGTTAAGTTCTTTTCAATTTCTCTTTTTGTTCTAATGTTTTAAAACGAATTATTGTTAAAAATAGTATAAGTTGCCTACTTTGAAAAGACGTTGTTTTTGTTAAAATGGTTGCAAGTTTTATTTACAAATGAATCCTTATACAAATTAATAAAAATAAAGGGTTTGAGCAAATAAAGTTGATGGGATAAAACTAATTACTCAAGCGAAAAAATTATGCAAGAGCTGATTAGTGTGGTAAAAGTCTTTGCCGGCCTAAAGGTTTTTATGGAAGCTAAGTAGCACAGCTTTCAAAGCTGTGCTACAAATTAGTATTCCGAAAGTATGCCAAGGAAATCTTTGTTTGGAAGTATTTTAGAGCCAGGTTCAGCATATTCTTGTTTTAAGCCATGTACAAAATACATGTCAATTTCGCCTTTGTTTTTTGCTTCAATTTTACCACGGTATTCACAATCAAAATATTCCTGGATGTATTTATAGGTTTCGCCAGAAATGTTTACTTTACCAATTTCGCCTGCCGATTCCATCCTGGCGGCAGTGTTTACAGTATCTCCCCATATGTCATAAGCGAATTTCTTTTTGCCAATTACTCCTGCAACCACCTTGCCTGTATGAATTCCCAGTCGTAAATTCCAGGTCTCTTCGCCATTCTTCTTTTTTTCTTCGTTATATATGTTTACATACTGTTGCATCTCAAGGCCGGCCAAAACAGTGTCGATAGGGTTACTTTTGTTTCTAAGGGGTAGGCCGCCTACACACATGTATGCATCTCCAATTGTTTTGATTTTTTCAATAAAGTGCCCACCAATAATTTCATCAAATTTTGCAAAAAATATACTCAATTCCTTAATAATTTCCTGAGGGCTTAGCTTTTCAGATATTTTTGTAAAGCCTTTAAAATCAGTGAATAAGACACTTACCCTTCGGTAGGTTTTTGCATCTACATAACCTTTATTTTTAAGCTGCTCAGCAATTTCGTAGGGCAGGATGTTTTGTAGCAAGTCATCCGATTTTTTTTGTTCTTCTTTTAGGGTTTGATGCTTTTGCTCCAACTCATGCGATTGAAGTTCAAGCATTTCGGTTTGTTTTACAATGTTTTTAATAAGCTTAAACATCGATAAGGTTGATTTTACCCTAACCAAAAGTTCAACCTGATCAACCGGTTTTCTCAAAAAATCAATGGCTCCTGCATCAAATGCAGTTTGCAAATTTCCTGAAGCGGTAATAATGATGACGGGGATGTCATTGGTTGCTGGATCATTTTTTAGTTGCTCAAGTGCCTGAATCCCATTCATAACAGGCATTTCCCAATCCATAATAATAAGGTCTATTTCTTGCTCAGAGGCAACCTCGCAAGCTTCTTGTCCATTATAAGCAGAAATAATACGGTAGTCTTGATGCTCTGTTTCAATAGCATTTTCAATAAACATGTGCACGAAGCGATCATCATCAACTACAAGTATTGTATACCCCATTTATTTGATTTAAAGCGAAGTTATAGCTATAATTTAAATGTTGGTTTAGTTAAATGTAAAGATAAATTATTTTATTTAAAAAGTAGCCGGCTTTTTTATCAAAAGCAATTTGCTTGCCGAGCCAAATTTTAGGTTTATTATTTTATTACTTTTAACATACTTTTCAATATTGCTGCCATTTTTGGTTCTGCTTTAGCGGCAATTTCCTGTACTTCTTCGTGAGTGATTTCGATAATCTGGCCAGGAACACCACTATCAGTAATTACTGACATCGCAAAGCATGTCAATCCCATATGCCGGGCAACAATTACTTCAGGAACGGTTGACATTCCTACAGCATCTGCACCAATGGCCCTAATGTATTTATATTCGGCAGGAGTTTCAAATGTTGGCCCGGATACACCGGCATAAACACCTTTTTTGACATTAATGCCCAGTTCAAGTGCCGATTTTTGCGCAAGTTCAATTAATTTAAGATCATATGCCTCGCTCATATCCGGAAACCGGGGACCTAATTCTTCTATATTTTTACCTATTAAAGGGTTGGTTCCAAACAGGTTGATATGGTCATTGATTATCATCAAATCACCTACTTCAAAATCGGGATTCATCCCACCACTGGCATTTGAAACAATCAGGTACTTTATGCCCAGAAACTTCATAACCCTTACTGGCAAAGTGAGTTCTTGCATTGAGTAACCTTCGTAAAAATGAAAGCGTCCCTGCATTGCAACAATATTTTTTCCTTCTATTTTTCCAAAAATCAGGTTTCCCTGGTGGCCTTCAACAGTCGATACCGGGAAATTAGGAATGTCCTTGTACCCAATTTTATGCTCAATTTCTATTTCACCTACCAGTCCTCCTAGTCCTGTGCCTAAAATTATCCCAAATTCAGGGTTGAAATTAGTTTTTGTATGCAGAAAGTTAGCTGTTTCTTTTATTTTTTCTAACATATTGTAAAATTTGTTCATTAAATTCTTCTTCTTTGTCAATCACCTTCACCTCAATTGGTATATAAAAAGTATTACTTACAAATGTTTGATCAATTTCTTCAATCTCCCTAAGTTTAATTGCGTCTTTTTCAGTTGTAATAATTATCTTCTTTTCGTTATTTATTGATCTGAAGTTGTTTATGATTTTTTTTACCCGGTTTTGTGTATATTCAGAATGATCACCAAACTTTAAATGCCTGATATCCTGCGTGTATTTTTTTAAATAATCAACTATAGGCTTGGAGTAGGCAATCCCTGTAAATAATAAAATAGTGAAAATTTCATGATTATTATAAAAATCTTCAGGTATCATGTTCCTTTTGTTAAAAACATGGGTTAACTTGCCATAGGCAAAACTGGTAAAATATATTTCCTGATAAGGTAAAGGCTTGACCCTTTCTAAAATAATTCTTCTGTTTATTGGTTTCAGGTCAGGTGGAGTTTTGGTTACCAAAATAATGTCAGCTCTGCGTATCTCCCTTGCAGGTTCTCTTAAATTTCCGCATGGCAACAAAAAATCCTGGTCAATTCTTCGGTTATAGTCAATTAATAAAATAGATAATCCTGGTTTTACGTAGCGGTGCTGATATGCATCGTCCAAAATAACAACTTCATTTTTCCTCTCAGCAAGCTTTTCAATACCCTCAACTCTATCCGCGTTAACAGCCACTTCAATTTCAGGATATTTGAATTTAATTTGAGCTGGTTCATCTCCTACATCTGCAGCTTTTGGGCTTTCATCAGCTATTACAAAACCTTTTGTTTTTCTTTTATACCCTCTGCTCAACACTGAAACCTTGTATTGATCTTTTAACAATTTAACCAAATATTCAACATGTGGCGTTTTTCCGGTACCGCCAACAGTTATGTTACCAGCCGAAATTACAGGTAGGTTAAATTGCCTTGATTTTAGTATCTGATAATTAAACAGCAAATTCCTTATATAGACACCTATTCCATATAAAAGCGAAAACGGGTACAATAAAAAACGGAGCATAAGGTCTTATAATTAGCAAATAGGGTTTTTAGTTAATGTAAATTTCCATTGGAATTCTGGCCTGCACACCTTTTTGATTTGTAATGTTTCTGAACATGGAATAATAAGGTGCAAACTCGCCCAATTCATTTTCAATGGCACTTGCTTTAATATTTCCGCCAAATTTTTCCATAAAAGCCTGAAATGGATCTTTCTTTTTGGGATAATTCACTACCCTATACCTTTCAAGTTCTGCTTTTTCTGCAGCAATTGCAATAGCATCGTCCAGGCCACCAAGTATATCAACCAGGCCTAGTTCTTTTGCTTTAATTCCGCTCCAGATTCGTCCCTGGCCAATGGCATCAACAGCATCAACATTCATTCCCCGGCCATCGGCAACATGCTGTGTAAAAGTACTGTAAATATCTTCAATTGCAGTAAGGATGTAAGCTTCTTCTTCAGCTTTAATTTTTCGGGTGGCTGAACCAATATCTGAATGACTGTTAGTGTTAACCCTGTCGGTAGTAATCCCGATTTTATCATTCATCAGTTTTTCAATATTAAATAATACACCAAATACTCCAATTGATCCTGTTAGTGTGTTAGCGCTGGCTAAAATGGTATCGGCAGCACAAGCGATATAATAACCTCCTGAAGCTGCATAATCGCCCATTGAAACTATAACCGGTTTAGTTTCCTTTGCTAATTTTACTTCGCGCCAGATAACTTCCGATGCTAATGCGCTTCCTCCAGGGGAATTGACCCTAAGAACAATTGCTTTAATTTTATCATCATTTCTCACTTTTCTGATAGTTCTTGAAAGGCTTTCGCCACCAATGTTTGAACCATCGCCTTTGCCATCAATAATTTCACCTGAGGCGTAAATAACTGCAATTTTGTCTTTTGCAAGGCCTTTTTCCCCTTCTTTTTTCTTTTTTGGTACTTTAGTATATTTTGATAACGAGGTGAATTTTAAGTCTTTAGATTTTTCGGCACCTGTTTTTTCCTGTAAATTGGCCAATAGTTGATCATAGTATTTCAGACTGTCGACCAAACCTTGCTCAACACACGATTTTGCTGTTTTTAACAATAATTCATCAGCTACCTGATTTAGTTTTTCAACACTAATGTTTCTTGATTCAGCTATTTTACCAAGCATGTCGTTCCAAATGGTATTGATGAAGGTGGATAACTGCTCGCGGTTGGCTTCACTCATTTTTTCCAACATAAAAGGCTCTACTGCACTTTTAAATTTTCCATGGCGAATGATAACGGGTTCAACTCCGAATTTTTTGAACATTTTTGAAAAAAACATAACTTCGGCGCTTAAGCCAACAAATTGCATTCCTCCTTCGGGGGTTAAATATACTTCATCTGCCACACTTGCCAAATAATAAGTTTTCTGAGAATAAGCATTGGAATGACTGACAATAAACTTGCCTGATTCTTTAAAATCAATAAGCGCATTTCGTATTTCTTCAACAGTGGAAATGCCAGCATTTATAGATGAAAGTTTCAGGAAAATACCATCAATATTATCGTCTTCTTTCGCTTTTTTTATGTTTTTGAGCAAATTATTTAAGCCAATTACATGGTCAACATTCATGTTCATGATGTCCATATTTGCAAAGGGGTCATCTGGCTCATTATCCAGTATTTTTTTATTCAGCTCTAAAGCTAAAATTGTATGTTCTTCAATTTCTTCGGGTTCACCACTTCCAGCTGCAGATACTATCCCGCCAAGAATAATAAACATTAAAAAAAACAGGACTACCCCTGCCAAAATTGTACCCAGCAATGAAGCAAATACATTTGAAAAAAAACGTTTCATTAGCTTAATTTTTTTATTGTTGTAGACTATTTTTAAGATTCTTAATTTGCTGCAAAATACTAAATTTTAGATGAAAAGTTCTTAAAAAAATAGAAATTTCCTTTGATAAATGACTTGTATATTGTTTTTTGAGTGGGGAATATATCGAAAAAGTGCTGTGAAAATATATTTTATTTAGCCGCAAAGTATTCAATTACATCCGATTTGTCTTTATGCAATTGGCTAACCAACTCCTCTATCGAGTTGAATTTGAATTCATCCCTGATCCTTTTATGAAAATAGAGTTTGATATCCTGATGGTATAAGTTGCCATTAAAATCGATAATGTGCACTTCGATGCTTTTGTTTATTGCACCATCATTAAAAGTTGGTCGGGTACCTATGTTTAACATGCCATTAAATATTTTTGTTTCAACCTCAACTTTTACTGCATATACTCCATCTCTGGGGATTAGTTTGTACTGAGAGTTTGGCTGAATATTGGCTGTAGGAAAGCCCAGGTCTCTGCCTATTTTTCGTCCATTAGTTACATGGCCCGGTAAGGTGAATTTTCTCGACAGATATTCGTTAGCTTTTTCTATTTCCCCTTGCAGTAGGGCATTTCTTATTTTAGTTGAACTAATATTTTCATTATTAACACTTAGTGCATCAATTTTTTTTATTCTAAATCCATATTTGTCTGCGCAAAGTTTTAACTCTTCAAAATTTCCCTGGCGATCTTTGCCAAATTTATGGTCGTATCCTACAATAAGCCCTTTTATACCAATTAACTGGTAAAGGTATTTATCAATAAATTCTTTAGATGAAAGTTGTGAAAATTCCTTTGTGAAAGGAAGAATAATAAAATGATCAATGCCTTGTTTTTCAATTAGTTCAATTTTTTCTTCAATGGTATTGATCATTGAAATATTATTTTCAGCCTTTTTTACAACCATTCTTGGATGGGGCCAAAAGGTAATCAAAACCGATTCGCCACCGTGCTTTTTTGCCTCGTTGATTAGTTGCTCAAAAATGTATTGATGTCCGAGGTGAACCCCGTCAAACGTTCCAACTGTAACAAACGGAGTGTTTATTTTAACATCATTTATATTTTTATATATGTTCATCTTTTCAGGTGTTTCAAGATGTTGTTAGCCAGTTGTTTAACTAATTACTGGCGATTGCTATTTTAGGGTTGTAAATTAATAAAACCTTTTATTCATGCCCTTTTTGCAGTGCAAATGTAAAAAAAACAACGGGTTTTTTTTATTCAGGGAATTTATATCTTTGCCTGAAATCAGCTTTAGATGTGCTAAAATTCTGTCTAATAATTCAGTTAGCAATGCTGTAGATAGAATTAAAAAAAAGTTGAAAAAAATAATTTAAAATATCGAATTACTAAAAAAATTAAAATGAATAGACTATTTCTATTAACAGGAGTTGTGCTAATTTTAGCTTCCTGTGGCCAGCAGTTAGGTGATAATGAATTTCTTATTAAAGGGGAGATTGATAACTCAGCTGGAAAAACTTTGTTTTTGAGTGAATTTACTGAAACTGGCCCGGTAACTGTTGACTCGGTGGTTATTGATGATAAAGGTGAGTTTAAATTAACCGGACGAACCTCTTACCCGAAGTTTTATATGCTTCGGATTGCACCAAATGAGTACTTTACTTTATTGATTGATTCTGCAAATGTTTTAACAGTAAAAGCTGATGCCAAGGATTTTGTAAATAGTCATAAAGTAAGTGGTTCATCAGATATGGATTTAGTAAGTCAATTAATCGCAAGATTAGCAATAACCCATGATAAGATAGACTCAATTGGGCAGATTTACCAATTGAATGAAGGAGAGGAAGGCTTTGACTCAATAAAAGCTGAAATTGATGCCGAGTTTGAAAAAATTGTTGAAGCGCAACGTGAATTTTCGAAAAAATTTGTTGAAGATAATGTTGGATCAATTGCAAGCATGTTAGCTTTATCGCAGCAATTAGTGCAGCATGTTTCGGTTTTTACCCTTCCGGATGACTTTGCCTATTTTGAAAAGGTTGATTCTGCTTTGTTTAGGTTGTACCCACAATCGGAAGATGTGCTAAAACTGCATGATTTTGTAATAAAAATGAATTCGCAGACCAACGCTGGAGCAAAAGTTGGGAATTATGGGGTAGGTGATGTTGTTCCTGATATTTCATTGAAAAATCCGGAAGGCAAAGAGGTAAGTTTATACTCATTGCGCGGGAAATACGTTTTGCTCGATTTTTGGGCAGGCTGGTGCAGGCCTTGCAGGGCAGAAAATCCAAACCTAGTGGAGAATTATAACAAATTTAAAAATAAAGGCTTTACAATTTTTCAGGTTTCACTTGATAAAGAAAAAGATTTTTGGATGGAAGCGATTGAAAAAGATGGCCTTTCGGCATGGAGCCATGTAAGCGATTTACAATTTTGGCAATCGGCACCTGCAAAGGCATATAATATTTCATCCATTCCAGCTAACTTTTTAATTGATCCTGAAGGGAAAGTTGTTGCAGTAAATCTAAGAGGAGCTGACCTTGGTGCTAAATTGGCAGAGGTGTTGAACTAGCATTAACATTAGTTTTATTCTAACATCAGTTGTAAAGTGATTTCTTGAAAAAATGCAAAGCTACCTGTTGTAGGTAAACACTAAAGTTGAATTAGGTGATAAAAACAAAAAACCCGGGCAAAGCCCGGGTTAAGAATTTTTGAGAAGTAATTTAAAATTTTCTAAAATCCTTAATATATTTTTTTTGGTTCAACGGCTAAGCTGCACCATCCCGTTGATATCTCTCTAGTAAAGTAGATGCTTTTTTTCTTACCAATAATAATTGGCTGATCAAATGTTAAAATTGCTTCTCCAAGATTGTCTGAATCCTTTTTTATTTTTCTGGTACAGGTTGATTTACTTGACTTTGTTGCACTTGCTCCAAACTTTAGCCCAATCTTCTTTATAGTACCTTCTACTGAAAAGTTTGTAGCAAAAGAAGTAGAGACTTCTTCAGTATAAGTATATTCTTCACTCGGATCAACTTCTGATATTATAAATTTCCAAGCCATACCATAGTTTTTCAAATCCCAAGGAATTAATTCAAGGTTTGGGTTATAGGCTTTGATATTGACCTTATCGACTTTATATAAATTGAAAAAAAACCTTTTGTAAATAACATCTGCAAGATCACTACCTTTGGCTGAAAAATACTTGGTTAAAGTAGATCCAGCTCCATTGGTTGAGTTTATTAGCACCTCAACCTTAAACTCAAAAAAACCATCAGTCCAAGCAGGTCGTTTTCTATGTTTAGTTCGTAAAAGAACAGGATCACCTGTTTGGTCAGCAATTTTGCCATACCATGAGCTTGATAACATTTTAAAAGATGTTATAAATTCACTATAATTATTCCTGTATTTCCCTGAAGTATTTGTTGGAGTAAGTCCATAATATACATAATCACGGTGCCAATTTAATCCAAGATTATATGCCCGTATGTTAACTGGATCTATTCCCGATGACAATGTCACTCTTTTATTATTATTTTCAATACTTCCATCAAAAGCTTCATCTAAAAAACTGTATACAAAATCACCTTCACTATATGTTTTAGCACTTTTATTACTAGATTGTCCAACCTGAATCCTTTCATTCTGTTTAACAACTACCAATGGAAACCCAGGAATTAGACCTTCTTCTATCAAAGTTTTCTCGCCAAAAGCATCAAAAATTAATACATTGACACTATTAGGGTTTGATACAGCTACCTTTGGTATCTCATTTTTATAATCCCACTCTTCTGGATTAAAATTTGGTAAAATTGGAACAAAAATAGTAAGCAAAGGAAGAGAGCTTTCAATTTCAGGCAATTTATTTGATTCATCATACTTTTTCAGGAATTCCGAAAGCTTAACTCCCTCAATTGTTTCATTTTTGATTGATTGATATAATACATCATAATCATTGTCAAACATTTCAAGAGATTTATTCTTTATAAGTTTTCTTAATTCCAAACTTTCATTCAAGGCTGCTGCAAAAATCTTGGCAAATCCAGTTTGCATTTGCTCTATTTCCGAACTTTCTGTTTCCTTTCCAAAGAATTGGTTTTCTTTTTCGCATCCATAAATTAGGATTAAAGCAATTATGATAAAAATTGATTTTTTCATTTATTTTTGATCTTACGTGTTAAAAGCCCTTAAACTATTAAGGACAAGAATAATGTGTTTTATAATTAAATACTTCTCAAAAACAGATTTTGATATTTCTTGTTACATGTGTGGCTATCAAATATTCTAAAAATTTAACAAGTTGCGGTAAACTTTACTTAGGCACCCTGAATTGGGTGACGGTTCAATGACCTTGCAGAGATAAGTAGTAGATGTAAAGCTCTTTTTTAGAATCATTTAATTTAAACAGTTAATTATTATGGCAAATAAAAACCCAGGCAAAGCCCGGGTTTTAAATATCATTTTTTAATAATCTCTTAGAAAACAACAGTAAAGCCTAGTTTTAAACCAAACCCACTTGTTATATTTTTTAAATTTGTTGGATTATCATCTTTGTCCTTCATTGACATAGAATTATATGCAGCACCAATATCTAAACTTACATTATCATTTAGGAAGATACCAACACCAGCACCAACTTCCCACAGAAATACACTTGTTTTAGTTTCTACTTTGTCACCTCCGTCAGGCTCTTCAGTACTTTTTGCGCTACCAAAACCAACAAGTGCTTGACCATAAGGCTTTATGTTAGATGCGCCAAAATAATAACGTGCAAATGGAGCAATTGCCAACACAGACATCTTGCTTTTACCACCACCCTCAGGTTTATAAGAAGAAAAACTAATAGGTAATGCAGCTCCAATAGCCAGGTTGTCCATAATGAAATAACCAACCTGTGGAGAGAAATCAAAACTTGTTCCTTTTCCACTATCTCCGCTGTCATCATCATCTTTCCACTTATCGCTAGTTGCACTAAACTCTAAAGATGACTCTCCTGCTACAATGATTTTACCAGCCTCAGTTTGAGCAAAAGACATGAAACCAAAAGTTGCTAATACAACAACCATTAAAATTTTAGTTACTTTTTTCATAATTAATTAAATAAATTAAATTTAGTTAAATAGTTGCCTACTCTTAGGTTTTTCGGCTACCACCCTGTACTCTTTAAAGGATTTTCCAGTACGTCCTTTTGTTAATACTATCAAATTTGATTATCAATTTCAATACCAAAATTAGAAAAGTAATTCTTACTTTTCAAATTTTTCTTTAGCAAATGTGATAATATTTCTCCTTACTACCTAAATTCATTTGATGTAAGACTGTTTTTGTAACTTAAACAACTTAAAACTTGTGGTTAAGTGTTTTTTTTATACGTTTTTTCTAGATAATAAAATACGAAATAACTAAGCCGGCATGCTCTTAAAATGTTGATTATGTGTAAATTAAGGCTGAGTGGGTATGGCAGAACAACTAAATTTTCGTTAATTATTACAAATAAGTATCAAATAATTAAATCTGTGATTATTGAATCATTTTACATCAAATGGAACAACTAGTATAAGGTAATATTGAAGATGAATTGTATATCATATATGTTTTATTTCTTAAGCGTTTTTTATAACTTTAAAAATCTATTGAGAGTAGTTAAAGGACATACAGATACCGGAGAACATAATGAAGGCCTAATTGAGGGATTCATTAAGAAATGTAGTTACTCCTTAACAAGTATATAATTAAACCTTGTAAAAGCATGTTCATAAATACCCAGGAAATAACCTTAAAAAAAATTGATGAATTTTTGCAATCTAACCTAAATATAAACGAATGAAAAAGCTTTGGGGGAGGTATAAGCTATTAATGGAGAAAAGGTTTGCAAATTCCTATGACAATACCCCCACTGATATAGATTATTGGAGGACGCGCCTGTTTATGCAATTCATGCTTTACATGTTTCCAATAGGCATTGTTGTATACATCCCAAGCATGATTATGTCGTTGGTGACAGATTTACCAGAGATTGCTATTGTTGATACTTTCACAATTGCTCTTGTAATTATTCTGGTAATTTACAAAAAAATCAGTCTAATAGTAAAAAAGTACCTGCTTGCTTCTTGCCTATATGGTTTATCGATAATGCTGTTGCTGATTCTTGGTTCAATTGGCCCGGGCCTTATCTACCTGGTAGCAACTTCGATATTTATTCTATTGGTAATTAGCAAAAAAGCCGCTTATTTTTCGGTGCTTCTTAATTTTTGCTTATATTTTTTTGTAGCTCTAATCCTAGCGTTTCCTGAAATTGGAATTGAATCTTTAAAGGAGTATACTTTAGGTTCCTGGATTGCTGTGGGTGCAAACTTTCTGCTCATCAACTTTATAACAGTTGCCGCAGTAGCATTACTACTTGATGGCCTACAAAAAACCATTTTAAATGAAAAAAAACTGCTCCACAAATTACGGAAGGAGAAAAAAAAGCTAAAAAAAGCAAAAGACAAAGCAATTCAGTCAGATAAATTTAAATCGGCATTTTTGGCCAATATGAGCCACGAAATAAGAACACCGCTTAATGCTATTGTTGGTTTTGCCAATTTGCTTCTGAAAAATTCCGACCCAAACAAACATGAGCAATACATTGAAATAATAAACAATAGCAGCAAACAGCTACTAAACCTTATTACTGATATTATTGACTTATCAAAAATTGAAGCTGGGGCGGTTTCAATCAATAGTGAAAAAATACTGTTCGGTGATTTTATCACCAGCATTGCTACCGCCATGAAACATCAATGTCCGGATAACTTGGATTTTAGGTATTCCGCCGACAAGGAAGACCTGCAAGTGGAGGTTGGAATTGATGTTCAAAAAGTCACCCAAATTATCACCAATTTAATTACCAATGCCTTTAAATACACAAAAGAGGGGTATGTTGAGTTAAAAACTTCCTTGTTATCTAATCGGCAAACAATTTATTTTAGTATTACCGATACAGGTATTGGAATATCAAAAGAAAACCAGGAAATCGTATTTCAACGGTTTTATCAGGAAAATGCCCTGCATAGTGGAGTTGGTTTAGGGTTATCGATATCCGCATCGTTAGTTAAAACATTGAATGGAGAGATTGGAATGGAATCTGAACCTGGAAAGGGCAGTACCTTTACAGTAAAACTCCCCAATCTAATAAATGAAACTATTGAAAAGCCTGCTGCAATAAACAAAGCTGTTCCCATTACTAATCGGGGTTAGTTTGGATTGCCCCAATATCGTTAAGTTAAGCATTTCCGACTTCAGCTCCGCTTGGTTATTGAGCACTTCGGCAGGCTCAGTATACCACCTGTCGAAATACAGTCTCCGTGCGCACCCTGAGCGGAGTCGAAGGTTTTGTCAAAAAACAAAGAATAGTATTTTCACTAACTTAACGACATTATTTGATTGCCCTGAAATAATGCCCCACTTTTTGCCAGTCTCAGCAATAAATCCTATTTTCACGCCGCAAATTTTCATTTAAAACAAGTAATTATGACTCCTTTAGTTATTGGAAGCTACGAAGAATTTGAAAAATACATTGGTAAGGAACTGGGTGTTTCGGACTATTTACAGATTACGCAAGAGCAAATTAATAAATTTGCAGATGCCACGCTTGATCATCAGTGGATACATACCGATCCGGAAAGGACAAAAACAGAAAGCCCGTTTAAAAATACTATTGCACATGGCTATCTTACTGTTTCGGTAATGCCTTATTTATGGGAGCAAATTGCCGAGTTCAAAAATGTTAAGATGCAGGTAAACTACGGCATTGAAAAGCTGAAATTTAACCAGGCAGTTTTGGTTAACAGCGAAATAAGAATGAAAGCTACCCTTGCTGACTTAAAAAACCTGAGAGGTGTTACTAAAGCAACTTTAAACATTGTTATTGAAATAAAAGACAATAAAAAACCAGCACTGGAAACAGATATTGTTTTCTTGTATCACTTTAATTGATGGCTGGTCAATGCTGAGTGGACTGTCCTTTTTTGATTATTTTAAGTTGCAGTAAACTTCTTTGGAGAAATTGAGCTATAAAACAAGCTATTTCCAGGTTTGATTGTCAATACTCTTTAAATGGAGTATAGCGTTGCTTTTGTGCTGCTCAATTTCTTTGGTTATTTTTTCAAGCACCCTGTTTTCAACTGTTAACCAGTCATCTTCGCGAACAAAATTGGCAATTTTTTGTTGCAGTGTAACCCTTCTGTTGTTAAGTTCCCTGTTGGCTTTATTTATATTCTTTGTTTCTTCATTAATTCTTTCCAGCTCATTCTCAAGCCATTGGCCAATACGGTCATATTCTTCGTTTTTTTTGCTTTTCACATTCATGTTTGCCTCATCGGCCATTTCAGCTAGCAGCTTTTCCATTTTTGCATATTGCAAATTATATTTTGTAATATCTTTATTGAATGCATTTGTTGCACTTTTC
This sequence comes from Bacteroidales bacterium, assembly GCA_050291445.1. Classification (GTDB taxonomy): domain Bacteria; phylum Bacteroidota; class Bacteroidia; order Bacteroidales; family NBLH01; genus NBLH01. The sequence goes on along the minus strand of JBNKJW010000123.1, from coordinate 34,294 downwards.
AGGTTTTGTGCATCAATATTAAAGGTGTCAATTTCGGCCAATAATTTTTGCGATTCGGATTTGTTGTTCTCTAACCTTCGGTTAAAGGTTGGTACGCGCTTGTTTAAAGTGTTTCGCTTTTCGTAATATTGTGCTACTTGCTCCGACCATTTAAAGGCCAGCCCGGTTCGGATGTTCCTAAAACCTTTTATCACTTTTGCAGCTTTTTCGTAATCCCTTGATCCTGTGCATTCAAAATGCCAATGACCCTCTTTTTCAGTTTGCACCCAGCCTTGTTCTTTTAAGGCTCTTACCAGTTTTGGGTCATCGGGGCGCGACATATCCACGGCCAGCCCCCAATTATGAAACGAGCAGCCAGGCCACGAAGCCGGGTTTCCTTCGCCATAATAGGTGTACTTGATATACAGCTCAGCCTGTTTATAAACATCGCGTTTGCTTATATGTATGGTCATGTTGTTATTGGTAAGACGATGATAGGTTTTATCTGCCTCAAGGTACTTTTTACGGGCATCCGGTGTCAACCCATTTGATTTTCTATCCCAACCATTGTTGTAATTTAACCTTACTTCAGCCAAATCACTGTCGTTATTGGTGACGTCTTCAAACTTCGGCTTTAACGAGTTAATCGTCTTGTTATCAATTAATTGACTAATGTCGGTTAATTCAAATTTATTAATTTTTGAAAAATTGTTTTTTTCCGGAATCATTGATGTTTATTTGTGTTTTAAATGGTTGGTGAAGATAATAAAAATTCATTTTTTTATCGATTCGTTTAATCCTGTTCTTTATTTTTTTTTTACATCACTACTTTTTTTTGTTGCTGTAACCCCTTTCCTTTTTGGCTTTTTCGGTTTTTTTTTAGTCATGCTATCCATCTCGTTTAAGATGATTAACTTTTGCCATATTTTTCTACTAAAACCTGTGCTTAGCACTTCAATTTCGTTCACAGTTTTAACAACTACTTCATTTGGCAAGCTTTGCGCATACAAGGCAGCCACCTTCCCAATCAGTGAGAGGGCTTCGGAACAATAATCAAGATACCGCTGCAGTTCAAACTTGCTTAATTTTCGCTTGGGCGAATTTTGGGTGATTTTTTTTGGTTCAAGTAACATCCCAGGATCTTTTGTAAGTTGATGCATATCTATTACGTGGGCAATAACCCTTAAATCATTTAGTAGTTTTGATGCCCTGTGCCTTTTTATACGTGTTTCAATGGTAACCATAAAAAATATAGCCGCCCCAATCAAAATCAGATCATTAAAAAGTGATTCAGAAAGGGATAAAATATTACTGATTGTACGGTTTTCTATTTTCAGGTCAATAAGTGTAAAACTATAAATAAGAGCAACAGTTCCTATTATAATTAAAAAATAAGAAAGCACACGGATTAAAATATTTGGCTTGGCAATCCACTCAATATTTTTTTTACTTTTTGAGGCAATTTCAAGAAACTGATTTACCACCTTCCGTAATCCGGAATCAGGGAATCTGTCAGCTATACGGCTTTCAAGCCGTATGATGGTAGCAACAATTCGGTCAGATTCAAGTTGGGTATTATTTCTCATCCAGTTTGGTGTCAGGTTGTTTAATTTAATAGCAAAAGTATTAAAATCATCTAAAATTGTCGATTTTCGAATGTTTTTTGCCTTGATTTTTTCTGTTAAAATGGGTGTTGTTTTGTTGTTTTTCGTCCAGAAAAACCTTCCCATCTATCTTTTTTCCAATAATTTACTACATTTTTCAAAGTTTATATTTATTTTTATGGCTTTAAAGTCAAATTAAGTAAACAGTTTTAAGTTGTGCCTTTAACAATAATACTCAAAGGAATATACATTCCCAGCATACTTGACTTCTTATTTATTCTATTTGTTTTTTTTGGGATATTCAGAGGTTACACTCAGGGAGTAATAGTTCAAACTATTGCTTTATTTACATTGCTGGCTGGAATTTATGTTTCGGCAATAGCTTCAATGGCTTTTTATGATGTAATTGTGGATAAATCAAATGTGCCGCTTAAAAATCTGCCTGTAATTATTTTTTCATTATTGTTTGCAGTGGTAGTTTTTGCATCAAACTGGGTAGCTATTTATATTAAAAAGATGGTGACACCTGTAAAGGTTACAATTTACTCAAGAGTTTGGGGCGCTTTTTTTGGTGCCATAAAATACCTTTTTATTGCAAGTGTTATCTTTGTATTTATTCAACGACTGGATGAAAGTTTTAAACTTTTTGATGAAGATAGTGAGACCCAATTGTTTGAACCTGTAGCAAAATTTGCCCCTACAGTAATTCCCAAACTTAAATTTGAAATAAAGCAACCGGCTCCAATGGAACTTGACGATATCACTAACGAACCAGAACCAATTATTGAAGAGCTGGAAGAACTAGAAGATTGATTCTGTTTGCTGGGCAGTGGTTTCTTAGTGCCGGTAATTAATTTCAAGGTTCCAATTTCTAAATTCAAATTAATTGCTCAACTCTCAATTATCCTTTATATTTGTGCCCTGATTTTTTTTGATACCTTATTTAATTAGTTACAGATGAATTTTGTTGAAGAACTGCAATGGCGAGGCATGCTACACGATATGATGCCCGGAACCGAAGAACAACTAAAAAAAGAAATGACCTCAGCTTATGTTGGGATTGATCCTACAGCCGATTCGCTGCATATTGGTCATTTAGTGGGTGTTATGATGTTGCGTCATTTCCAGAAGGCTGGTCACAAGCCCATTGCTTTGGTAGGAGGGGCAACAGGAATGATTGGCGACCCATCTGGAAAATCGCAGGAAAGAAATTTGCTTGATGAAAAATCATTGCGCCATAACCAGGAGTGCATTCAAAAACAATTGGAAAAATTCATTGAATTTTCAGGTAGTGGAGCTAATTCAGCGGAACTAGTCAACAACTACGATTGGATGAAAGAGTTTAGTTTTCTTGAGTTTATCCGCGACATTGGAAAATCAATTACAGTGAATTATATGATTGCCAAAGACTCTGTAAAATCAAGAATTAGTCGCGATGGAGATGGTGAAGAGGTGGAAGGCATGTCGTTTACGGAGTTTACCTACCAACTGGTTCAGGGGTATGATTTTCTTCATTTGTACAAGCACAAAGAGTGCAAATTGCAAATGGGTGGTTCTGATCAATGGGGTAATATTACCACTGGAACAGAACTAATTAGAAGAAAAGAAGCAGGAAAAGCTTACGCCTTAACCTGGCCTTTGCTTACTAAAGCGGATGGTGGCAAATTTGGTAAAACAGAAAAAGGAAACATCTGGTTAGATCCAAAAAGAACCAGCCCATACGAGTTTTACCAGTTTTGGCTTAACAGTTCAGATGAAGATGCCGAAAAATATGCAAAAATTTTCATGACCATTAGCCCATCGGAAATTGATGCGATTATTGAAGAACACAAAGAGGCTCCTCATCAACGAAAGTTGCAAAAGGCGCTAGCCAAAGAAATAACCATAATGACACATTCTGAAAAGGATTATGATACAGCTGTGGCTGCATCTGAGATTTTATTTGGAAAAGGAACAAAGGAAACCCTCGCAAAATTAGACGAAGAAGCTTTTTTAAGCATATTTAAAGGAGTGCCGCAATTTAAAATAGGTAAAAACGTTATTAATGACGGTATTGCTATTTTAGATCTGTTGGCTGAACAAACCAAGGTATTTAATTCAAAAGGTGAAGCACGCAGGCTAATGAAAGATAATGGACTGAGCATCAATCAGGAGAAAGAGCAAAACCAGGAAAAAAATATGACCAATGGCGATTTAATCAACGATAAATTCATCCTGGTTAGAAAAGGGAAAAAGAACTATTTTTTGATTATTGCTGAATAAAACTGGTCATTGGTCAACTTGACTAATGACTAATGACTATAAGAAATGGACGAAACCACCCAATATTCAAACATTGATTTGCTTAGGTTTTTGATTAGAAACTTTAAGCCGCTAGTAATAATCACCACCATAGGTGCTATTACTGCTATCGTTGTTTCGCTTGTTATCACGCCAAAATTTAAATCATCAGTAGTTATTTTTCCGGCCTCAACAAGTTCTGTTTCAAAAGCACTTTTGACTGATATGTCACGGGCTCCAAAAGACATCCTGAAGTTTGGTGAAGAAGAAGAAACAGAGCAACTTTTGCAAATTCTGCAATCGGATGAAATAAAAGCACGGATTATTCAAAAGTATGACCTGATGAGCCATTATGAAATTGATCCGGACGAGAAATACGGTAAAACAGAGTTGCTAAATGAATACATGGATAATATTTCATCAAGGAAAACTGAGTTTCAGGCTATTGAGATAAAAGTTTTGGATACCGATCCGGAAGTAGCTGCAGCCATTGCCAATGATATTGCTGCTATTGTTGACACAATTTATAATAAAATTCAAAAAGAAAGGGCTTTAAAAGCGCTGGCCATTGTAGAAAATGTTTATTTTAAACAAAAAGAATTTGTTGCCCAGCTAGGAGACTCAATTCAACAAATCACCAACAAAAATATTTCCGGTTCGCTTTTAAAACAGCATGAAGAAGAATTAAAACAGCTTAGCTTGCTTAAATCAAAATACAGCGAAGCAAAAGTAGATGCGTACAATGACTTGCCCCACAAATACATTGTAAATCCGGCTCAAGTTTCTGAAAAAAAATCATATCCTGTCAGATGGCTGCTTGTAAGTATTTCAACAATAGCTACTTTTATATTTGCTTTTTTCTTTTTGCTCATTATTGAAAAATATAAAACAGTAAGAAAAGAACTACAAAATAACCAAACAGCCGACTAAAATTGTGGTCAATAACCAGCCTAAAAATATTCAACTCAGCTTTTTAACAGGCTCGGTATTATTTATTATCATTACAGCTATAGCCATTTATTCCCAACAATATTATTTGTTAGGTTTAGGATTTGCTCCGCTTATCATTTATTTTAGCATTTTTAGGTTTGAGATACTCTATTATTTTATTGTATTTGTCACCCCTTTATCAATAGGTCTTGAATGGCTGGTGCCCGGGATATCGGTTGATCTTTCTTTGCCATCAGAACTATTGTTGGCACTGATGCTCCTTATCCTGCTATTTAAAGCTTTTACACCAGGGTTTTACGATAAAAGAATATTCAGTCATCCTATTAGCATTGCTGTTTTTATTTATTTGGGCTGGATGTTAATTACTACTGTCACCAGCAGTATGCCGTTGGTTTCCATAAAATATTTCATTGCAAAAACCTGGTTTATTTTTCCGCTTTATTTTTTCCCGGTGCTTCTTTTTAGGCAAAAAAAAACAATATACAGGTATTTTCTTTTATACATTATCCCTTTCTCTGTTGTGATTCTTTACACAATTAACAAGCACCTGGGCTATGGTTTATTCGACAAACAGGCCGCCCATTTGGTAATGCGTCCTTTTTATAACGATCATACTTCGTATGGAGCCATTTTAGCCATGTATCTTCCTGTTTTGGTGGGCATGCTTTTTATTTACAAAAAAAAGTTACTCAACAGGGTCGTTATTCTGGGATTACTGGGATTATTTTTACTTGCTATTGTTTTATCCTATACAAGAGCTGCCTGGATAAGTGTTTTAGGTGCCGGGGCTTTAATGTTATTAATGCTTTTAAAAATAAAACTTAGGACCATTTTATTAATTGCAGGTATTATTGTAACCATCCTGTTTTCGTTTAGGCTGGAAATAATTGACAAATTAGATAAGAATAAGCAGGATTCATCAGCGGAGCTAAGCGAGCACGTAAAATCAATCTCAAACATAGCCACCGACGCTTCTAATCTTGAACGTATCAATCGCTGGAATTCAGCCTTAAAGATGTTTGAGGAGAAGCCTGTATTTGGTTGGGGGCCAGGTACCTACATGTTTCAATATGCGCCTTTCCAAATGGCGGATGATAAAACCATTATCAGCACTAATTTTGCAGATTGGGGCAATGCACATAGCGAGTACATTGGGCCATTGGCTGAGCAAGGAATTCCCGGACTAATCACCATTTTATTAATCGTTTTTACAACTTTGCAAACCGCTTTTAAGCTCTATTACAAACTTAAGGATAAGCTTAACAAGCAATTTGTATTAATCAGTATTTTATCGCTTACTACTTATTTTATTCATGGTTTGCTTAACAATTTTCTGGATACCGATAAAGCTTCAGTTCCTTTCTGGGGGATGGTTGCAATTATTGTGTCAATTGATTTGTGGTCTGGAGAAATAAAAAATCCTCAGCTTGGGGGAGCTGAGGAAAGGTAAATTCAATATTCATTCGGTAACTTTATGAAAAAGGAAGAATATAGAATACTGCAAATATAAAAAATTTTCCTCAAACAAGCTGTACGATTCTGGACATAATTTTGCCTGGCGGACAGACAGTTTTATTAATCTGCTGTAAAACAGCTTGTTGCTCCTGTTTGCTATTTAGAACCAAAAGATATAAAAAGATAGGAAAACTGACCGAAACCGAACATGTCATGCACAGTTTTGAACACTTTTACTAATTAAAATAATCTCGGGGCTTAATGTAACTTTCTTATTTTTAGCAAAATAGCTTGTTTGGCTTTTTTATTGTAACTGTCTGGTTATATTTCATAAATAACAATTATTAGTGGGGCTTCTGCCAGTAGGCAGAAAAAGGGTAAATTCACTATTCGGTAACAATGTGGAAAACTTGAGTACCATCTCATAAATAACAAATTGAGGTAAATTATAAAATAACAGCCAAAACACTTCTTTTTTCCACCCTTTACCATTCCAACTGTTTACCCGCCCCTTTTTCCTTTTCTTTACTAATTCACAACTAAATTTTGCCGGTTCTATTTGCTTTTGTAGTTTTAAGAACTTCTCTAGTAAGGCTTTTAATTCGGACAACTTGTATGTTATACTATGTATGTCCATATTCCGAAAAAACGTGCATTTATTGTTCTTTTTCGTACACCTATTGTTCGGATACGGTCAGTTTTTTCAAGAATGAATATTGCTAAATCGAGTTTAATTGACTGATAGTTTGCACATTACAATAAATGGCATCCACTTTGTTAACATTTCTTAACAAAAAAGGAGCAGTTTATTGGGGGATAAACTGAGGTAAATTCAATATTTAATTAGGTAACTTTAAGCGAAAACACTCATTAACTACATTTAGGTTAATAAATACAAAAAACACAACTCCAATATCGTTTAGGGATAATTTAAAGGAATTTACCCTCCTTTTTTCTTTTTCAGATAGGAATGATTCAATAAATCATAAATGCTGTGTAGGTGTCACACAAGAGGCACCCTGTTTTTATTAACTTAAATTATTATTTATGAGAAAATTAATCTTTATGCTTGCATTCTTGCTATTGGCAGGGATGCATGTGGTTTATGCGCAAACCACTATTAGCGGAACGGTTACCGATAACAAGGGAGAGCCCGTTCCTGGTGCTAATGTAAGGGCAAAAGGGTATTCGGATATTGGAACGATTACCGACCTTGATGGAAAGTACAATTTAAATGTACCAACAGAAGCAACCACTCTGGTTTATTCATTTGTAGGACTGGCAACAAAAGAGGTTGAAATTGCTGGACAAACTGTTATAAACGTAACTTTAGATGCGGATGACGTAGGCCTAGAAGAAGTAGTTGTTACAGCTTTGGGAATTGAGCGAGACAAAAAGAAACTAGGCTACTCTGTTTCTACCGTAGATAGTGAAGATTTAAACAGAGGTACCAGCTCTAATTTTACTAAAGCTTTAGCAGGTAAAGTTGCTGGTGTTCAGGTTACAGGAGGAATTGGTGCACCAGGTTCCTCAACAAATGTTACTTTGCGTGGTTACGCCAATATTGGTAGGAGCACTCAACCGTTGTATGTAATTGATGGAGTTCCTGTTAGTAATGCAGGACAAAATTTTAGTGTTAGTGCAGCAAATATTGGTGGTGGAGATATGAACCGTTCTGTGGATTTTGGTAATGGAATTAATGATATCAATTCACAAGACATCGAATCAATGAGTATTTTGCGTGGAGCAGCTGCAACGGCCCTTTATGGATCGCAAGCAGCTAATGGTGTGATTATGATTACCACAAAATCAGGCTCTAAAAGAAAACAACCAAGTGTTAATTTTACTTCATCTACTATTTTTTCTTCTGTTTTAAAATACCCCACCTATCAAAAACAGTTCGGACAAGGATGGGATGGAAACTATGCTAGCGAAGAAAATGGTAGCTGGGGACCAGTTTTTTCAAACGAAGAACAATTATGGGGTTACGAAATAAATGGGAGACAGCTTGTTAAGAAAAATAGCTTTTTAGAAGATCAGGTTCGCGACTTCTATGATATTGGAACCACATTTGATAATGCTATTTCAATTTCAGGAGGTGGGGATATTGCCACCTATTACGCATCCTATAATTATGTGACCAGTGATGGTGTTGTGCCAAAAGACAAGGATAGCTTTGATAAGCATAGCTTTAAGCTAAAATCAACCATGAAAATGGGACGAGTATCAGCCACTGCTAGTGTCAATTACATTAATAACAAAACAAGTTCTTTGGTTACAGGGCAAGCACAAGGAGGGAATGAAAACCTGTTTGATGTGCTGCTAGGTTTCCCGACAGATATTAGTTTTGTTGACATGGAAGATTATACAGATCCTCAATCTTTCTATCACCCAAATAATTTCTTTTCACCTTATCTGATGAATCCGTATTTTGTAATAGATAATTCAGAAAATGTTGCTGAAATTGATCGTTTTATTGGTAACACAAGTTTAACTGTAGATTTAGTTGAGGCTGCAAGGTTAAAAGCTACATTCAGATTGGGAGGCGATGTTTCGAATACTTTTGGGTACAACTATGATAAAAAATTCACTTTTGATGATGGTAGCCCAAATAAAGGAACACATGATGACATAAGAGGTTATTACAGAGAATTTCAAAGAAACGTTCAGCAATATAATATTGATGTGATTTTAAGTGGTGGCGTAGATTTAATGGATGGAAACCTTATTATTGACGCAAACGCAGGAGTAAATTTATTTCATCGTTCAAGAAACTATAGTCAGGAATCAGTTGATGGTTTGGTTTTTGAACAAGCTTTCCCAAATCTTGCCAATTCAACGGCAATTCCTGATGTAGTGAGTGGTTATAAAGACATAAGGAGATTAGTAGGCTTATACGGAAGTGCAGAAATTGGTTTTAAGAGTTATCTGTTTTTAACTTTAACAGCCAGAAATGACTGGTCGTCAACACTTCCAAAAGAAAACAACTCCTATTTTTATCCATCGGCTAGTTTGGGTTTTATTTTTACAGACGCTTTTCCGGCACTTGGAGACCTTTCATTCCTTGATTACATGAAAGTGCGAATCGGTTATGGTTTGAGTGGGAACGATGCACCACCGTATAGAGTTGATCCAACTTATATCCAGGGTGCAGTTACTGCTGGTATTCCATTTAGTGACCTCACATTTCCTTTGGCAAATGTTACCGGCTATGAATATAGTAATATACTTGGAAACCCTAATTTAAGCCCCGAAATATCGAGTGATTTTGAGGTTGGAATGGATTTAAGGTTTTTCCAAAACCGTTTTGGTATTGATGCAACTTATTACAATAAAAAAACGGATGGTTTAATATTGCAACGAACAGTGGCTTCAACTTCTGGTTTTACCTCTCAGTTTGATAACATTGGTGAAATTTTGAACGAAGGTGTAGAATTAACAGTGAATATAACCCCGGTTAGGACCGAAAGTCTTCGTTGGGATTTAACCTATACTTTTGCAAAAAACAACAATAAAGTATTGAGCTTAACAGATGGCTTAGAGGAGGTATTTGTTGCTGGCTTTGCATCTCCTTATGTTGCTGCAATTGCAGGACAAACTGTTTCGCAAATTAAAGGAGTTGGTATGCAATACACTGAAGACGGACGAATAATCGTAGACCCAAACACTGGGAGGCCATTAGATTCAGAAACTGATGTTGATCTGGGTACTACATTACATGATTATACCATGAGCTTTTCCACCAGGGTAAGTTACAAAGGATTTGAGATGTCTGTTTTATTTGATTATAGAAAAGGTGGACAGTTTATTTCATATTCAAAAGGAACAGCCAGATGGAGCGGAAAAGATCCTATTACAACCTATAACGACAGGAAACCATTTGTTGTGCCAAATTCAGTATATATTGATGATAATGGCGAGTATGTAGAAAATTCTAATCCCATTACTAAAGTTGACTTAAATAACTATTATGCAGGTGGTTGGAATGATGCTGCTTTAAACATTGATAAAACATTCTTAAAACTCAGAGAAATCAATATTACATATAATATTCCATCAAAGTTTTTGGCCAACTCATTTATTGAAAGAGCTTCTATTTCATTTATTGGTAACAACTTGTTTTTATGGACACCTGTTGAAAACAATATTGTAGATCCTGAAATTTCAACAACAGGAATGGGGCCTGAAAGTGAATTTGGTGAAATTCGGGGTTATCCTTCAGTGAGGACATTTGGTTTTAAACTTAATGTGAACATTTAATTTTTGCAAAATGAGAAGAAAAATATTCAATAATAAAATTATAAAAGCAAAGCTTGCGTCTTTGCTTGCAGTGCTGATTTTAATCAGTTCGTGCAGTGACTATCTTGATGTAAATACAGATCCTAATGCGGTTACAGATAATCCGGGCATCTTTCTTTTACCAAGTATTGAAATTTCTATTGGTAGTATTATTGGTGGAAGATTAGCATTACATGGCTCTCTTTGGGCCCAGTATTATAATCAAAACAATACAGCCAATCAGTACAGGGATATTATAGATATGCAACTGGTTGCTGGCGATGGTGACAATGCATGGGATGAACTTTATGCAAGTGCATTAAGTGATGCGAAAAAGCTAATTGAATACAGTGAAGCAGAAGCAACTTACAATCCAAGATTGAAATTTATTGCTACTGTTTTACAAAGTTATACTTATCAAGTTATATTTGATTGCTTTGGACAAGCGCCTTACACTGATGCATTACAAGGAGAATCTGCTAATTTTACACCTACATTCGACAATGGGCCAGATGTTTATCCGCTATTGGTAAGCGCCATAGACGATGCATTAACTGAATTAAACACTTTCTACACTGACAACCCAAATGCAAGCAGAGACTTACGAAGTGATATTGCTGGCCAGGATTATTTATTGGGAGGAAGTATTGATGGTTGGATTTCTTTTGCAAATTCAGTAAAATTGAAAATTGCTGTTCGAAACCTTGATTATGATAATGCTGGATCTTTAGCTATTATTAATGCATTGGAGGCAGAAGATAACTATTTAACCCAGGATGTTATGCTTGATATTTTTGGCGAAGATGTAAACAAGCAAAACCCTTTGTTTGCACAAGATCAAAATTTGAATACAACTATTAACTTGGTTGCTAATCGAACGCTTTCTGAATTCTTAACAACCAATGGCGATCCTCGAGAGACTTTAATGTTCCAAGCAAATGCAGATGGTGATCTATTGTTAGATCATGGTGATCACAGGGCAACAACTACAACGAATCCTCCCCGCTCAAACAGAACATTGATTTGGGACGAGACAAGGCCTGTTTATTTTCTGACTACATCAGAAGTTGACTTTTTCAGAGCCGAATTGGTGGTTAAGGAGCATATTAGTGGAGATGCCCAAGCCTATTACAATGCTGCTGTAACAAGTGCTTTTAGCAGAGTTGGTGCAGATGTTGGAACATTGATTTCTACAGGTGGAAATTATGAATTTAGAGCAACCGGTACAAGTGAAGAACAATTGGAAGACATTGGTGTTCAAAAATGGGCTGCCATGGCTAATGTAAATCCTTACGAAGGCTTTTTGGAAATGCACCGTCTTGATTATCCTGAACTTCTTCAAACAATGACTTATGTAGATCCACAGCCAGTTGGTAATGCAGGTGCCAAGCTCTATTTACCCAAGAATACAGTTCTTGGTACTGATTATGTTAAAAGATATTTGCTACCTCAGTCAGAGCGAACATCAAATGCAAACAATTTCCCACAGCAAACAAGTGCTGACGACAGATTATGGTGGGATATTAATTAATATAAAAAATCAAAAGATATGAAAATGAAATATATGATAATCAGTCTACTTCTAGTAGGCTTGTATGCCTGCAAAAAAGGAGACTCTTATGATTTATCAAAGGTTACAGTTTTTGCTGAGTTTGAATATGAGCCTGAAGTGATCTTATCTGTTGGAGAACCATTCACACCCTCTGCGATTGCCACAGAAGGTGAAACTACGCTTGATGTGAATATTGTTGGTTCAGCAGATGTAAACAGTATTGGTGTATACGAAATTATATATTCTGCTACAAATTCTGACGGATATGATGGAGCTGTAACCCAAATTGTGATAGTTCACAATCCTAATGGTTCGGGCACCGATGTGTCTGGGGTTATTTATGATACCGATACACCAGCTAGAACAGGTGAGATTTACCTTGTTGAAGGCACCTCTAACATGTATTACTGTACTGATATGGGAGGAAGTGGTGTTTTGCCAGTTTATTTTGAAATGAATGGTGATGTAATGAATGTTGTAGATCAGCCTTGGCACTATTCCACTGTTAATGGTGCTGAAGGAACTTATAATCCAGGGACACAAACTTTTGACATTACTTTCTCTACCGGGTGGAATTATGTTTTTGCATACCAATAATTTAAAAGTTGAAAAAATGAAGAAATTTATATATTTATTAAGCCTAATTGTATTTTTTGGAATAATGTCTTGCGAGAAGCAAGAAATAGATCCTGGGATGGCACCAAATTCGGACTTGGCTGGTACCTGGACTATTACCGAGTACAACCTTGATATGGATGCAACTTATGGTCCATACCATTTGTATACCTACAATACATCAATGGATGAAGATTCCATTTGGGTAGATAATATTTATGATTCAAACATCAAGGTTAAAGCATCTGCTGATTCAAAAACGTCGTTTAGTTTAACCTCTGATGATTTGGATATCAGCGAAACTCAAGTTATAGGTGACAGCATCATTTTCAGGGTTACTATTTATAATGCTGATGGTTCAATTTTAGACGACTATTATGAAGCAGGTCATCGTACAACTGGCATTGGTGATGATACACATTAAAAAATAGATTTTTAGAAAAAATATGAGGCTGCTATAAACATTTTAAAAGTAGCCTCATTTTATTTCTAAATACTGGAAAGATCGTATTTAAATAAAATTAATGATATCGTACCATTAAAATTAAAAGATATCCTGGTGACTTTATATTACAAAATAGATGTATTTGATTTGACCTGTGTCCATAAAACCGCACAAAAAATGTTCACTTTCGTGCGGTAGGCGTTCACGATCGGTCACTTTTCCAGACTCTGCGACTTTTGTTGAGTGTGGTATTTGGCTGAAAAACAGGTGTTTGCATGTAGTGGCACTCTGTTTGTTAACGTTTCTTAACAAAAAAGGAGCAGTTTATTGGGGGATAAGCTGACGTAAATTCAATATTTCATTAGGTAACTTTAAACGAAAACACTCATTAACTACATTTAGGTTAATAAATACAAAAAACACAACTCCAATTATCGTTTAGATTAATTGAAAGGAATTTACTCTCCTTTTTTTCTATTTCACATAGAAATGATTTAACCAATCATAACAGCTGTGTTGATGCCTGCACTGAAGGCATCCTATTTTTATTAACTTAAATTATTATGTATGAGAAAATTGATCTTTATGCTTGCATTCTTGCTATTGGCAGGGGTGCATGTGGTTTATGCACAAACCACAATTAGCGGAACCGTCACCGACGACAATGGTGATCCTGTTCCTGGAGCAAATGTTCGGGTAAAAGGTTACTCTGACATAGGAACTATAACTGACCTAAATGGAACTTATAGTTTAAATGTACCTGTTGATGCAACTACTTTGGTTTATTCTTTTGTTGGAATGGCTCCAAAAGAGGTTGAAATTGCAGGGCAAACTGTTCTCAATGTAACCTTATCAAGTGAAGATGTTGGTGTTGAAGAAGTGGTGGTTGTGGCTTATGGAACAACCAAGAAAGAATCTTTTACTGGTTCTGCAACAACGGTAAAAGCCGATAAATTAGCCGAGCTCCCAGTTGTTTCATTAGATCAGGCCATCTCGGGTTATGTAGCCGGGGTACAATCAGCTACAGGTTCAGGCCAGCCTGGTTCTTTGTCAAGTATCCGGATTAGAGGGACTGGTTCAATTAATTCGAACCAAGAGCCACTATATGTTGTCGATGGGATACCAATCCCTGTTAGGGATATTGGTTCTTTTTCAACCTCTTCAACAAGTTCGCTTGCTTCAATAAACCCCTCTGATGTTCAATCGATTACAGTCTTAAAAGATGCGGCAGCTGCTTCATTGTATGGTTCAAGGGCTGCAAATGGGGTTATACTTATTACCACAAAATCTGGTAGCGCTGGAAAGACAAAATTTAGTTTTAAGGCCGAGACTGGCTTAAGCGATTTTGCTACGTCACTTCCTGAATTGGCTACACCTGCTGAAACATATGAATACAAGCTGGAAAGTATCGAAAATGCTTACTTATATTATGGTTTTAGTGAGGCAGAAGCTGTGCAGTTTTCACAAGAGGACATGGACGGTTATTTTCCACAATACGATCCTTCAAGGCCCGACTCTGATTATGATTGGAGAGATGCTTTGTTTAGAAAAGGAAAAACACAAAGCTATGAGTTCAACATAAGTGGAGGTAATGAAAAAACACAGTTCTTTACCTCCTTTAGCACATTTAAGTCTGAAGGTGTTGCTGTAGGCTCCAACTTTGAAAGGTTAACAGCCAGAGTGAAAGTTGATCACAAAGCTAATGATTTTATTACTTTAGGGATTAACACAAACTTGAATTTCACTAAGCAAAAAACAATTCCTGCAAATAGTTTGTATTATAAGAATCCTGTTTGGGCAACGAATTATTTTTTAGTAAACCTCATCCCAATTAAAGATGAAGAAGGTGAGTTTACAGAGATTCAGGGAGGAGCCTATCCTAATTTAGTTAAGGATTTAAATACAACTTTACAGCAAGACAAGATCTACCATACTACTAATCAGGCATATGTAGAACTTGAAATTATTGAAGGTTTAAAACTTAGGTCAACTCTTGGATTTGATTATAGATATACTAAAGGGCATCAATATTGGTCACCTATCTCAAATGATGGTGAAAGCTATGACGGTTTTGTTTGGAGAAACAATTATACGCGTCAATTAATTACCAACTCAAATATACTCACATATTCTAAATCCCTAATGGATGTCCATAATCTAAATGTTATGTTAGGGATGGAACTAGAGGAGTATTCTATTGAGCAAGTCACAGCCGCAGGCAGTGGTTTTCCAAATGATTATATAAGCACGCTTGATGTTTCTGCTGAACCTCTTACTTCATACAGTCACACAAATAAAAGAAAAATGAATTCTTATTTTTCGAGGTTGGATTATAATTTTGACAACAAGTATTATTTCTCTGCAAGTTTCCGTAGAGACGGAAGCAGCCAGTTTGGTGCCGATAGCCGGTGGGGGAATTTCTGGTCGGTTTCTGGTGCATGGAGGATTAGCCAGGAAGCCTTTTTAAGTACTGTTGATTGGTTAAACGACTTGAAAGTGAGAGCCTCATACGGAACAAACGGAAACCTCCCTATTGATCCGGCTGCACCAACTGACTGGCAAGGAGCGTTGCCATTGTATGAATTTGGTGCATCATACAACAATGTACCAGGGATGACAAATGCCCAAATAGAAAACAAAGAACTAAGCTGGGAGAAAAACGAAAACCTTTCAGTTGCAACTGAGTTCAGGGTTTTTGACAGGTTTACTGTCGAATTCGAATATTTTAATAGAAAAACCTCAGATTTATTGTTGCAAGTTCCTGTTTCAAGGATGACCGGTTTTAACTGGTACTGGGGCAATGTTGGTGAAATGACAAACAAAGGGTTCGAAGCAACTATTAGTTCAGTCAACTTTTCAAAAGGCGGTTTTGTTTGGACTACCGATCTTACTTTTTTCCATTACAAGAACGAAATAACAAAACTATATGAGGGCGAAGACATCCAGGATGATTTTCCAATGATTTTAAGAGAAGGGGAATCCTACAATAGCTTTTTTCTACGTGATTGGGCAGGCGTAAACCCTGAAACTGGTAGTGCCAGGTGGTACATACTTGATGAGGACGAGAACAGAGTAGATGAGGATGGCGATGGCGAGTATGATTTGACTGAAAATACTGCTGAAGCTGGGAAAAAAATTGTTGGAAATGGAGATCCTGACTTAATGGGCTCTATCAACAATACACTTTCATACAAAGGCATTGAATTGTCATTTTTATTCACCTATAAGTTAGGCGGAGAGACATATGGCGATTTAGACTGGAGACTATACGATGATGGGGAAGATATTAATGGGGCTATTACCAAGGATATGTACAATCGCCGCTGGCAACAACCTGGAGATAATGAATTGCCTATAATTATCCAAACAAATCCTCAGCACACAAATTACAATTCGAGCAGAAGGGTTCATGATGCTAGTTATTTGCGCTTAAAGAATATAACATTGGCATATAATTTACCTAAAGCTTGGGTAGAAAAGGTTAAGCTGTCTAATGTAAAAGTGTATGCAACAGGTTTTAACCTATTGACATGGGCTGCCTATGATAAATACGAGCCAGAAGTTAATGAAAGGGGAATCGGAATGGCAAATTCTGATTTTCCATCCCTGAAAACGTATACTTTTGGGATTCAGTTAGATTTTTAGTGTAATTTTTAAACATGAATAATATGAAAAAAAATATAATATTATTACTATTAGCTGCTACTACGCTAGTTTCATGTTCTGAAGACTGGTTTAATACCAGTGCTTCGGATCAAATTCCAGCAGAAGAAGCATTTAGCACAACTAAAGACGGTCGAAATGCCATAAATGGTGTATTTAGCACCTTCCAGAGCGAGAATATGTATGGAGCAGACCTGATAACCTATGGTTCTGTAAAAGGGACTGATGTAAGAACAGCAGATGTTGGCAGCCGAACCGAAAATGCGTACACCTTTGAGGAAACAACAGATGCCAACTCAACTAATCTTTGGTCGTGGCCGTACAATATTATTATGAATATTAATTACATGATAGCTGCTGAAGATAAAATGGTTTCTGATGGAACAGAAGCAGATGAAGACTACAAAAACTACATAATGGCTAATGCATATGCAATTAGGGCACTGATGCATTTTGAATTAGTAAGGATTTATGGCCGTATGCCTACTAACGGCACCCCTTCAACAGACCTGGGAGTAGCCGTTTTGACTGAACCGATTGCAGCGGAAGCTCAATTACCTAGAAATACCGTAGCGGAAACCTACACTCAGATTTTTGCAGATCTTGATTATGCATTAAGTATTTATCCAACAGGGATACTCCCTACAGAGGGGTGGTTTGACGATTGGGCAATCAAAGCTTTATATGCAAGGACAAGCCTTTATTATAATGATAATACTAATGCTTTAATGTATGCGGAAGATATAATTACAAATGGGTCATTTTCACTTATCCCTGCAGCTGAATATGCGGCTTCTTTTGGGGCACTGTCAACCACTGAGTCTATTTTAACATTGATAAATACTGCCGATGACAACCCTCAACGGGAGGGCATCGGGTATCTTTGGGCGCCGGGTGGCTACAGTGCGATGCTTATAACTGATGAAGCGATGACTATGCTTCGCTCTGATCCAAACGATGTTAGGCAGAACTTAATTGGGGTAAATACAAACCTTGGGGTGGATGGCTACCTGCTAAAATATCCCGATGAACTAACGAACAATATTGATCTTTTTAGGTTGTCGGAAATGTATCTAATTGCTGCTGAAGCTGCATTAAAAACCAACGATAATAATAAAGCGGATGGTTATATTCAGGATTTATACAGGGTAAGAACCGATGATCCGGGTGCAATTGTTGCAGGGGTTGATTTAGACAGGATTTTACTTGAAAGACGAAAAGAACTGATTGGTGAAGGACACCGTTTCTATGACTTGATGAGAAATGGATTGTCTGTAGAAAGAACAGGCACCGATCATTTACTCTCAGCACCAATGTTGATAGAGCCTTCTGATTACAGGGTTATTCAACCAATTCCCAGAGAAGAGCTTGATGTTAATCAAAGTATTATTCAAAATCCACAATACCTGGATTAGTATTTAAGAGTAAATTCCAAAGAGGGGCTTTTTATGCTCCTCTTTTAATTTTAATAAAACGTATATGAAAAGATTTGTTTTTATAATATTCGTATCTTTTTTTCATTTTAGTATAGCTCTGACGCAAAACACCAAGTATTCAATACGAAAACAGTATTATTATAAAGATTATACGAAAGCAGAAGTTTTTACAAAGACCAACAGCCGCACGGAAGTAAAACTAAATTACAATGTGCTTCTTGATGAAATGGACTATTTGGAAAATGGGCGAAAACTGTCTATTAGGAATGTGGAGGATATAGTACTTGTGCGTTTTAAGGATCAGAATTTTATTGTTCATAACCAAGGGTATTACAAACTGATTTATGCAGATAAAAGTAAAGTTTATTCAAAACTTGTACCCAAGCTATCGGTTTTGACAAAACCTCCCGAAGGCGCATATGGGACCTCGAATGAAACATCTTCGGTGAGTAAAATGAGTTCAATTGAACAACGCAAAGACTACTACCGAATTTTATTGGCCGAATCGTCTGGTTCCCCGGATATAGAAATTCCTGTACAAGAGAGGTTTTATTTCCTAAAAGAAGATAAACTTTTGCCATTAACAAAAAACACTCTTTACAAAGCATTTGAAGGCAAAAAGGCAACTATTAAAGCTTTTATTAAAAAGAATAAAATCAGTTTAAGAAAATCTGGGGATATTGAAAAGTTATTCACTTATTGTGATAGCTTGTGATTTAATTATTCCTTTTTCCAGTAAATACTATACCGGAAAAACCACCTTAAAACTAGTGCCGCTTCCAACCTTGCTTTTTACGCTAATTTTTGCGTTGTGCTTATCTATTACATGTTTTACAATTGATAAGCCTAAACCTGAGCCTTTTGCTTTATAGGCCAGGTTTTTTTCTGTTACACGATAAAACTTTTCAAATATCTTTTTTTGGTCGTTTTCTGAAATACCAATCCCACTGTCTTTTATTTCAATAAAAACATTTTCTTTTTGCTGGCCGGTTTTTATGCCAATAAATTTTTGCTCACCACTGTATTTTATGGCGTTATCAACCAGGTTGACAATGGCATCGGTCAGGGCTTCGGTATCTGCCGAAATTTGAGGAATGTCTTCAGCTAATTCAAGTTTTAATTCAAAATTTTTGTTTTCTAAATGGTACCTGAAGGTGTTAATCACTTCATTTACAATAGAATTTATATTGGCTTTGGTGAAAACATATTTTTTTTTGTTGTTGTCAATTTGCGAAAAGTTCAGGATTTTATTTACCAGTTTCGAAAGTCGCTGGGTTTCGTT
Source organism: Bacteroidales bacterium (assembly GCA_050291445.1). Taxonomy (GTDB): domain Bacteria; phylum Bacteroidota; class Bacteroidia; order Bacteroidales; family NBLH01; genus NBLH01. The sequence goes on along the minus strand of JBNKJW010000123.1, from coordinate 14,754 downwards.
ATAAATTACCGAGTAGTATTCTTTCTTTTTTTCTTCGGTTTTTACCCGGTTCATGTCCAGGGTTTCAATATACATACTTATAAGTGCTAAGGGGGTTCTGATTTCGTGCGAAACATTTGAAATAAAATCGGATTTTAATTGGGCCAGCTCCATTTGTTTTTTAATGCTTCGGTAAATTAGCCAGGCACCAAAAAGCAATACCAAATCAATAAAAGCAATTACATAAATATCGGTAATTGTTCTTGCTTGCACCAGTTCCGAAATGGTTTCGTTCTTCAACTCAATGCCTAAATAATAATCAGACAAAAGCCAGAAGGGTTTGCTGTGCTTAAATTCAACATCTTGAACTGTTTTGTCCGAATTATAAACAATGTTGGTCGAAGTATCAATAAAAGCCCCAATGTAAAATTCATCTTGTGCTATTTGCTGAATTCTAGAATCCAATACATCTTCAATAAATTGCAACGAGTTCAAAATCAGTGCATTGATGACGATTTCCTCTTTGGTTTTTATTAAAAAAACAAGTAATTGAATGTTCTTGTCGTTTAATTTAAAGGGCTCAATTTTACGATAATTTTCCTCAATATATTTTTCAAGCTTGATGATTGATTTGCTGCTGTCTTTTAGTAATTCCGCAACTTTGCTGTGGAGTTTTGAGTTTATTTTGTCGTCTTCATCAAGGAATAAGGGCTCCATGTCCATATTAAAGTGATACAAGGCCTCAACCCCTTGCAATCCATTTTCTAATGTTGCTAAAGTTTCTTTTACATTATCACTCGTATCACAGATAATATCCATTTTGGCTGCCCAGCCACTTATTACATCATTCGAATATTGATTAACGGAGTAGAGTATTGCATCTAGCTGATTATTATAAATTTTGTCAATTTCTTTTTCATTTTCCCTATATGAAGCAATTTCATATATAGTGAAAATTATTGTTGGCAGAATAATAATTAACAGGAAAACTAGCCGTATTTTTTTGTATGATTTGTCCACTAGAATTTATTTTCTGATAAAAATACAGAATAATTAGAAACTGGCTGCCATTTTTCTTGTTTATCCAGCACTAATTATTTTTTTAGTTGCTAAAGCAAAAGTAATTTTGCAAAATCCTTTTCCAGGTGGTAAACTTGCAGCTGCAAAATCAAAATTTATAATCCATTGAAGCCAAAAAAGATGTTTACTTTTAGAAAGACCTATTTTTTACTAACTATTTTACTATTTATTATTGAACTGTTGATAGCCCTTTATGTTCATGATGATTTTATTCGTCCATATGTTGGGGATGTTTTGGTGGTGATATTAATTTACTGCCTTTTACGAAGTTTTTGGAGAGCAAAACCAATTATTGTTGCCATTTCAGTTTTGATTTTTGCTTTTAGTGTTGAAATTTTGCAATATTTTAAGATTGTAGAAATTCTTGGTTTGCAAGAGAACAAGATAATGAGGATTATTATTGGAACATCCTACTCATTTGAAGATTTAATTGCCTATTTGTTTGGGTTTTTAATTATAATTGTGGTAGAGAAAATGTTAATAAAACTAAAAAAAACTGAATGATTGCGTTTGATAATGAAGCAACTGCGTATGATGCCTGGTACACTACTAAAAAAGGTGCACTAATCGATGAGGTAGAAACCGCACTGGCAATGGAACTTTTAAGGCCTGAGAAAACTATGCGAATTCTTGATATTGGCTGTGGCACAGGTAATTACAGTATAAAGCTGGCAACGCTAGGATGTCATGTAACAGCCATTGATGTTTCGGAAAACATGTTGGATATTGCCAGAACAAAGGCCCTAAAAAAGAACCTGGATATTGATTTTAGAATTGGAGCAGTTGAAAACCTTGAGTTTGAAAATGAATCGTTTGATGCAGTGGTTTCAGTAACAGCAATTGAGTTTTTTGATGATGTGCAAAAAGGTTTCGAAGAAATGTTCAGGGTAGCCAAAAAAGAGGCTCCGATAGTGGTTGGAACAATCAATAAAGAGAGTGCCTGGGGAGAACTCTACGAAACACCTTATTTCAAGGAAAACACTGTTTTTAGGTATGCCAACCTGGTTGGAAAATCGATGTTGAGCAAAATAAAAGCTGATAAATTGATTGATTTTAAAGAAAGCTTGTTTTTTTTACCTGATACTCCGGAGGAAGATTTGAATCTGGATTTGGAAAATTCTTTAAGCGAAAAGAATCGGGGTGGATTTATTTGTGGGTTATGGAAAAAATAATGGGGTGCGAAATTTCTTTTATACCTATTCAAAGTAATGAATATATTGACGAAATAGACGAAGTATTATCAATTATTAAAGCTTCGGGGATGTCATACGCTATTGGAGCCATGTCAACATCAATAAGTGGCAACAAAGAGCAGATTTTTAAGCTGATAAAGAAAATTTATGATACCATGGAAGAAAAAACGATGTTTTCGATGCAATTGAAGCTTTCGAATGTTTGTGGATGTATGAAATGAATAGCTAATCTAAACAAGTCTAAATAGATTGATGTAGATTGAAAGATAGAATGACGATTGATATCCCAATATCGAGATTAAATCAATCTCTATTCAATCTTCTTCAATCATTATCAATCAGGCTTGTAACGATGTAACTTTTAAAACAACAATAGCTAATTTCTCACTACTCAAACTCATATCTGAAAACGAAAATGAAAATTGGACACATTGCCCTTTGGGTAAAAGATTTGGAGCAAATTAAAGAATTTTATACTACATACTTTGGTATGAAGAATGGTGAAAAATATGTTAATCCAGCGAAAGGCTTTTCGTCTTATTTTTTGTCATTTAATGGCGCCGAAACAAAACTTGAAATCATGAACAAAACTGATGTCTCAACTCATATTGGTGGCAATAATTTTATAAGCGGTCTTACTCATCTTGCAATTCCGGTTGGCAGCAAAGTTAAAGTAGATGAATTAATACCGAATGGTTATCATGTAACAGAAAATAAATTTTCTTAACATGCTAATTTTTCGGCATTATACCCTTTGGTCATGAGAACGTTCACTTCGTTTTCTAAGTTATACCAATGCCTTTTTTATTATCTTGATAGCGGTTTGGTATAACTGAAAGATTACGAGTGGATGGGTATATTGTTGCTGGCGAACCAAGAACTACTGGCGATGGGTATTACGAGAGTGTTGTTTTAGATCCGGAAGGCAATCAAGTTGAGATAACCATTTAAACATGCAGTAAAAGCAATGATAAAAAGCATTATTTTCGATTTTGGAGGCGTGCTAATTGACTGGAATCCTCGACATTTGTTTAGGGAATTGTTTGACAGTGAGGATGATATGGAGTATTTCCTTGAAAATGTATGTAACTACAAATGGAACGAGCAGCAAGATGCAGGACTGCCATTTGAAGTAGCTGTTAAAGGGCTTAAGGCAAAGCATCCTGAATATGAAAAAATGATACAGCTCTATTTTGATGATTGGGAAAAAATGCTGAATGGAGAGATTGAAGAAAACACCAAGTTATTACCTGTGTTAAAGAAACAGTACGGGCTTTTTGGCCTCACTAATTGGTCTACTGAGACTTTTCCTGTAACCCGTAAAAAATTTCCATTTTTGAACGAGTTCGATGGAATAGTTGTATCGGGCGTTGAAAAAACTGTTAAGCCAAATAAGGAAATTTATCATATATTACTTCGTAGGTTTCAAATTAAAGCAGAAGAATCGCTTTTTATTGATGACAATTTAAAAAACATTCAAACGGCTAATGAATTGGGCTTTCAAACCATTCATTATAGTAATGGAATAAATGTGGAAGAAGAAATGAAAAGGCTTGGGCTTATTTAATTGCTAAACAATAACTGTAAACGCAAAGAAAACGTGCCCATTAGCAGCGTTTTTAAAATCAAATAAAAGAGGCTTGTTTGTTTGCTTTGCAATTTCTAAAAATCCAATACTCATTTCGCTGTTTTCATCATTTAAAACTTTTAAATACAGGGCTTTTATATCCTTTTTACCCAGACCATTAATTAAAGTAAGTTGTTTTTTTAGTCCCTCAACAAGCTGATTTTCAATTAAATTACCAGCACTTATAATTAGGTTGTCTTTTTTGCTCTTTATTAAAAAAACACCTTCCTTTTTACCATTTATCAAAACTGAATATTTGCTCATATTCTGAATTAGTTCAACAAGCACATGATAAGCTTTTTTTCGAGGGTTGGATGGCTTATCAATTCCTTTAATGTTTTTGTCGAGAATATTCAGGACCGGGTTGATAAGGTTTTTTGAAAAATCACCCTTTTGCACCAAAATAATATTTTCAGCTATCATTTTACGATGCAACTCCATGGCTTCAACAATCCGGTATGAGCTGTTCTCAGCAATTTGCTTTTCATCTTTAAGCATAATTTGGTTATAAAAAACAGAATAATCGCCATTAAATTCATCAATTACATATTCAATTTTCTGACCAGATTTTCTGGCTATTTCTATTAACCCAAGCCCCGCTCCGCCCTTCTGTGAAAAGCTTCTGTTTTCAAGCATTTCAAGATACAGGGCTTTCAGGCTCTCCTTATCAAGGCTGTTTACTTTATTGAGTTGCAATTTTAAGTTGTCAACTTTATCAGTTTTTATAAGATTTGCAGAAGTAATAAAATAAGTATCATTTACATACCTGGTAAGAAAAAAGCCAAAGTCGCCTTCATTTATTTCAGGTGGAAGAAAAATCTCGCCATGCCTTACAATGTTCTGAAAGCATTCGGCCAGCAAAAAAGAAACTTTCTTCCTGGTTTTTTTATAATTATCCTGACTTTCGTAGTTAAACTCACTCAAATCAATAATTTTATCGGTTACTTCATCAACAATATTTCCATCATACAAGAGACAAAAACTGTCTTTTGAAAACCTCTGATAAAAATCAAAAGTTAAATCCTTCATTAATTAGCCCTTTAATGTTACAATGTGGAATTTTAAAGTTAAGACAAAAAAATAACCAGGCGGCTTTCTTATTGATTAAATGGCCTTAAAAATTGTTAAAGGCAACCTTTTTTTGAAATAATTTCTTTATTTACAAGTTGTATATTAATAGTGACATTTTTTATCTGTTAAAAATAATTATTTTAGCCTCCCTATTACAAATATTAATGAAGATAATCTGCCTTGTATTTTTGTTTCTCGCTTTTAATCAGTGGACTACAACTGCACAAAGCTTTAATGCAGACAGTTTGCATGATGAAAAAAGTAAAAAAGGCTTCTCGTTTGGAGCAATTCCAATCTTAGCATTTGATTCTGATATTGGCTTAAAATATGGGGCATTGGCTAATTTTTATCATTATGGCGATGGATCCCGTTATCCCATATACAATCATTCTTTGTTTGTTAGATGGTACCAAACCACAAAGGGTAGTAGTGTTAGCGAGATAAGATACGACTCAGATAGGTTGATTCCTGAATTCAGATTAACTACCGGACTGTCTTACTATACCGAAAAAGCACTTAATTTTTATGGCTTTAATGGCTACCAATCGTTATATAATCCCGATTTTGAGGATAGTAACCATCCAAACTATATTTCAGAGGTATTTTACAGGTACGAGCGAAAAGTTGTAAGGTTCAATCTTAACCTACAACGAAAAATGTTTAATAAAAACTTGAAATTGTTGGTTGGCCTGGCTTATTTTAACAGCAATTTAGCCTCTGTTGATTTAGATAATTTAAATGAGGGAAGAAGCGAAGACGAGCTTTTACCAAAAGTTGATGGCTTATACGACTTGTATGCTAGTTGGGGTGTTGTTCCCAATAATGAGATTCATGGAGGGGTAAATACTTTTTTTAAAAGTGGTTTTGTTTATAATTCATGCGACAATGAGGCCGACCCCAACAAAGGGGTTTGGTCTGAAGCTTTGCTGTTGGCAGGGCCTAAAGCCTTTGGCTTTGATGGGTTTACTGCAATTATTTCTTTACAACACAGGCATTATATCACATTAATAAAAGAAAGGTTAAAGTTTGCTTATCGCCTTGGCTATCAAACAAAAGTTGCAGGAAAAGTCCCATTTTATCTTTTGCCATATCTTGTCGATTCACGAAACACTTACGATGCTTTTGGTGGTGCTAAAACCTTACGCGGTATTTTGCGCAACCGGGTGGTAGGCAATGGTACTGCATATGGTAACTTTGAGTTTCGCTCAAAAGTTTTCGAAAAACCCTTATTGAAACAAAATTTCTACATAGCACTTAATGCCTTTGTTGATGCAGCAAGGGTAGTTGATCCCTACTCGTTAAACCTTCAAAATATCCCACAGGAAAACCAGCACTGGTTCAATTATCAGAATGAAAACTGGCACTTAAGCTATGGTGCTGGTATTCGTTTTGTTTTAAACCAAAACTTTGTTTTGGCCATTGATTATGGCATGGCACTAAAACAACACGATGGGATAAATGGTATTTATGTTGGCATGGATTTTTTGTTCTAAACAGCCCTTAAGATTTGCTTGCAGATTTCTTTTCCACGTACCTTGAGTTAATAATTCTTAGCGTTCCCATGTAATCCATCGTAAATTCAATTAAATCACCTACTTTGTAGTTGTTTTTGTTCTCGCCTAAATCAACAACTATCATATCCGAACTTGCCCCGGCAAATTTTATCCCTTTATCTATTGGAAAAATATGTTCTCTATCAACATCAAGCAAGCCCAAATCAATAATTGCCCTGTAGGAAGTTTCGCCTAAAAGGCTTTGGTCGAATTCTGGCGATTCTCCCTCTACATTTGTCCCCATTTCCCCCATTGGAACCATTGGTTTTTCAATTAATTCAATAATTTCGGCATACAGCCTGAAAACATCATCATTCATTTTATTTAATGTGCTGTTGTGGTAAACATCGGTGCCTAAAAACAGCGATTCTCCAACCCGAAAGTGATTAATACCAACAGGTAGGAGGTTTTGGAACATTAATGGAATAGTTACCGATGAGCCCCCCGACACATAAGGAATATGTTTATTGAATTTTGACTCAATAAGTTGCTCATAAAGACTGAGTTGAATCAACTTATCGTGATTAGGGAGTATTCCATATAAACAAGTTAAATTGGTGCCAATACCAACTACTTCGATATTTTTTAATTCAAAAACCTCAGAATAAAACTCCATCAATTCTTCTCGTAGAACGCCCTCTCTAAGCTCACCCATTTCAATCATAATAATTATTTTATGAGTTTTTCCTTGCTTACCTGCCTCCTTCGACAACATTTGAATGGTGTCATACTCGGTATTAAAGCTGATGTCGGCATATTTAACCACATCAGCAATTGACAGTTTGGCCGGAGGTTTTATATAAACTGTTTCCACCTTAGGGTTAATCGATTTTATTACCTGAAGGTTGGTTACCCGCGAATCACAAACTTGTTTTACACCAAGCTTTAACACTTCGCGGAGATACAATTCGTTACCACATAACAGTTTGGTTACTACTGACCATTTAATGTTGTTACTCTTAAACAACTTATCCAGGTAATTGTAGTTTTCTTTTAGCTTTTTTGAATCTAATGTTACAAATGCCATATTTCTTATATTACTTTTCGTTCAATTGTTCCTGGCATATGTGCCAGAATTTCATAATTCAGCCTGTCACTAATGTTACTAAAGGCTGTCACTTTTATTTCTAAATCACCTTGTTGCCCAATAATTACCACTTCATCACCAACATTTACATCCGGAACAGTAGTTATGTCAACAATTATCATATTCATATTTACCAGGCCAATTATCCCGCAACGTATTCCATGAATAAGTACCCGCCCTTTGTTGCTTAATGAGCGACTGTAGCCACATGAATAACCAATCGGGACCAGGGCTGTTTTGATATCTGATTGTGCTAAAAATGAAATGCCATACCCAACAAACTCACCAGTCCTGACTTCTTTTATCGACATAATTTTGCTTTTCCAGCCTAATATTCGTTGAAGTGGATCTACTTTGTTTTTTTTGTTCCTTGTAAAATGAATAAAGGTTTCCATGCTCGACCAAAAACCATATTGCATAATACCAATCCTCACCAAATCCATCCTGGTTTCCGGATATACAAATGCAGCTGCCGAATTAGCAACATGCTTATAGGTAGGAACAATATCGTTTTTTTCAAGTGCTTGAAACATTTTATAATAACGCTTAAGCTGCGTTTGAATTCTGTAGTGATTTGCAATGCTTTCAGCACCAGCTAAATGCGTGCAGAATCCGGCAACCTTAAAATGTTCACTGTTTTCTTTAATAAATGCTAATGCTTTATTTAACTCCTTCTTGTTCAGACCAGAACGATTCATTCCAGTTTCTGCTTCAAGGTGAATTTTTGCTTTTATATTTAGTTCTTCTGCATATTTTTTTGCTAAATAAAGCCGCTCCAGATTAAAAACAAAAAACTCAAAGCCTTGTTCAATGGAACCCTTTATATCTTCATCAGCAATCCACCCCATTATTACAATATCCGAATCTTTTTTAATGCTTTTTTTTACCCTTTCGGCTTCATCATAATAAAAAACTGAAAAATGATCAATCCCTTCTTCTTCAAACAAAGGGACTATTTGTTCAATTCCGTGTCCATAAGCATTTGCTTTAACAACAGACGAAATTCTAACTTTAGGGCCAAGTTGTTCTTTTAAAAATGCGATATTATTTTTTATAGCATTTAATCGTAAGGTGATGAGTGAGCCTGTTATCATTAATCGTTCAGGTTAATTTTTTTGTAAATAGAATAAAAAACATTTTCTCCGGTTGATATAATCTCATCGGGAAAATCAAAATCAGGGTTGTGTAAAGCTGGTTGTTCGGTTCCAGAACCTAAACCAAAAAAGCCCCCTTTGTATTTTCCGGTGAAATACCCAAAATCTTCAGACCATTTAAACGGTTTTTCAATTAGCGTGCTATTAAAACCATTTTTATTGATAGCTTCTTCAATTAACTCAATACATTCATTATTATTTACAGTTGCGGGAAAAACCTCACTATAGCTTAAGTCACACCTTAGTTTTTCTGCTTGCGCAATATTGGTAATGATATTTTCTGCCTTTTTGCATAAAAGCTCCATGTCATCATTTTCAAAAGCACGAAGTGTAATCCTAATTTCTGCATACCCGGGAGTGGTTCCAAATGATATCTCGCCAAGTTGAACATGAATAATTGTCAATAAACTTAAATCTTTGAATAAACTTTTGTCCTTAATGAGCAGGTTTAATTCCTTGATAATCTCAGAGATAGCTATTGCTGGACTAATGCCTTTTTCTGGTTCGGCAGCATGAGATGTTTTACCAGTAAGTTTCACTGTCATGCCTCTTGAGGCAGCCGCAAAGCTTCCCCGTTTTATTAAAATGGTGTGTTTTTTTACACCAGGCACATTATGCAGTGCAAAAATATAGTCAGGTTTCAGTTTTTGAAAACCGGGGTCATTAACCACATCCCTGGCACCTTGCTCAACCTCTTCTGCCGGTTGAAACAAAATTACAACCTTCCCTTTTACCGGTCGATTTTCAGCTACCCTTTTAGCCAGTCCGGCAACAATGGCCATGTGCCCATCGTGCCCGCAAACATGTGCTACTCCCTGGTTAACCGAAGTGTATTCGTTTTTCCCGGCTTCTTGTATTGGCAAAGCATCAAGCTCGGCCCTGAAAACAACAGTTTGACCTTCTTCCTTTCCCTTAAAAACAAACGCTTTGCCGGTTTTGCCAAGAGTAATGACTTCATCGGCATGGAGTCTGGCCATAAACTGGCTAATTCTTTCTGACGTTTTAAATTCCTGGTTTGAGATTTCAGGATACCTATGCAGTTCATGCCTCAGAGCAATGATACTATTCATTTTTTTTTGTTTGAAATTAATGAAAATAATACATATGCAACGCCTGATGTAAGTATTCCAAAAATATTGGCGTCTAGATTATAGGGCAGCTGGAACGAGATATTTAAAAAATTAAAATTAATTAGTTCTGATTGATTAATCAACTTAATGATCTCTTCTTTTGTAGATAAATCTGTTAACAGCTTTTCAAAATTAGGAAATAGCATTTTTATTTTTTCAACTTTACCCCAAAAATCAACATCCGATAATTTTTCTGAGAGAGCGACTTTATTTATCTGTAGGATTAGTGTGGTTGAGCCACCAAGAATCATACTCCAAATTGCAGCCAATGAATTTGGTTTTTTTGTATACAAAGCTGCAATTACCGGCACAAAAAGTCCTGACACCATAAAGGCATAGGAGTACAACATCAAATCAAGAACATTTGTCATGCTGGAAGCCAGCAGCAACGCCAAAACTCCAATTAACAGTGTGGTTATTTGTGATGTTCTTAATTGCGATTTAGTATCCGTCCTAAACTTGAATATTTTTTCAAGAATATCCGTTTGCATATTCCCAGAAGCCGCCATTAGGCAACTATCAGCCGTTGAGAGAATTGCTGAAAAATAAGCAGACAACATAAGCCCCATTAAGCCAGCTGGTAAAACGGTATTTAATAATATTGGCAAGCCCATTTCGGCATCAATACTGCTCCCTACAGCATAGCCCAACTCGTCAAACATGCCATTCTCATAGGCTACCCTTGAAAAAAGACCTAAGGTTACTCCCATAAACGCCATAATTGGCCATTCAAACAATCCTGCTATAAACCATGCCTTTTTTGCCTGTTTTTCACCTTTTGATGCATAAATTCGCTGATATAAAGTCATTCCTACAAACCAAATTGGGATAATTGTAATGCCCCAGTTAACCAGTTGTTGCCAGCTAATATTGGTAAGAGATAGAAATTCGCCCGAAACAGTAGCTTTTATGGCCTCCATACCTCCAATTTGATGATAGGCAACGGGTATACCAATAAAAATAAGTCCCGACATTAAAATAATCCACTGAACTGTATCGGTATAAATTACCGCTTTTAAACCGCCTATCCCGGTATAAACTACCGCAATTACACCCATAATTATTAAGGCAGTCAGTAAATCTATTTCAATAAATGTTGCCGAAGCAAGTTTTGCCCCTGCAAGTAGTTGCGAACTGGTAAAACCAATGTATCCAATTGCTGAAATAATACCCGCTATTAATGCTACTTTACTGTTGTAGAAATACTCAAAAATTTGAGGAAAAGTATAGAACTTGTGTTTCTCAGATAGTTTGCTAATCACAGGTATTAAAACCACAGCGGCTAACCAGGCACCTACCAATCCTGTAAAAAGCATCCATGATCCTGCAATTCCAATAGCAAAACCAAGTCCGCCTAAACCAATTGAGAATCCTCCGCCAACATCGGTAGCAACTACAGATAGTCCAATATGTATACTACCCAAAGAGCGACCACCAACATAATAATCTTCAATGTCTTTATTTTTTTTAAAGAAATACACCCCTATTCCAAGCATTACACCGAAATAGAGTATAAAAACTATAATATCAATAATTTCCATAATAGTGAAAAGGCTAATCAAATAGTTTTCGTTAGAAAGTATCAGTAAGAATCAAAAAAAACGAACCAATTCATCTACTTAAAGTCATAGACCTAATTATTTAAATTCTTTGATACAATTAATTAACATTTTAGTCCAGCAGAAAATCAAAATTATTTTCTTTATGTACTAATGTGAACTATTTGAAAAGCCCTTTTTTGTCATTTAATGGTTTGCATCTTGTTTTTGTTTATATCGCATTTCAACATATTTGCTGGTGAATCCGACTTTCTCATATAAAAACTTTGCAGGATTATCAGGCTCAACATGTAAAGCAATATCGCCTTGCGCTATTTCAATTGATTTATTCATTAATTGTTTCCCAACTCCTTTACCTCTATAATCTTTATGTGTAGCAATATAAACCAGTATATTTTCAGGAATATAACCTTCCATTCCTGTGCGGTTAACTACTACTGCTCCTATTATATCGCTATTATCTTTTGCTATTAAAACGAAGCCTCCAAGAGAGGTTGCAGATTTTTTCAACGAAAAATTGATTGCTTTTAAAATATCTTCTTTTGGATCTCCGTACTCTTCGAGATGGGTGAAAAGAAAATCAGCAACTTCATTTTTTTCTCCATCTGATGGAGGATTTGTAGAATTAAAAATCTTGTTGATCATAAAAATTATTTTTTTTGATTGACCTACATTCTAACAAAATTATTGGGACAGCCAAATTATCCCAATCTTTTCTCATTCATAATCAACATTATACATATGTTATTTTATTTTATCATTATTATTTATATTGCTTGACTTTTAGTGTTTTGCTCTATGGCTCTATCAATCAGAAATTAAGAACTTAAAAAAAGTGGCGCAAACAAAAACATGATGAATTTTGAAATTATCATTGCTTTCTGTTAAATTAGCTTGTTTTGATTTTAATCTACTAAAAATCATGAAATACTCTGCTCAAATTTGTTTAAAAATAGAAAGCCTTGTTAAAGAAAGATATACAGACGAAGAAACACTCTATAATTATTTTAAAGAATTGTTTTGGAAAGGAAGGGAAAGAGTTGAAGAGGAGACCTTTTCAACTAGAGATGTATTGAATAAGCTTAGTGCTGCATTTAAAAATTCAGGCATTACTAACCTGGTGCGTATTAGCCATGATGATACTGATTTTTACCTTGACAAAAATAACAAGCCTCATGATTTAGACAATGCAATTGAGGAATTTGGAGAGGTTTTACACAATGCATTTGAACGGTTTTATGAGGAAGTTTCAGTGGTGATGGAAACCAGTGATTCTCAGGTGAATTTTGTGGTTGAACTAACAATGCACAGAATTCACCCAATTGGCGAATACCCAATTCAAATAAACTTTTCTGGCTTGCCCGAAAACACAACAGTTACAAATGTTGAGAAAACATTCAACCTGTTTGTGAACAAAGTGGAACAAAACATCCAGAAATACCTCAATCTAAGCGATGTAACTATTAGTTTTACAAAAAAAAGTAAACCACAATGTTTTAGTGAAGTGGCTGAAAAAGAGGCAATTAAAGGCAAGGGTGCAGTAAAAACAAACAAAAAATGCAAATTTTTCCCCTTATATGGTGTAACGCTTGGAAAAACAAGTGTAAAAGAACTTGCAAATAAGGGAACCAGGGCAAAAGACAGAGATGACAAAGGAAAAAAATACAAGTATTACACCATAAACGACATGCGATTTTGGTATGGCGATGATGTTGCCAATCATATATACATGACTTACACTGACCCATTGCCTCAGCAATGGAGGGAGTGCGGACTGGACTGGGATCTTTCATACAACGAATGGCAACAATTATTTAAAGATTTAGGTTTTGTGCTTTCTGTGGTAAAAAGACCGAAAAAAGAATGGTATAGTGGTAAATTTACCCTTGTTGCGCAGTTTAATGCCTCAAAAAAAATATCAGATGATGTAACAATTTCGTTTGAGGTATATTTTAATTACAGCCAAAAAACTTCAAGAAAAGCAGAAGGGACAATTTATAGTTTAAGGGTAAGGGGGAATTAAAACCAGTTATTGTTTAAAAACTGCGTAACCCACATTAAAACCCATTATTTCTGCAGCATCGCCATGTGCCAGCATAAATCCTCCTGCATAAAGCCGTTGGTTAAAATTGTATTGTAGCAGGTATTTTTGGTAGTAAGGGTCTTTTGCTGGGTAAGGTGCATAAAAATAAACTCCCCAGTTGATGGTGAAATTTATTTTGCCAAAAATCAAATCATGACCAACAAAAGCAGCTGCCCGTTTATGATCTTTATCCAATCCGGCCCTTTTTAGTTCTTCTTTTACATAGCCATCATCAACAAACTCAGCCCCCAAATTAATTGCCGAAAACTTGCCGACTCTTTTATCTGCAAAAACGGCAATACCATAGGCAAAACATGCTTTTTCCTCAAATTCTTCGGTCTTGTTCTGCACTTTTATTGAGGATAATACTTCGCCTTTTAACTTCCATATTTTTTTTCTGGCAGCTAGCCTTTCTTTTGTAATCGGTTTGAGTTCAACCGGGTTAAAATGATAATCGGCTCCAATAGTAATGGTTGGGAAATTCATACCATAATTGGGTTGTTTTATTCCACCATTTGAAATATGGTTATAGCATATAGAACTTGTCAGCTCAAGCTTTTTGCTAATTTTATACTTGGTCTTAAACTCAACAAGTAAAAGAAATGCTAAGTGCGAAGCAAAAAACTTATTTTCCGGATTGGTATTTTCATCGTACACTTTAGTAAGGTAGCTTATGCCTACACCCGAACGAATGCCAAAGCCCATTTTTTTTTGAAAACGTAAAAGTGGTTCAAAATAATACCATGCATTTATCGATTTTCCTATTTTTGGGTGACCAAAATCTATGAAATCGATGGCAATACCAGTGTAGTAATAGCAATTCATTTGCTTAATTGATTTTTCAGAATGGTTTAGCCAGCCGAAACTTGTTTCAATTCCAAAAGGGTTGTTAAAAGCAAGTGGTCGAATGCGTTCTGAATGGGGCAAAATTGTCCCATAATGTAGTTTTCCTCCAATACTAAATGGTTTTTTAATTGTATCTAATGGAAATGAATGCAAACTATTTGCGAAAATTAAGAAAGCAACCGCTAATAGAAAGCATTTTAGCCCGCTCATACTATTGCCAAATTTTAGTCGTTATTATTAATAGATCTTAACCTGAATTATTCATGGATTTAGCTTTGTGTAGATGCTAGGCGTCGGAAACTGCAGACATATATTAATATTTCAAGGTTTTCGCAACGAAGCAGATACACAAAGATAAATTCAAGCACCCAAATTTGGGTGTTAGAAAAATG